>DASZHJ010000066.1:0-3123 GCA_035938015.1 Allostellaceae bacterium
CGCGGTGCCGACCGCCATGGCGCGCCTGGTCGTGAGGCCCGGCGGCAGGCGCACCAGCTGGCTCGCCTTCACGCGCGCCTTCTCGGCGAAGCCGCCCCACTGCACCTCGCCCACGCGCCAGCCCGTGAGCAGCACGGTCTCGCCGGGCTTGTACTCCGGCGATGTCGAGACCGAGACGCGCCCCGCGAAATCCACACCGGGCACGTGCGGATATTTCCGCACCAGCCGCCCGAGCCCGTTGAGGATCAGCCCGTCCTTGTAATTGAGGGTGGAGTACTCGACGTCGACGGTGACCTCGCCGTCGGGGAGCGCCGTCTCCGGCAGGCGCTCGATCTTCGCGCCGACCTTGCCGTCGGAGTCATGCAGCACGAGGGCGCGAAATTCGGTCATCGAGAGCGCTCCGGGTTATGGCTGGATGGACTCAGTGCGTCCTTCGACTCGCGCCCCTCGACAAGCTCAGGGCGCGGCTCAGGATGAGGGGAACAGTGGGTGCACAAAGAAAACCCCTCATCCTGAGCCGGCGCAAAGCGCCGAGTCGAAGGACGCACGACGCTCACAGCCGCTCCAGGATACTCACGTAATTCGCGACCGCGGCTCCGCCCATGTTGAAGACGCCCGCGAGCTCGGCGTCCTTGACCTGGATGCCGCCCGCGGTGCCCGTGAGCTGCATCGCCGCCAGCACGTGCATGGAGACGCCGGTGGCGCCGATCGGATGGCCCTTGGACTTGAGGCCGCCCGAGGGGTTGATCGGCAGCTTGCCGGTCTTTTCGGTCCAACCTTCCTCGATGGCGCGAGCGCCCTGGCCCTTGGGTGCGAGCCCCATTGCCTCGTAGATCAAGAGCTCCGCCACGGTGAAGCAGTCGTGTACCTCGGCGAAGCTCAGATCGGCGAGCTCGACGCCGCTCTTGGCGAGCGCGCGCTTCCAGGCGAGCTCCGGGCCCTCGAAGGCCACGATGTCGCGCTTGGAGAGCGGCAGGAAATCGTTGACGTGCTCGGTCGCCCTGAACACCACGGCCTTCTCCAGCGCCAGCGATGTCTCCACGTCCGCCAGGACCAGCGCCGCCGCGCCATCGGAGACCAGCGAGCAATCCGTGCGGCGCAGCGGGCCCGCCACCAGCGGGTTCTTGTCGGAGACCGTGCGGCAGAAATCGTAGCCCAGATCCTTCTGCATCTGCGCCAGCGGGTTGACCGCGCCGTTCTTGTGGTTCTTGGCGGCGATGCGGGCGAGCGCGTCCGAGCGGTCGCCGTAGCGCTGAAAATACATCTGCGCGATGCGCCCGAAGACGCCGGCGAACCCGCCCTCGATCCCGGCCTCCTCCTTGAGGTAGGCCGCGCGGATCAGGATGTCGCCCACCGCCGGTCCCGTCACCTCGCTCATCTTCTCGACGCCGATCACCAGCACCTTGCGCGCGCGCTTGGCCTCGATCGAGTTCAGGCCCTGGTGAATCGCGGCCGAGCCGGTGGCGCAGGCATTCTCCACCCGCGTCGCCGGCTTGAAGCGCAGCGCGGGATCCGCCTGGAGCACCAGCGAGGACGGAAACTCCTGACGCACGAAGCCCGCGTTCATGGTGCCGATGAAGATCTCGTCGATCTCCGCGGGCGCGAGCCCCGCGTCCTTGATCGCGTCCGTCGCGACCTTAGTGATCAGCGACTCGATGTCCTCGTTCTCGTGCTTGCCGAACTTGGTGTGGGACCAGCCGACGATGCAGGCGGTCATGGAGCCTCCTAAAGGTTTGGCTTAGATATAGTGTGCTTTTCGTCTATGCAGAAGCACCCCCTCACCCCGAGGAGCCGAGGCCTTGTCCGAGAGACCCCTGACGCTGCGCCGACCCGATGACTGGCACGCGCATTTCCGCGACGGGGCGATGCTGGCGGCGGTGCTGCCGTTCACGGCGCGGCAATTCGCCCGCGCCATCGTGATGCCGAACCTGGTGCCGCCGGTCACCACGGTCGCCGCGGCCGAGGCCTACCGCGCACGCATCCTTGCGGCCTTGCCGAAGGGCGCGCGGTTCACTCCGCTGATGACCTGCTACTTGACCGACGGCACCGATCCCGCCGAGGTCGAGCGCGGCTACCGCGCCGGCGTGTTCGCGGCGGTGAAGCTCTATCCCGCGAAAGCCACCACCAACTCGGCGCTCGGCGTCACCGATATCGCGAAGACCTATCGGGTGCTGGAGCGCATGGCGGATCTGCGTATGCCGCTCCTGATCCACGGCGAGGTCACGGACCCCGAGGTCGACGTGTTCGACCGCGAGGCCCGGTTCATCGAGCACGTGCTGGCGCCGCTGATGGCGCGCCTGCCCGGCCTCAAGATCGTGCTCGAGCACATCACCACCAAGGACGCCGTCGACTTCGTGAGCGGCGCCGGTGAAAATCTCGCCGCCACCATCACCGCGCATCATCTGATCATCAACCGGAACGCCATCTTCCAGGGCGGGCTTCGGCCGCACATGTATTGCCTGCCGATCGCCAAGCGAGAGCCGCACCGCCTCGCGCTCCGCCGCGCGGCGGTCTCGGGCAATCCGAAATTTTTCCTCGGCACCGACACCGCGCCGCATCCGGTCAAGGACAAAGAGGCCGATTGCGGCTGCGCCGGCATCTTCACCGCGCCCGCGGCGCTGGAGCTTTATGCGCAGGTCTTCGCCGAGGAACAGACACTCGATCGCCTGGAGGTCTTCGCCTCCCTCAACGGCCCGCGCTTCTACGGCCTCGCGCCCAACGAGGAGCGCGTCACGCTGGTGCACCGCCCCTGGCGCATCCCCGCGGAGATCCGCGCGGGCGAGAGCGCGGTGAAACCCTTCCTCGCCGGCGAGGAACTCGCCTGGCAGCTCGAGAGCTGAAACACCCCTCACCCCTCCCTCTCCCCGCTGGGGAGAGGGAGAAGAAAGAGCGAGTATTACCCCCTCTCCCCAACGGGGAGGGGGTTGGGGTGAGGGGGACGTTACGCGGGCGACGAGGGTTGGTGTGGCGGCTGGTCGCCCGCGGAAAACAACTACGCGCTCACCCGCGGTCGCCGAGCGCGGCGAAGACGTCGCCGGCGGGCGGGCGGCGGCGGACGTGGTGGCGATGCCAGAGCGCGTAGAAGAGCAGCGTCCAGGCGGCGAAGCCGAGGCGGCGCTCGCG
>DASZHJ010000067.1:0-15069 GCA_035938015.1 Allostellaceae bacterium
AGCTCGAGATGACGGACGTCACGTTCCGCGACGATCCGCACGTGATGTCGATTGCGACGCGTATCGTCACGATGATCGGCCGCCGCATCGACGAGTCGACGCCGTTGGTGGATGCCCGCCTGCCCGACGGCAGCCGCGTCAATATCATCGTGCCACCGCTGGCGATCGACGGTCCATCGATCTCAATCCGAAAATTCTCCAAGAAGGGCATCACGCTCGACGTGATGATCCGGCAGGAGAACATCTCGCCGCAGATGGCGGTGGTGCTGAAGATCGCCTCGCGCTCGCGGCTCAACATATTGATCTCCGGCGGCACAGGCTCGGGCAAGACCACGCTGCTGAACGCGATGTCGCAGATGATCGATCAGACGGAGCGCATCGTCACGATCGAGGACGCGGCCGAGCTGCAGCTGCAGCAGCCGCACGTGGTTCGGCTCGAGACCCGGCCGGCCAATCTCGAGGGGAGAGGCGAGATCACCATGCGTGATCTCGTCAAGAACGCGCTGCGTATGCGGCCGGACCGGATCATCCTCGGTGAAATCCGGAGTTCCGAGGCGCTCGACATGCTCCAGGCCATGAACACCGGCCATGATGGCTCGCTCTCCACGGTTCACGCCAACCGGCCGCGCGAGGCGCTCACCCGACTGGAGAACATGATCGGCATGGCGGGCGTCAACCTGCCGAGCCGCGCGGTCCGCACCCAGATCGCCGCCGCCATCGACATGATCGTCCAGATCAGCCGCATGCGCGACGGCATCCGACGCGTCACCAACGTCACCGAAGTGGTCGGCATGGAGGGCGACGTGATCACCACGCAAGAGTTGTTCGCCTACCACTTCGAGAGCGAGATGCCCGACGGACGGCTGAAGGGCCGGTTCGAGTCGAGCGGTCTCAGGCCGCACTTCACCCAGCGCGCCGAGTACTACGGCCTCGACCGCGCCCTCTTGGAGGCCATGGCATGATCGACAGCATCATGAGCGGCTCAATCGACAGCGACGTCCTGCTCTGGGTCCTCGCGGGCGTTCTTGGCCTCACCGTGCTCTCCGTCGCGTTCGCCTTCGGCGGCGATGAGCCCGGCGCCAAGCGCGTCCAGCGCGTGCGCGCCCGCGCGCGCGGCCAGGGCGGCGATGAGCAGGTCCAGGAGGTGATCCTTCGCCTCGACCAGAAGCGGAACAACGGCCTCGACAGCATGGTGCGAAACCTGCTGCCGCGCCCCGAGCTCCTGCGGCTCCGACTTCTGCGTACCGGTTGGTCGATGACGCTCGGAACCTACGCGATGATGTGCGGCGTGACTGCCGTGTTCTTCGGCGGGCTCTTCTTCTACTTCGACCTCATGCTCGCGATCGCGGTGCCGGCGGCCATCGTTCTCGGGTTGCTGTTGCCGCATCTGGTGGTCAGCTACGCCTGCCACCGCCGCGCCAAGAAGTTCACGGCTCAGTTCCCCGATGCCATCGGGCTCATGGTGCGCGGCATCAAGTCGGGCCTGCCGATCGCCGAGACTTTCGTCGTGGTCGCGCAAGAGGTGCCGGACCCCGTCGGCATGGAATTCAGGCGCGTGTCGGATCAGATCCGGCTCGGTCAGCAGATGGACCAGGCCCTGTGGGATTGCGCAAAGCGCGTCGACACTCCCGAGATCAAGTTCCTGGTCGTGAGCCTTTCGGTTCAGAAGGAAACGGGCGGCAATCTCGCGGAGACGCTCGAAAACCTTGAAACCGTGCTCCGGCGACGCCGGCAGATGAAGCTCAAAGTCCGCGCGATGGCGTCGGAGGCACGTGCCAGCGCGGCGATCATCGGCTCACTGCCATTCATCACCATGGCCATTCTGTCGGGCATCAACCGGCCCTACATCGCCCGCCTGTTCGAGACGGAATTGGGCAACAAGATGCTGCTCGGCGCGGCGTTCGCCATGTCCGCAGGCATCTACATCATGCAAAAAATGGCGAAGTTCGAAATATGAACCTCCCCCTCTTTCATAGCTTGATGACCTGGCTGGTCGGCTTCGACGAGACCGGCATTGCCGTCATCGGCGGCATCGGCGTGTTCGTCACAGTGCTCGCGCTCGGCCGCGCCCTCGTGCCCCACGACCCCATGGCCGCGCGCCTCAAGAGCCACCAGCAGCGACGCCAGCACCTCTTGCAGGAAATCCTCGCCGGCGATGCCCCGGAAGGCAAAGCCAAGCAGGATTTCGTGCAAATCATCCGCAAGCTGGTGGAGCGGCTGAAGCTCACGCGCGGCGACGAGGCACGCAAGACGACCGACAAGCTCGCGCAGGCCGGCTGGCGCTCGCGCGACAAGCTGGTGGTGTATCTCGGCGCGCGCTTCCTGATGCCCTTCGTGGCGGGCGCCGGCGCTCTCTTCATCGTCACCCTGATGGGCGAAAACCTGTCCATGCTCAGCGCCGTCTCGGCGGCCGGCGCGGGGGTGCTCATCGGCGCCTATTTCCCGGTGCTGGTGCTCAAGAACGCCGTGGCGCGCCGCTACCAGAAGATCCGGCGGCAGCTCCCCGACGCGCTCGACCTCTTGGTGATCTGCGCGGAGGCGGGGCTCAGCCTCGATGCGGCTCTCACCCGGGTTGCGCGCGAGATGGGACCTTCGGCTACCGAGCTTTCCGACGAGGTGGGCCTTACCGCGATCGAGCTCGGCTTCCTGCCGAACCGGCGCCAAGCCCTGCTCAATCTCATCCGCCGGGCCGATCTCCCGCCGATCCGCGCGGTCATCAATACGCTGATGCAAACCGAGCGCTACGGCACGCCGCTCGCCCATTCGCTGCGCGTGCTCGCGGCAGAGTTTCGCGACGACCGCATGATGAAGGCAGAGGAAAAGGCCGCTCGGCTGCCGGCGATCATGACCGTGCCCATGATCCTCTTCATCCTGCCTTGTCTCTTCGTCGTGCTGATCGGGCCGGCGATCATCCAGGTGATCGAGACTTTCAAGTAGCTTGGCGGGGCGCTCCGGCGCGACTGCGCCCGCCTCGTCGCTCCCTCCCTCTCCGCACGCTAAAGTTCGCCGCCACGAGGCGATGTGGACATGGCGGAGCGTCTGGCAGTTGCGCCGGCGGGAGGCCCGGCGGGGTCCTGACCGCCATCGGGGCGATCGGCATTCGGCTGGTGGCGATCTATGACGATCAGTTCACCCATCAGCGTCGGATCGACGCGAGTTTCGAGCGCGGGCTCCGTGCCGTCGAGTGCCGGAAGGGCTGCGCTTCTGCTGCCACCTCAGGGTTACCGCAACCGTGCTCGAGGTGATCCGCATCGCCGTGGCAATCGGTGCCGATTGGGGTACGGCCGTGCTCTCGAGGGCGGACGAGGTCGCGGGGCTCGGCAACCGCCAGCGTCTCGCGCGCAAGGTTCCCTGCTCGCTCCTGATCGACGGCGCCTGCTCGGTCTACGAGATCAGACCGGTCACTTGCCGGGCCCTGCTCTGAGCGCGAGCCTGTGCGAACGTCAGTTCGACGCGAGTGCCGAGCCGGACGACCAGCTCCTCCTGCCGAGTCCCCCCACCCCGCGCTTGCTCGCGGCAAGCCTGATCAACGGTCAGATCGCGGCGCTGCGCGATCTTGGCCTGGCAAGTCATCCCGTCGAGCTGGTCTCGGCGCTCGCCGCGCTCGAGCGGGATCCGGCATTGTTCGTGCGCTGGCTCAGCCGCGAAGACGTGTTCGCCCGCGCCTAGTCTCCGCTTCCCGAGATGCAAGAGCCGCCCAGCGGCCGGGCGTCACGCCGTAGCGCGCCTTGAACTGGCGAGTCAGGTGGCTTTGATCGACGAAACCGGCTGCCGCCGCGGCATCGGCGAGGCCCGTACCAGCCATGATGAGCCGCCGCGCTCGGGCGAGGCGCCTGCCGATGAGGTAGCGGTGCGGCGACGTTCCCAGGATCACCCGAAATTCGCGCGCCAGCGTAAATCGGTCGAGGCCGGTGACCGCCTCAAGCTCGCTCGAGGTGACGGCCTGGGGGGATGCCGCCGCGAGGTAGACGCGCGCGGCTTCGACGCGAGCGCGTGCTCGTGGGCTCGGCGCTCTGCCGCGCCCATGATCGCCACGCCGAGCCAACGCGTCGGCGAGGCGCGCGACGATCCCGTCCAACGCCAGCGGCTCGAGCGCAGCCGGGAAGTCGGCAAAGGCCTCTGACAGAATGCTCGCGGTCGCGGCGTCATGCGCCACCACGTCGGGAACGAAGGGCGGCGCGTGCGCACCGGCCAGCGCCCGCTGAACCAGCGCGGGCTCAAGATAAATCATGCGATAGCCGAAGCCCCTGGGAATACCGGCATGCCCGTCATGCGCCTCATCGGGATGGATCACGATCACCTGACCCGGCAGGCTCGCGCGCTCGGCGCCCCGATAGCGAAAGGATTGCACGCCCCAATCGGTGATCCCGATCGCGTACCACTCGTGGCGGTGCAGGTCGTAGGCATGGCCGCGAAAGCGCGCCATGAGCCGCTGCAACCCCGCTTGCGGCTCGTCCAGAGCCAAGAAGTCCTCTGTCGGTTCCATGCACGATTGTCCAAGACGGCGCTGCTGTGACGACCATACTCGCTCGCCATGAGGTACGAAACCAAGACGGCGCTCGTGCTGCGCGCCGATCTGCTGGCCTGGCAGATGGCCAACGTGGCGGCCTTTCTGACGGGCGGATTGGCCGGCGCTTTTCCCGAGATCGTCGGAGAGCCCTACGCCGATGCGAGCGGCGGGGTTTATACACCGCTGGTGCGCGAGCCCATCTTCGTCTACGGAGCCGACGCCGGCGGGCTCCAGCGCACCCACCAGCGGGCGGCATCGCGAAATTTGCGGTTTGCCATTTACACAGAAGCGCTATTCAAGACCGCCAACGACCACGACAACCGCGCAGCCGTCGCGGCATGCCCTATTGACCGATTGGACTTGGTCGGTATCGGGCTCCATGCCGACCGCAAAACGATCGACAAGGTCATCACCGGGCTGAGGTTTCTCGTCTGAGTCCTGAACCGGTACCGGAGTCCAGGAGTGCGCGGCTTCAGCGGCGGATCGTCGCCGCGGACTGGCCGAACAGGAGCCGCTTTTCCTCTTCGGTTCGGATACCCGGGTTGGGATTGATCTGCGGACCCTTCTCGTAGGCGCGCACGGTGGCGGGCCGTGCTTTGATCGCCTCGAACCAGCGCTTGAGGTTCGGGTAGTCCTCGAGCTTCTGACCCTGGCGCTCGTACGGGACCGTCCAGGGATAGGCAGCCATATCCGCGATCGAATAAGGGCCCGCCAGGAATTCGCGATCGGCCAGACGCTTATCCATTACGGCATAGAGCCGCCCGGTCTCGCGCACGTAGCGGTCGATCGCGTAGGGTATCTTCTCCGGCGCGTATTGGGAGAAATGGTGATTCTGGCCCGCCATCGGGCCGAGCCCCGCCATCTGCCAGAACAGCCATTGCAGCGTCTCCACCCTGCTGCGCAGGTCCTTGCCGATGAATTTCCCGGTTTTCTCCGCGAGATAGAGCAGGATGGCGCCGGATTCGAAGATGCTCACCGGCGCGCCCTTGTCCGCAGGCTCATGATCGATGATCGCGGGCATGCGGTTGTTGGGAGCAATCTTCAGGAAGTCGGGCCTGAACTGATCGCCCTTGCCGATGTTGATCGGAAATATCTTGTAAGGGAGCCCGGTCTCCTCCAGGAACATGGTGATCTTGTGCCCATTGGGCGTCGGCCAATAGTAGAGGTCGATCACGGCGACAGTCTCCTTGGCTAGCTCGATCCTCGCGCATCGGCGATCCGCCGGCACGGCAGTGCAGAAACTATGGCTGGCGAGGCTAGAGGCGGCAAGGCAGCCTCCCTGGGGGCACCCGCACGGGTGACCTGCGAATCCGGCATGGGCCGAGCGTGCGGCCCATCCGGCTCAACTCACGGGGATTGGGGCGGCTTAGTCGGCCGCGGAGATCCGCATCACCCGCGCGTCCGCCTGTCCGGCGTTGCGGATGCTCTGCGCCACGGCTTCTGCGGCCTCCGAGGTCGCGAAATCGGCGGTGCGCACGATGTACCAGTCCCGGCCCTGACGGTCGCGGTCGTGGATGATCACGAGGTCCGCGATGCCCTTGTCCTTGAGCTGGCTGGTGAGCTTGTGCGCATTGGATTCGGCCTGGAACGAGCCGAGTTGCACCACAAGCCGCTTGCCGGCGACGCCCGGCGTCTTATGAGCGCTCGCAACCGGCGCGCTGGTCGCGGGCGCCGCGATCGGCGTGGGCGCCAAGGCTGCTTCGGATTGGGGCTCGCTCGCCGCGGTCTCCGGCTTCGGCTTGACCGGCTTCGGCGCTGCGGACGCCATCACCACGGGAGCGGCGGAGGCGAGTTGGGTCGCGGCAGCCTCGTCTTCGGTCGGCATTTTCGCGCTCTCAGAGGGCCGTGGAGTCGGCGCCTCCAAGTTGGCCGACGGTGTCGGTTCCGCGGGCTCCAGGGACGTCGAAGCCGTTGGCTCCTGCTCGGGCTGCAGCACGGCGTGCTTTGCCGATTTGATCGGGACCGGCGCGGCGGCAACCGCGGGTGCCGGCGAGGGCAATGGAATGCGGCTCACGCGTGCGGGTGTCGGTGCCTTGGCGATCCCGGGATCGGTCACGGTGCTGGCGGGCTGGGCCGCGGCGCGCGCGGCGCGGACGTCTGCACCCAGGATGGCCGCGGTACGGCCGACATCGTCCAGGCTGCGCAGCAGGGTGAAATAAGCGAGATTGTTGTGCACAGCGGATTCATCGAGGTCGCTGCGCGCAACCAGGGCCGCGTGCGTATTGTCGCCGGCGAGGCCGTACACCAGAGCCAGGTTCTGACGATTGCGCGGGGTGGCGCCCGGACGCGCGACCAGATCGCTCAGGGTCGCGATCGCGCCATTGAAGTCGCCTGACAACGCCTGTGAGAGCCCCAAGTTGTTGCGCAAGCTCATCTGATCGGGCGCCAGCGCGATGCCTTGACGGTAGTCCCCCTGGGCAAGGTCGTGGCGGCCGGCGAGATCATGGGCAACGCCCAGCGCATTGTAGGTGCGGGGATCACCGGAGTTCTTGGAGACCGCGATTTCCAGGTGCGCCAGCGCCAGCTGCGGCTTGCCGAGCGCAAGCAGAACGTTGGCGAACCCGCGGTGAAGCTCGGGGTCGTTGGGGTCGATCGACAGCGCCGCTTGGTAAGCGTCGGCCGCCTCGGTATAGGCCTGCATCTGCGCCAGCGTATCGCCGGCGCGCGCCAGCGGCACGGGATCGCGGGGGGCGAGCTCATGGGCACGCCGATAGAGTCCGACGGCGCTGCTGAGATCGCCACCAGCGCGGGTCTCGTCCGCGACCTTGAGCATGGTGTCGGCCGATTGCTCGGGGGCGAGATTGCCGGGGGTTGCGCCCGACGCTCGCGTGCCGGGAGTATCCTTGCCGCTGAAGATGCTGCTACAGGCAGCCAGCGCCAGGAATACCGTCAGCGTGAGCGGTCGGACGATGGGTAGCCGCCGAGGGCGGCGCTCGCGGGTGGCTTGGGTCATGGTACGGTTAATCTCCCTCGCCAGCAGTCTCGGCGAACTTCCCTACCGAATAGTTAATCGCCCTGATCCATCCCACTGAAAGCCCGTAGTATTTTCGCCGTTTTCCAGCGGACCCCAGAGCCTTAGCAGATCTGGCTCTTCACACTCAGCCGCGACGCACGGCTCTTCTGTCCTCGCGCCTACTGGTACGCGTTCACCAGGAGATTGATGGTCAACGCGAGGATCACGGTGTTGAAGAAGAACGACAGGGCGCCGTGCGCGGACGCCAGGCGCCGCATATGTTTGCCGGTTATCTGCACGTCGGAGACCTGACAGGTCATCCCGAGCACCAGCGAGAAATAAAAGAAGTCCCAGAAGTCGGGAGCCGGGTCGTTGCCGGGAAACAGCAGTCCGCCGGCGTCGTCCGGCCCGGGCAACGGGCCGTCGCCATAAAAGGCATGCGCGTAATGGACGGCGAAGACGGTGTGGATCAGGGTCCACGACAGCACCACCACGCCGCCCGCCGATAGAATGCGGGTCGCCAGCATCATCGCGCTCTCGCCGTCGGTCTTTTTCAGGAGCGCCATGACCGCGGCAAGGCTCGCCACGGCGGCCACGACGATCAGCGCCTGAATGACCCAGCGCGACGCATCCTGGACGCGCGCGCGGGCGCGCAGCCGATCGGGCGAGGCGGGGCCGATCGCAAGCGCGGTCAGCAGCAGGAAAAGCACCACCGCGAGGATCCAGCCGAGCGCGGCGGCCTCGGCCGTTCCCCAGCCGTGCCGGAGCTGATGGATGAGCACCCCACCCGCGAGCGCGCAGATTAGCAGCCGGAGTCCCGGATGGATTCCCCGGATGCCGACATGAAGGCGATCCAGCAACATGGAGCATAGAAGCCGCAGAACCTGACTTAAGACAATACTAAGAGGTTAGCGGCATGGTGGGGTTGGACGCTTCCGTGATCCGCAAGGAGCGGCACCGAGGTTTAGCGAGGGGAGTTCCCATCCATGCTGCGCACAATCCTGTCGGCGCTCGCTGTTGCCCTAACCACGGCGGGCGTCGCGCTCGCCGACCCCGGCGTGACCGCCGACAAGATCCTATTCGGCCAAGACGCGGCGCTCGACGGGCCCGCCTCTGCCCTCGGTCAAGGCATGCGCGACGGCATCAACGCGGCCTTCGCGGAGGCCAACAAGGGCGGCGGCATCAAGGGCCACACTCTGGAGCTTGTCTCTGCCGATGACGGCTACGAGCCCACCAAGGCGATTGCCGCGGCGAAGAAGTTGATCGACGAAGATAAGGTGTTCGCCCTCGTGGGCCCGGTCGGGACTCCGACCTCGGCTGCGGTCGAACCCATCGCCGCCGAGGCCGGTGTGCCCTTCATCGGACCGTTCACCGGCGCCGAATTCCTTCGCGACCCCGCGAAGACCCACGTAGTGAATGTGCGCGCGAGCTATTTCCAAGAGACCGAGGCGATGGTGCAGCACCTCACCGAGGATCTCGGCGTGAAGAGCATCGCCATCTTCTATCAGGACGACAGCTTCGGCCAAGCGGGCCTCGCGGGCGTCAAGAAGGCGCTCGAGAAGCGCCAGATGGCTCTGGCTGCCGAGGGCACCTATGAGCGCAATACCACGGCCGTGAAGAGCGGTCTGTTGGCGATCCAAAAGGCGAAGCCGGAAGCCGTGATCATGATCGGCGCCTACAAGCCCTGCGCCGAATTCATCAAGCTTGCGCAGCAGATCAAGCTCGACGCGGTTTTCGTCAATATATCTTTCGTCGGGAGCGATGCTCTGGCGAAGGAGCTGGGACCCGCGGGCGCCGGTGTCGTGGTGACCCAGGTGGTGCCCTTCCCGCAGGACAACTCGATCCCGCTGATCGCCAGCTATCAAGCCGCCTTTAAGGCCGCCAATCCCGCCGCGAAGCCGGGCTTCGTGTCTCTCGAGGGGTACATGGTGGGTCGGCTGGTCGTCGCGGCTCTCGGCAAGATCGAGGGCGAGATCACGCGCAAGGCGCTTCTCGAGGCGATCGCCAAGACCGGCACCTTCGATCTCGGCGGCGTCAAGCTCGCCTATGGTCCCGGCAATAACCGCGGCTCGAGCGAGGTGTTCCTTACGGTGATCCAATCGGATGGGAGCTTCAAAGCCGTGACGAAACTGTCGAAGGCGAGCGGCTAGTCGGAAGACCGCGTCGGACGGGCATGGGATGGAGGGCCGTACCGATGAGCGGTGAGCCAGTCCGCGGCGCGGCAAGCGCCGGCGGAAGCCAGACCCGCGCGCCGAGCCGCCGGTTCGGCATTCGGGCTCACCTGTTTCTCGCTTTCGGCGTCGTTGCCGCGCTCACTGTCATGGCGAGCGCGGTCGCCTTCCTGTCTTACAATCGCGTGGGCGATACGCTCGCCGCCATCACCGAGCGCAACATGCCCGCCATGAGCCTCGCGCTCACGCTGGCGCGCGACAGCGCCGAAATCACCGCGACAGCGCCGACCCTCGCTGCCGCAGTCGACAAGAAGGCGCATGACGCGCAGACAGCCGCGCTCGAAACGCTTCTCAAGCGGCTCGACGAAGGGATCGACGCGCTGGCGGCGCATCCGGAAGGAGCTGCCTCCGCTGCTGCATTGCGCGAAACGGCGCAGAAGCTTGCGGCAAACCTGAAAGAGCTCGCGGGCTCGGTCGATCGACGCCTCGCCGCGAAATTCGACCGCGAGAGCCTCGCGACCAGCATACGCGCGGCTCATCGACTCTTGACGGAGAAGCTCGAGCCGCTGGTCGACGACGCCAATTTCAACCTGACAATCGGCTTGCAGTCCGCAACCGACAAGGCAACCGACGTCAAGGAGATCGGGAAGTCGCTGTCTCGGCTGGCCGATACCGACCTTGCCCAGCTGCAGGCAATCGCCGCGCTTCAGGCGGAAGCGAACCTGGCCCAGGGCTTGTTGACCGAGGCCTCGATCACGCCCAGCAAGGAATATCTCGCGCCAATCAAGGAGCAGTTCGACGCCGCCGCCGGTCACATCGCAAAGGCGCTGGCGCAGCTCAGGGGCACGGAGAATGGCGACGTATTGCAGTCTCTCGCCACCTCGATCCTGAAGCACGGGAGCGGAAACCAGAGCGCATTTGCGATCCGCCTGCGCGAGCTCAGCGAGACCATTGCCAGCGAAAAGACGCTCGCGGAGAATCGCGCGCTCGCCAAGAGTCTCGAGCAGGAGGTGAGCAGTCTCGTGGCTGCAGCCGAGGCAGCCGCCAAGAGTGCCGCCGCCGGCTCCAGCGATGCGATCTCGCGGGGGCGCATGCTCTTGATCTCTATCGCGGGCGCCAGCCTCATCATCGCGATCGGCATCGCCTGGCTCTATGCCGGCCGCAACCTCGCTCGCCGCCTGATCGCGCTTCGCCACAGCATGACAGCGATCGCGGGCGGGAACTTTGCCGCGGAGATTCCCGCGGGCGGACATGACGAGATCGCCGAGATGGCCGCGGCCTTGCTGATATTCCGGGCCGCCGGCTTGGCCGCCCGCGAGGCCGATGCGCACGCCGAGGCGGAGCGCCGTCAGCTGGCCGAGCAGCGGCGCGGGGATTTGCTGGCGCTCGCAGAAACCTTCGAGAGCAGCGTCAAGGGCGTGGTCGGCAGTGTCTCGGGCGCCGCCGCCGAAATGCGCTCGACGGCGACCCTCATGGTCTCCACCGCGGACACGACGATGCGGCAGGCCCGAGATGTGGCCGAGGCCTCGACGCAGGCGTCGAGCAATGTCCACACCGTCGCAGCGGCAGCGGAGCAGCTCTCCAGCTCGACCTCCGAGATCGGGCGCCAGGTCGCGGAGTCCAGCAAGGTCGCAAGCCAAGCCGTCAGCGAAGCCGAGCGCACCACCGCGACGGTCCAGGGGCTGGCCGAGGCCGCCCAGCGCATCGGCGAGGTCGTCGCCCTCATCAACGATATCGCCTCGCAGACCAATCTGCTGGCCCTCAATGCCACCATCGAGGCCGCACGGGCGGGCGAGGCCGGCAAGGGCTTCGCCGTGGTGGCAAGCGAGGTCAAGTCGCTGGCAACGCAAACCGCCAAGGCGACCGAGGACATCAGCGCCCAGATCCACTCCATTCAGGACGCGACGCGGGGAGCGGTTGACGCGATCGGCACCATCAACGGCGTGATCCGTCGCATCAGCGCGATCGCAACCGCTGTGGCGGCGGCGGTCGAGGAGCAGGATGCCGCCACGCGCGATATCGCCCGCAACGTGCAAGAGGCGGCGACGGGCACGCAGCAGGTTTCAGAAACCATCGGCGGCGTGACGCGCACGGCGAGCGAGACGGCGCAAGCGGCCGCGATGGTGCAACACGCCGCCGCGGAGCTCGCGGCGCAATCGGGTACGCTCAGCGACGCGGCCGAGCAGTTCCTCGCGCGCGTGCGCGCCGCCTAGGTCCCGCCCCGCCGGGCCCGAGCTATCTTCGGGGTATCCTCTCCACCTGCTCCCAGCTCAACCGCGCCAGCACCTTCGCGCGCTCGCCCGCTTCCTGCGCTCTGAGGCTCGCGGCGGTGCCTTCGCGCACACGACCCATGATCCCCTGCAAGATCGCTGCCAGGCGAAACATGTTGTAGGCCAAGTAGAAGTCCCAGTTGGGGATCTCGGCGCGCCCGGTCCGGCGGCAATAGGCGGCCCGATAGTCGTCCTCGCCGGGTATCCCCAGCGCCGCCAGATCGGCGCCGCCGAGCCCGCGAAACGCCGCCGGCGGCAAGCGCCAGGCCATGGCGTGATAGGCGAAATCGCCGAGCGGATTGCCGAGCGTCGATAGCTCCCAGTCCAGCACCGCCAGCACCCGCGGCTCCCTCGGGTCGAAGATCATATTGTCGAGGCGGTAGTCGCCATGGACGATCGAGGTAGCGTCGTCGATGGGCACGTTTTGCGGCAACCAGTCGATCATCCGATCCATCGCCTCGATGTGTTCTGTCTCGGAGGCGCGGTATTGCTTCGTCCATCGGTCGATCTGGCGCGCGACATAGTTGCCGGGCTTGCCATAGTCGCCGAGGCCGATGGCGGCATAGTCGATCGCGTGCAGGCGGGCGATCACTGCGTTCATGGCGTCGTAAACGCGCCCGCGCTCATCGCGGTCGAGCTCTGGGAGGGTTGGGTCCCAGAACACCCGACCGTCGACGTACTCCATCACGAAAAAGGCGGTGCCGACGACGGTCTCGTCGAGACAAAGCCCAAATGTCCGCGGGACCGGGAAGCCGACGCTGCCGAGCGCCGTGATGACGCGGTACTCGCGGTCGACCGCATGAGCGGAGGGCAGCAGCTTCCCCGGCGGCTTGCGACGGAGCACGTAGCGCCCGCTCGGCGCGGCCAGGCGATAAGTCGGGTTCGACTGGCCGCCGCGGAACTGCTCGACCTCGAGCGGACGCCGGAACGCCGGGACATGGGCCGCCATCCAGTCCTCGAGCGCGCCGACATCGAAGCGCAGCCGCTCGACAACGGGCATGGTGCCCACGAAATTCTGCGTGTCGCTCATGGCCAGGCGACCTCGGTCTTTGTGCTCGCTCCATAGATATCGGAACATCCGACCTTGGCAAACCCGTTTCCCAGCTGCGATGCTGGGGCGATTCAAAGCAGGAGAGATCGTCGGTGAGCAAGCATCAGGACGGCGCCCTCGGAGTGGGGATCGGCGGCTTGGGAACGATCGGCCTGCCGGTCGCGCGCTGGCTGGCCACCGGGCCACCGGGCCTGAGGCTCGTCGCGGTATCCGCACGAAATCGTGAAAGAGCGGCAGAGCGCCTCTCCGATCTCGGGATCGCGGTGCCCGTGATACCGGCGGGCGCGCTCGCCGACCAAGCCGACGTGGTGATCGAGTGCATGCCCGCCGCCGCCTTCGATGCGGTGGCGCTGCCCGCGGTCGAGGCGGGGCGAATTCTTGTCGCGCTGAGCGCCGGCGCTTTGCTCGATCGGCTGAGCCTCGTCGAGACCGCACGCAGGACCGGCGCCCGGATCATCGTGCCGTCGGGCGCCGTTCTCGGGCTCGACGCCGTGCGCGCCGCGGCGCAAGGCACCATCCGATCGGTGAAGATGATCACGCGCAAGCCTCCGCAAAGCCTTGCCGGTTCGCCTTATCTCGAGCAGCACCGCATATCGCTCGTTGGTCTCACCGAGCCGGTCCGGGTTTTCGCAGGCACCGCGCGAGAGGGCGCCCGCGGTTTTCCGGCGAACGTCAATGTGGCGGCGGCGCTGGGTATGGCGGGCATCGGCCCCGACGCCACGTCGCTCGAGATCTGGGCCGACCCCGCGCTCACGCGCAACACGCACCGGATCGAGGTCGAGGCGGACAGCGCGCGCTTCTCCATGACCATCGAGGGCGTGCCGTCGGAGGACAATGCGCGCACCGGCAAGCTCACCCCACTCAGCGTGATTGCCTGCCTCAAGGGGCTGGTCGAGCCGCTGCGCGTCGGCACCTGACCGATATCCAAAACCACTCGACGGCAGAGCGACCGCAAGGCATATAAGAGGTATCGCCCGCCCGCTTCATCAATAAGGTGCCGGGCCAAAGAATTAACTGTCTGGGAGGCAGCCAATGACCAATATTTCAGCATCGAGGCGAATTGCGCGCCGCACGATCTTGCGCGCGGGCGCGGCGGCCGGCGTCCTGCAGGTCACGTCGCCGTTCATCCTGACCGCGCTCGGCGACACACCGATCAAGATCGGCATGGTCAACCCATTGACCGGCGTCCTCTCGGCGCTGGCACAGAGCGAGGTCGACGGCGCGAAATATGCCGAGGCCGAGCTCAACAAGAAGGGCGGCATTCTCGGCCGCCCGGTCGAGCTCCTGATCGAGGACTCCGCCAACGACGTCGGCACCGGCGTGCAGAAGACGCGCAAGCTGATCGACCGCGATCAGGTGGACGTGATCCTCGGCGACGTGAACTCCGGCATCGCCGCCGCGATGGGACAGGTCACCAACGAGAAGAAGGTGTTCCACATCGTGCCCGGCGGCCACACCGACACGATCACCGGCACGGATTGCCATTGGAACGTGTTCCGCGTCTGCAACGACACGACCATGGATACCTCGGCGATCACGCCCGAGCTGGTGAAGCGCTTCGGCAAGAAATGGTTCTTCGTCACGCCCGACTACGCCTACGGCCACTCGCTGCAGGACGGCTTCATCAAGGCGTTGAAGAAGCTGGGCGGCACCTACGACGGGGATTACCTGCCGATCAACAATCAGGATTTCTCGGCGACGCTGATCAAGGCCAAGGCCTACAAGCCGGACGTGCTGCTCAACAACATGGGCGGCCTCACGCAGATCAACTGCATGAAGCAGATCATCCAGTTCGGGCTGCAGAAGGACATGGCGCTGGGCGGCGCGCTGTTCGAGTTCGAGACGGTGAAGGCGCTGCAGCCGGAGGCGCAGGTGGGGTGGTGGGTGATGGAATGGTGGTGGGATCAGCCCAAGGTGCCGGAAGTCGGCAAGTTCGTCGCCGATTACCGCGCGGCCACGAAGAAGACGCCGTCGGCGCGCGACTGGTTCGGCTACGTGTCCATGCACTCGGTGCGGGTCGCGGCGGAGAAGGCCAAATCGCTCGAAGGCCCGAAGCTCGCGATGGCCATGGAGGACATGGAGCTGCCGCCGGACGTGGCGCTGCAAGCGGGCAA
>DASZHJ010000068.1:0-7033 GCA_035938015.1 Allostellaceae bacterium
GCCAGTCATGTACGCCGACGCCAAGAAGAACTATCACGCCGTGGAGCGGCTGATCGTGCCGCTCGCGCGCAACGGCGTCGACGTCGATATGATCATGGGCATCATCCTGCATCTTCGGTAGTTCGTGAGGTCGAGGCGCCCGGCGCCGGCGCGGTTTTGCCGGGCAGTCTCGCGGCGAGCTCGGCTGCCGGCGGGCGCGGCGGCGGTTTGGGCGCGGGCGCGGGTGGCTTCTCGGCCGGACTCGGACCGGTAACGACGTCGAAATCGATCATACTGACCTCCTTCTACTGCGGAGGCCGTCTCGAGGGCGGTGTTCGGGAGTTGGAGTGAGTCCGAAAACACGAAAGCCGCCCGGTCGAGGCGGCTTCGGTATCTACGACGAGTGCGCGATCCTAGGCCGCCGGCGGAAACCGGTAGGTCCAATAGAACACGGTAAACGAGCGGATGCGCGCTGTCGTCATGGTGGCGGGACCATAGGCCGCGGTGCTCGCGGGGTCAATCGGCAATTCGCCGCGCCGGCAGCCCGGGATCGGTCGCGCCGAGACTCTCTCTTTGCTCCATGAGCTGCCACCAGGCAGACAGCTTCGGATACGCCGTGAGGAGTCCGCGCGCTTCCGGCACCGCGGCGAAATAGGCGATCATCGGCGCCAGGTGCAGATCGGCGAGGGAGAGCTGGCCGCCGATCAGAAAGCCCCCGCCCTTCGCGAGCGCCTCGAGCGCGCCGAGCGCGCGCGTGGATCCCTCCAGACCTCGCCGGATTTCCGCCGCTTCGGCGGGTTCGCCAACCCGGGGCCGGAAAACGGCATGGGAAAACACCTGACGAACCATGGGCCAGTAGGCGTAGGAATCGATGATGGAGATAATTTGCGTCATGCGCGCTCGCTCGCGCGGGGCAATGGGCTGCAGCCTCGGGCCGGGGAATGTCTCGTCGACGTAGCGCGTGATTGCTCCGGTCTCATAGAGGATGAAGTCATCGTGCACGAGCACGGGAACCCTGCGGAAGGGATGCATCGCGAGATAGGCGCTCGGGACATCCGGCGCAAAGGGATTCACCTCGACGCGCTCATAGGCGACGCCCTTCTCGGCGAGGGCCATGCGCGCGATCCGCACATAGACGCTATACTCGTAGCCGTGCAACACGACCGTCATGCTCGTAGTCCTTCCGGGCTCCAAACCTTGCACTATCGGCAAGCGAGCGCGCTGCCTGCAAGTCTTGGGAAGGATATGATCAGCCGCGCCCAGCTGGGACCGTGACGTGGGAAGCTTCAGCATCTGGCATATTCTGATCGTCGTCGTGGTGGTGGTCGTGCTGTTCCCGAACCTCCGCATCGCCGAGCGCGCGGGTCGCGCTCTGGCGGAGCGGGTGCGCGGGTGGATCAGCCGGCCCCCGTTCCCCTGAGGCCCGCGAACCGCCGGCGCTTGCTTTCCCGGCTCTCCACCGTTATAACGCGCGGCTCCTAACCCGGCGGCTGGCTAGCGCTTTTGGCGCAGGGCATGCCTCGTCGCCGACCGATATCTCCTCCTGGAAAGGACGAAAATGCCCAAGATGAAGACCAAGAGCGGCGCCAAGAAGCGCTTCAGCCGCACCGCGTCCGGCAAGATCAAGTTCAAGCCGGCGCACAAGCGCCACCGCCTGATCAGCAAGCCCAAGCAGATGAAGCGCAAGGCCACGGGCTCGAGCTATCTTCAGAAGGGCGACGCCAAGCTGGTGCTCACCTACATGCCGTATTTGAGGGGCTAGGTCATGGCGCGCGTCAAACGGGGCGTTACCGCCCATGCCCGTCATAAGAAGGTCCTCGGCCTCGCGAAAGGCTATCGCGGTCGCTCCAAGGATGCCTTCCGGGTCGCCATCGAGAAGGTCGAGAAGGGGCTGCGCTACGCCTATCGCGACCGCCGCGCCAAGAAGCGGAATTTCCGCTCGCTCTGGATCCAGCGGATCAATGCGGGCGCGCGCGAGGCGGGCCTCACCTATTCCGAGTTCATGAACGGCATCAAGCGAGCCGGCATCGCGATCGATCGCAAGGTGCTGGCGGATCTCGCGGCGCGCGAGCCCGCGGCTTTCCAGAGCATCGTCGAGAGCGCCCGCGCGGCGCTCGCCAAAGGCTGAGGCGGGCGCGGCCCATGGACGCGCGCCGGCAAACGCGATTTAGTCAGGAGACCTGTCGTTAGGCCCCGCCGCCAGGCGCCGCCCTTGGATTCGCCGTGACCGGCCATCCCGGGTGGAGATGAAAGAGGGGCCGAGCACCGTTCGGCCCTTTTCTTTTTGCCCCCACCCGCGATCTCCCAGGTGACGCCATGAAAGAGCAAGAACTCGATCCACTCCGCCGCGAGATCCTCGACGCGGTCTCCTCGGCGGAGAGCCGCGACCAGCTGGAGCAGGTGCGGGTGTCCGCGCTCGGCCGCAAGGGTCGGGTGACGCAACTCATGAAGACGCTGGGCACCCTCGAGGCCGAGACGCGACGGGCCGCGGGTGCCGCGCTCAATCGCTTGAAGGACGAGGTCGAGGCGGCGATCACCGCCGCCGCGGACAAGCTGCTCCACAAAGACATCGAGCGCCGGCTCGCCGGCGAGCGCGTCGACGTGACCTTGCCGGTCGAGATCGGCGGCGAGGGCCGCGTGCATCCGATCAGCCAGACCACCGACGAGCTCACGGCGATCTTCGGCGAGATGGGCTTCCGGGTCGCCGAAGGCCCCCACATCGAGGACGACTTCTACAACTTCACGGCGCTCAACATCCCGCCCGAGCATCCCGCGCGTCAGGAGATGGACACCTTCTATCTCACCGAGAAGCGCGACGGCAGCCGCAAGGTGCTGCGCACGCACACCTCGCCCGTGCAGATCCGCACCATGCTCGCGGAGAAGCCGCCGATCCGTATCATCGTGCCCGGCCGCACCTTCCGCAGCGACCACGACGCGACCCACAGCCCGATGTTCCACCAGGTCGAAGGGCTCTTGATCGACCGCAGCACCCATATGGGCCACCTCAAGGGCTGCCTCATCGAGTTCTGCCGGGCCTTCTTCGAGATGGACGACCTGCCCGTGCGCTTCCGCCCGAGCTACTTCCCCTTCACCGAGCCCTCGGCCGAGGTGGATATCGGCTGCTCGCGCGAGGGCGGCGGCCTCAAGATCGGCGCCGGCGGCGAGTGGCTGGAGATCCTGGGCTCGGGGATGGTGCACCCGAAGGTGCTGGAGAACTGCAACATCGATCCCACGATCTACCAAGGCTTCGCCTTCGGCATGGGCATCGAGCGCATCGCCATGCTGAAGTACGGCATCCCCGACCTGCGCGCGTTCTACGACAGCGACCTGCGCTGGCTCCGGCACTACGGCTTCCAGGCGCTCGAGGTGCCCTCCATGGTGGCGGGGCTGCAGCGATGAAGCTGACACTCGGCTGGCTCAAGACTCATCTGGCGACATCAGCGGGTCTCGACGAGATCGTCCGCACGCTGGTGATGCTCGGCCTCGAGGTCGAAAAGGTCGAGGACCGCGCGTTGGATCTGAAGCCCTTCACGGTGGCGCGGGTGATCTCCGCGGAACCGCATCCCCAAGCCGACCGGCTCAAGGTGTGTCAGGTCGAGACCGCGCAAGGCCAGGTGCAAGTGGTCTGCGGCGCGCCCAATGCGCGGGCGGGCATGCTGGGCGTGTTCGCGCCGGTGGGCACGGTGATCCCGCGCACCAAGATGCTGCTCAAGGAAACCGCGATCCGCGGCGTCGCCTCGCGGGGCATGCTCTGCTCGGAATACGAGATGGGCCTCTCGGAGGACCACGAAGGCATCATCGATCTGCCCCAAGGGGAGGTCGGTGAGCCCTTCGCGGAAGTGCTCGGCCTCCAAGATCCCGTGATCGACGTCAAAGTGACACCCAACCGTGCGGATTGCCTGGGCGTGCGCGGCATCGCACGGGACCTGGCGGCGGCCGGGGTCGGCAGCCTTCGCTCGCTCGACACCTCGCCGGTACCGGGAAAATTTCCGGCGCCCAATGCCGTGCATCTTGCCGGGCCCGACGACAAGGCCTGCCGGCTCTATGTGAGTCGCCTCATCCGCGGCCTCAAGAACGGGCCGAGCCCGCGATGGCTTCACGACCGCCTCGCGGCGATCGGATTGCGGCCGATCTCGGCGCTAGTGGACATCACCAATTTCCTCACCTTCGACGTGAACCGGCCGCTCCACGCCTTCGACGCGGGCAAGCTCCAGGGGGATCTCGCCGTGCGCGGCGCGCGCCCGGGCGAGATGATCCTGGCGCTCAACGGCAAGACCTACGAGCTCGATTCAGCCGTCACGGTGATCGCCGACAATCAGGGCGTGCAGGGGCTGGGCGGCGTGATCGGCAGCGAGGCCAGCGGCTGCACCGAGACGACGACGTCCGTACTGCTGGAAGCCGCGCTCTTCGATCCTCTGCGCACGGCGTCGACCGGGCGCCGGCTCGGCATCCAGTCCGACGCACGCTACCGTTTCGAGCGCGGCCTCGATCCCGAGATGGCCGTGCCGGGCGTCGAGCTTGCCACAAGGCTCATCCTGGAGATCTGCGGCGGCGAGCCCTCGAATGTGGCGATCGCGGGCGCGGTGCCGGATTGGCGCCGGCACTATTTCCTGCGCAGCGAGCGCACCCACACGCTCGGCGGCGTCGAGGTGCCGGCGGAGGTGCAGCGGCGCATCTTGGAGGCGCTCGGATTCGGCGTGAGCAGCCGCGAAGGTGGCTTCTCCGTCGAGCCGCCCTCTTGGCGGCCGGATATCGTGGGCGAGGCGGACCTGGTCGAGGAAGTGCTGCGCGTCCACGGCTACGACAACATCCCCGTGGTGCCCATGACGCGCGACACGCCGCTGCCCCGGCCCGCGCTCAGCCTTGCGCAGAAGCGTGCCGCGACCGTGCGCCGCGCGCTCGCCGCGCGCGGCCTCGTCGAGGCCGTCACCTTCTCGTTCTTGCCACGGGCGCAGGCGGAGCTGTTTGGCGGCGGCGCCAAGGAGTTGACGCTGGTCAATCCCATCAGCGCCGACCTCGACGTGATGCGCCCCTCCCTGCTGCCCAATCTCGCCACGGCCGCGCAGAAGAACGTCGATCGCGGCCTCGGCGACTTGGCGCTCTTCGAGCTGGGACCGCAATACGCCGACGACACGCCCGAGGGTCAGTCGACGGTGGTGGCGGGAGTGCGCATGGGAAGGACGGGCCCGCGCCACTGGCGCGATGGCGGCCGCGCGGTCGATGCCTTCGTTGCCAAGGCCGACGCCCTGGCGGCGCTCGCCGCGGCGGGCGCACCCACCGAGAATCTGCAGATCTCGAAGGACGCGCCCGGCTGGTATCACCCCGGCCGCTCCGGCACCTTGCGCCTGGGCGCCAGCGCGCTCGCGCATTTCGGCGAGCTGCATCCGCGCGTGCAGCAGGCGCTCGGCGCCAAGCAGCCGGTGGCGGCTTTCGAGGCGCATCTCGACGCCGTGCCGGTGCCGCGCGCCCGGCCCACGAAGGCGCGCCCGTTGCTGCAGCTCTCGCCCTACCAGCCGGTGCAGCGCGACTTCGCCTTCGTGGTGGACAAGGACTTGCCCGCCGAGACGCTCCTCAAGGCCGCGCGCCAAGCCGACAAGAAGCTGGTCACGACCGTCCGGCTCTTCGACCTCTACGAAGGCAAGGGCCTGCCCGAGGGCAAGAAGTCGCTCGCGATCGAAGTGACCCTGCAGCCCCAGGACGCCACGCTCACCGACGCCGCCCTCGACGGTTTCTCGAAGAAGCTCGTCGAGCAAGTGGAGAAGGCGACGGGCGGGGTATTGCGGTCTTGACCCTTCGACACGCTCGCCTACGCGAGCGCGCTCAGGGTGAGGAGGAGCGAAAGATGGTTCGGCCCAAACCATCCTCATCCTGAGCGCGCACCCGAAGGGTGCGTGTCGAAGGACACGGGGGAGAACTAAATGCCCGCCTTCGTCTACATGGTGCGATGCTCCGATGGCTCCTATTACATCGGCTCGACACGCGCGAGCCTTGAGCAACGGATCAGCCAGCATAATACGGGCCATTTCGGCGGATATACGGCGAAACGTCGCCCCGTCACACTGGTCTTTCACCAGGAGTTCCAACGGATCACCGATGCCATCGCCGCCGAGCGACAGCTGAAGGGGCTGGAGCCGCGCCAAGAAGGAAGCACTGATCCGCGGCGACTACGATACCATCAAGGCGCTCGCGGATGGCTGGACAAAACGGGCGGAGAGTCGCCGGCGAGCGGCTCTTCGACACGCGCCTGCGGCGCGCGCTCAGGGTGAGGAGGACTGAGTATGGCCAGCGTGAGCTTCGCCAAAATCCGCAAAGCCGCCGAGCAGCGGCTCGGCAAGGCCGCGCTCGCGCGGCGCTTGCCGAAGGTGAAATCCGCGGCCGCGCTCAGAAAGATCGCGGACGACCGTTATCTCTCGCTGATGTCGCTGCGCATTTTCCGCGCGGGGTTGCGGCATGACATGGTGGACGCGAAGTGGCCGGCTTTCGAGAAGGCGTTCCGCGGCTTCGAGCCGCGCAAGGTGCGCGCCATGAGCGACGAGCAGGTGGAGGCGCTGATGGGTGACCGCCGGCTGATCCGCCATCTTGGCAAGCTCAAATCCGTGCATGCCAACGCCGCTGGGATCATCGAGCTCGCGGCCGAGCGCGGCAGCTTCGGCGTCTATCTCGCGGACTGGCCGGGAGATCAAACCGTGGCGCTCTGGGAGGATCTCGCCAAGCGCTTCCATCAGCTCGGCGGCAACTCCGGGCCCTATTTCCTGCGCATGGCCGGTAAGGACACCTTCATCCTGACATATTCCGTCGTGCAGGCGCTCCAGCACTGGCGCGCCTTTCCGGGCGAGCCCAAGGGCAAGAAGGACCGCGCCCGCGTCGGCGAGCTTTTCAATGCTTGGGGCGAAGAGACCGCCCTGCCGCTCGCCCACCTCAGCATAATGCTCGCGGTATCCGTGGATTGAACCGTGCATCCTTCGATACCGCAGAAGGAAAGCACCTCATCCTGAGCCAGGCCCGAAGGGCCTGAGTCGAAGGACGCACCGATCCTACGCCCGCTTCACCGGCG
>DASZHJ010000069.1:0-1711 GCA_035938015.1 Allostellaceae bacterium
CGGATGATCGGCCTCGACTTTAAGCGATGTCGCCGTCTGCACCAGCGGGGCGCGTGGATCGGGATGCGCCAAGACGAAACGTGCCATGCGATAGGCGAGCGTTGCCTTGCCGATGCCGACAGGACCCCCGATCAGCCAGGAGTGGGGAAACCGCGCGCCTCGATAGGCGGCAAGCAGCGCGCGCTCCGCCGCGGCGTGGCCGTAGAAGACGCTGGTCTCGCGCGGGTTCAGCGGTTCGACGCCGTTGCCTTGGTCGTCGCTGTCGCTCACGATGCGGCGCCCGCAGGCAAGCTCGACACGCGTGCGGAATCGAATCGTTCCGTCACGGTTTTCCAAATGCGTTCGGCGACCGCGGCCTTCGGCTCGGTGGCATCGATCGCGATGCAGCGGCCGGGCTCGGCGGCCACGATCTCGCGATAGGCCTCACGCAACGCCTCGTGGAACGCGCGCGATTCCGCCTCGAACCGGTCGGCCACCCGCTCGCCGCGGCGCTTGCTGGCGCGAGCAAGGCCAATCTCCGCCGGCACGTCGAGGACGAAGGTGAGGTCAGGCTTGAGATCACCAATCGTCACCCGTTCAAGGGCGCGGATGAATAGCGGATCCAAATGACCGAGGCTGCCCTGATAAACCCTGGTCGAGTCGAGGAAACGATCGCACACCACCCACACGCCCTGCGCCAGCGCGGGTTCGATGGTATTGCGCACGTGGTCGCCGCGGGCGGCGGCGAACAGGACCGCCTCGGCTTCTATACCGAGCGGCTTGGCGACACCCGAGAGCAGTACGTGCCGGATCACTTCGGCCCCGGGTGAGCCGCCAGGCTCGCGCGTGCGCACCACGCCGGTGCCTATCGACTTAAGGCGATCCGCCAGCAGCGTCGAATGGGTCGACTTGCCCGTCCCCTCGCCGCCTTCGAAGGTAATGAATCGTCCACGCATCCGGTTCTAGCGGGCGGCCGAAACGGGCGGGGAGCGCAGTGGGTTTCCGCGGCCCGTTCCCTGCCTGCTTTCCGTGTATCCTTGCCGTCCGTTATAGCCGCTGGAACCCGGCGCGGAAGAGGCCGAGCACGAGCTCGGACGCGGCGTCGAACGCGCGTTGGGGCATGGAGCCCGCGCCCACGCTCTCGGCCGCTTGCAGCGGGACTTCAAGCACCACGGACTCGCCGCGCCACACCTTCAGCGTGCCGATCTTTTGACCCTGCTCTACTGGCGCCCGCACCGGGCCGGAGTAGACCACGCGGGCGATAATCTTGTCGCGCGAGCCGCGCGGCACCATCAGCCGCACCTCCTTGCGCGCCATCAATGGCACGTGTCCCTTGACACCGCCGTAGAGCTTGGCCTGCGTGATTTCCTGGCCCGCGGCGAACAACAAACCGGATTGGAAGCTGTGGAATCCCCAATCCAGTAGTTTCTTGGCCTCGTCGGCCCGCTCCTTCTCGGACCTGAGCCCGTTGACGACGACGATCAGGCGTAATCCGTTCTGTACGGCAGAGCCGACCAGACCGTAGCCGGCTTCTTTGGTGAAGCCGGTTTTGAGGCCATCCGCCCCGATATTCAGGTTGAGCAAGGGATTGCGATTGAACTGACGGATCTTGTTCCAGGTGAATTCGCGCTCGCTGTAATACTTGTAGTAGTCGGGATAGGTCTCGATCAGATGGCGGGCGAGCTTGGCAAGCTCGCGCGAGGTCATCAGCTGTCGCGGATCGGGAAGTCCG
>DASZHJ010000070.1:0-4101 GCA_035938015.1 Allostellaceae bacterium
CGGAGATCGCCCACGAGGTGATCGTGATGTATGCGGGCCGCGTGATCGAGCGCGCGGAGGTGGGGGCGCTGTTCCGCGATCCGCAGCACCCCTACACCATCGGGCTCCTGGGCTCGATCCCGCGTCTGACATCCGAGCAGGCGCGGCTCACCACCATCGAAGGCGTGGTGCCGAACCCGCTGGCGATGCCCGCGGGCTGCCGGTTCCATCCGCGCTGCCCGTTCGCGCTCGAGGAGTGCTTGCGCCTCGATCCGCCGGTGCGCGAGATCAAGCCGGGCCAGTTCGCGGCCTGCATTCGGGCACCCCTCGAGGAGAGCGTGCCCTGATGCCGGCGACGCTCAATGGCGCGGGCGAGCCGCCGCTTCTCGAGGTCGAGCATCTGGTCAAGCATTTCGCCGTGCGGCGCGGCTTCCTCGGCCGGCAGGTCGGCGCGATCAAGGCGGTGGACGACATCAGCTTCTCGGTGGCATCCGGCGAGACGCTGGCGCTGGTCGGCGAATCCGGCTGCGGCAAGTCGACCACGGGCCGCTTGGTGCTGCGGCTGATCGAGCCCAGCTCGGGCGCGGTGCGCTTTGCCGGCCGCGACATCTTCAAGCTCGGGCAGCACGAGGTGCGCGCGCTCCGGCGCGCCCTGCAGATCGTGTTCCAGGATCCCTATGCCTCGCTCAATCCGCGCATGACCGTGGGGCAGATCCTGGGCGAGCCGCTGCGGCTCCATGGGCTTGCCTCGGGCGCGCAGCTGCGCCGCCGGGTCGAGGAGCTGCTGGGGTTCGTCGGCCTCGCGCCGCACCACGCGCGGCGCTATCCGCACGAGTTCTCGGGCGGGCAGCGCCAGCGCGTGGGTATCGCGCGCGCGCTCGCGGTCGAGCCGCAGCTCATCGTGTGCGACGAGCCGGTCTCGGCGCTCGACGTCTCGATCCAGGCGCAGGTGATCAACCTGCTGCAGGACCTGCAGCGACGCTTCGGTCTCTCTTATATCTTCATCGCCCACGACCTCGCGGTGGTGAAGCACATCGCCGACCGCGTCGCGGTCATGTATCTCGGCAAGATCATGGAGCTCGCGGAGAAGCGCACGCTCTTCCGCGAGCCGCGCCACCCCTACACGCAAGCCCTTTTGTCGGCGATCCCCGTGCCGGAGCCCGCGCTCGCGCGCGAGCGGATGCTGATCGAGGGCGACGTGCCGAGCCCGCTGGCGCCGCCGCCTGGCTGCAGATTCCAAACTCGCTGTCCATTCGTAAGAGACCGCTGCCGGGTGGAGGAGCCGGTGCTGGATCCGGTGGCGGCCGGCCATACCGTGGCCTGCCATTTCTGGCGCGAGATCGAGCCTCCGGCGCGGCTTTTGCCCGCGGAGACCGAGGGCGACAACCCGCGCCTCAAGCGTTTGCAGGCGTTCTTCACCCAGCGCCCGGGCGCCGACGCCGACCTGCCGCCGGGGTGAGCGGGCTCACGGCGGAGTGTGGCGCGGACTGGCCTTGCTTTTGCTATGATCGGGCAAATAGCGGGAGGAGACTTCGATGAAGCACCGGAAAGCTGCAGTGATCGCGGGGGCGTTGCTGATGGCGACGGCGGGCCTCGCGAGCGCGGAGACCACGCTCAAGATCGGGCTTGCCGAGGACCCGGATGTTCTCGATCCCACGCTCGCCCGCACCTTCGTCGGGCGCATCGTGTTCGCCTCGCTCTGCGACAAGCTGTTCGACATCACCGCCGATCTCAAAATCGTGCCGCAGCTCGCGACCGGCTATCAGTGGGTCGACGACAACAAGGGGCTCGTCATCACGCTGCGCCAAGGTGTCACATTCCACGACGGCGAGCGGATGGACGCCGCCGCGGTGAAATACAGCCTCGACCGGCATCTCACCCTGCCGGGCTCGAACCGCAAGGGCGAAATCGGCGCCGTTCAGAGCGTGGACGTCGTCGACGACCACACGGTGAAGCTCAGCCTCAAGGCGCCGTTCTCGCCGCTGCTGGCGCCGCTCACCGATCGCGCCGGCATGATCGTCTCGCCCAAGGCCGCCGAGGCGGCGAAGGACAAGTTCGGCTCCGCGCCGGTCTGCGCCGGTCCTTACAAATTCGTCGAGCGCGTGGCGCAGGACCGGATCGTGGTGCAGAAATTCGACAACTACTGGGACAAGGACAAGATCCACGTCGACAAGATCGTGTTCCAGCCGATCCCCGACAATTCCGTGCGGATCGCCAATCTGCGCTCGGGCGGGCTCGATTTCATCGAGCGCGTGGCTCCCACCGACCTGACCCAGCTGCGCGCCGACAACGCTCTGCAGATCGCCTCGATGGGCGAGCTCGGCTATCAGGGGATCACCATCAACGTGAACAACGGCGCGAAGGCGAAGAACCCGCTGGGCCAGGACGCGCGCGTTCGCCAAGCCTTCTCGCTCGCGATCGACCGCGACGCGCTCAATCAGGTGGTCTTCAACGGCGAATTCATTCCGGGCGATCAGTGGGTGCCGCCGGAGAGCCCTTACTACGACAAGGCGCTGCCGGTGCCGAAGCGCGACGTCGCCAAGGCGAAGGCGCTCTTGAAAGAGGCGGGCGTCGAGCATCCGAGCTTCACGCTGATGATGCCGAACAACACCGAGCCGCAGCAGGTGAACCAGGTCGTGCAATCGATGGCGGCCGAGGCGGGCTTCGACATCAAGCTGCAGGCGACGGAGTTCGCGACCTCGCTCGATCTCGCCGAGAAAGGCGAGATGGAGGCCTTCCAGATCGGCTGGAGCGGGCGCACGGATCCCGACGGCAACATCTTCAACTTCGTCACCTGCAAGGCGCCCGTGGGCTTCAACAACGGCCTCTACTGCAACGATCAGGTCGACAAGGAGCTCACATCGGCGCGCACGGTCTCCGATCTGGAGGACCGCAAGAAGCACTACGCGGCCGCCGCCGAGCTGCTGCTCAAGGACCTGCCGGTCATCTACCTCTATCACCGCAAATGGATCTATGCCTTCAACAAGAAAGTCGCGGGCTTCACGCCCTATCCCGACGGGCTGATCCGGCCCCAAGGGCTGACGATGCAGTGAGCCTTACCCTCACCCTCCCACCGCTCCGCAGCGGGTCCCTCCCTCTCCCGTCTCACGGGCGAGGGTCAAGCAGGCCCCTCTCCCGCGCTTGGGCGGGAGAGGGAGGGGCCCGTCGCGAGAGCGGCGGGAGGGTGAGGGTATGCTGACCTATCTCGTCCGCCGCATCGCCATCATCATTCCGACGCTGTTCTTCGTCTCGATCATCATCTTCGGGCTGCAGCAACTGTTGCCGGGCGATCCCGCGCTGGCGCTCGCGGGCGAGGAGCGCGATCCCACCGTGATCGCCTTCCTGCGCCACAAGTATCATTTGGACCAGCCGTTGCCGGTGCGCTACGGCCTCTGGGCCATGGGCGTGTTGCGCGGCGACCTCGGCGAGTCCATCCGCATCAACAAGCCCGTGCTCGACCTCGTGCTGGAGAAGCTGCCGGTGACGGCGGAGCTCGCGGGCCTCGCGCTGGTGGTGGCGCTGGTGATCGGCATTCCCGCGGGCGTGATCTCCGCGGTCAAGAACGGCACGGTGATCGATTACGCCGCCAACGTCTTCGCGCTCTGGGGCCTTTCCACGCCCAATTTCTGGCTGGGGTTCCTGCTGATCCTGCTGTTCTCGGTGGATCTGGGCTGGCTCCCGGCCTCGGGCTTCGTGAGCCCCGCCGAGAACCTCAAGCAGAATGTCCTGACGCTGATCATGCCGGCCTTCGTGCTGGGGAATGCCATCGCCGCCGTGATGATGCGCCACACCAGGAGCGCCATGCTTCAGGTGCTGAGCGCCGACTACGTGCGCACCGCGCGCGCCAAGGGCCTGAACGAGCGCGTGGTCGTGCTGAAGCACGGGCTCAGGAACGCGCTCATCCCCGTGGTGACGCTGGGCGCGCTGGAGTTCGGCCAGCTGCTCTCGGGCGCGGTCTTGACCGAGCAGGTGTTCACCATCCCGGGCTTCGGCAAGCTGATCGTCGATGCCGTCTTCAACCGGGACTACGCGGTCGTCCAGGGCGTCGTGCTCTGCACGGCGACGGCCTACATCCTGCTCAATCTCTGCGCCGACATCGCCTATTTCCTGGTGAACCCGCGG
>DASZHJ010000071.1:0-2270 GCA_035938015.1 Allostellaceae bacterium
AACGTGCCGGGCCACGGGCTCGGACTCGCCATGGTGCGCGATACGGCGGATCTCTACGGCGGATTGCTCGAGGTGGACGCGGCGCCGCTCGGCGGTGCGCGCTTCACGTTGCGGCTGCCGGGGCGGTAATCAGTGACACGCGCCCGGTGCGCGGCCGCCGGCCCTACGGCGCGACTTTGAACTCGATCCCCTGGGCGAGCGGCAGCTCCCGGCTCCAGTTGACGGTGTTGGTCTGACGGCGCATGTAGGCCTTCCAGGCATCCGACCCCGATTCGCGGCCGCCGCCCGTATCCTTCTCGCCGCCGAAAGCCCCGCCGATCTCGGCACCCGAAGTGCCGAGGTTGACGTTAGCGATGCCGCAGTCGCTCCCCGCGGAGGATAGAAAGGCCTCCGCGCTCTGCAGGCGGTCGGTGAAGATCGCCGACGACAGCCCATGCGCCGAGGCATTCTGGGCCGCGATGGCGGCGGCGAGCGACTCGACCGGGATGAGATACAGCAGCGGCGCGAAAGTCTCGGTCTGCACGATCGGCCACTCGTTGCGGGCGCGCACGATTGCGGGCTCGACGAAGTTGCCGGGGCGCTCGAGGACACTGCCGCCGTAGAGGAGCTCCCCGCCCGCGGCGCGCGCGGCGGCCACCGCGGCCTGGTAGCTCTCCACCGCTTTTGAGTCGATGAGCGGGCCCATGAGAGTCCCCGGCTCGAGCGGATCACCGATGCGCACCTGTTTGTAGGCGTGGATCAGGCGCTGCTCGAGCTCCGCGGCGATGGCCTTGTGGGCGAGCACGCGCCGGGTGGACGTGCAGCGTTGCCCGGCGGTACCGACCGCGCCGAAGACGATCGAAGGCACGGCGAGGTCGAGATTCGCGGTCTCGTCGACGATGACGGCGTTGTTGCCGCCGAGCTCGAGGAGGCTCTTGCCGAGACGCGCCGCGACGCGCTCGCCCACCTTGCGCCCGACCTCGGTGGAGCCGGTGAAGGAAATCAGCGCGACGCGCCGGTCCTCCACGAAACGGGTGGCGAGCCCGGTGCCGCCATCGATGAAGATCTGGAACACCGGCGGGAGCGAGGCTGCCTCGATCACGCGGTTGCAGAGTTGCTGCACGGCGAGCGCGCTCAAGGGGGTCTTGTGCGACGGCTTCCAAATACAGGCGTTGCCGCAGATGGCTCCGAGCAGCGCATTCCAGGCCCACACCGCTACCGGGAAGTTGAACGCCGAAATGATGCCGACCACTCCGAGCGGGTGCCATTGCTCGCTCATGCGGTGCCGGGGGCGCTCGGAATGCATCGAGAGCCCATAGAGCATGCGCGACTGGCCGAGCGCAAAGTCGGCGATGTCGATCATCTCCTGCACCTCGCCGAGGCCCTCGGCGAGGATCTTGCCGTTCTCGAGCGACACCAGCGTGCCGAGATCGCTCTTGTGCCGGCGCAGCTCCTCGCCGAGGAGCCGCACCGCCTCACCGCGCTTCGGGGCCGGAACTTCGCGCCAGGCGCTTGCTGCCTGCTGGGCGCTCGTGAGCACCTGCTCGTAATCCGCGTCCGTCGCCGGGCGCACCTGCGCGATCAGGGCGCCGGTCGCGGGATTCTTCACGTTGAGGAGCGCGGGCTCCGTGCTCGTCGACCAGCCGTGCGCGCCCGACCAGGCTCCGGGATTGACGGCCGAAAGGCCCAGCCGCGCGAGCAGCGCGTTGATGTCGACGCCATTCATCGGACCGCGACCTTCTTGTGCCGCTGGTGGCCGGTCTTGCCGGAGACTACCACCTCGCCCGAGACATGCTTGGTTCCGCCCGGGGCGTAGTAACGTCCGAAGCGGTTGGCGAGGAGGTCGGTGAGGCGGAACTGCTCCTGCGCCACGAAGCCGTGGTACCTGCCGGGGGAATCGAGCACCAGATCCACCACCGCGGTGATGCCGGCGGCGGTCGAGACCTGGATCGCCGACCACAGGCGTCCAGCGATCACCTGCGGGTAAATCTTGTTGACGTAGTTCTCCTCGCGCAGCTGGCCGTCCTGCTTGCCGGTCACGGCGGCGTAGACGATCACCACGTCCTGCAGCGTCTGCGGTACCGCGTTCTCGAGAATGTGCTTGAGCGTGCCGCGGTCGTGGTTGAGCTTGAGGTCATTCATCAGGAGCCGCATCTGCGCGCAATGTCCCGGGTAGCGCATCGTCTTGTAGTTCATCGTCTCGCAATGCGCGCCGTGAGTCTCGGCGAGCGAGCCGAGGCCGCCGGAGGTGTTGAACGCCTCGTAGAGGTGCCCGTCGATCTCGATCTCCT
>DASZHJ010000072.1:0-2546 GCA_035938015.1 Allostellaceae bacterium
CGTGTGGTGCACCACGATCCGCTCCCAGTTGCCGAACCCCATGGGCCGCTTCAGCTCCTCGCGGAAGGCATTGCGGAAGGCGGGGTCGCGGTAGACACCGGCCTGGCCCTCCTTGGACTGATCGACGAAGACGCGGTTCCAGCTCGGATACGAGGCGAAGGCGAAGGGATTGCGCATGTTGATCTCGCGCGTCAGCGGCAGCGGCGAGGTCTGCGGGCGTGCACCGCGCTTCAGAAGCGGCGCCGCCTTCGCCAACGTGTTGCGCACGGCATCCGGCAGATCGTCGCGGTCGAAGAGTGCCAGGAACGTGACGGGGCGCGTGCTCTCCGTCAGCAGGAAATCGAGCAGCTCGTATTGCTCGTCGTCGAGCACCGAGGTCTGCCGGGTGAGCGCGATCTCGATGGCGCCCTTGCCGCGCTGGCGCAGCACGCTGGAGTAGGCCTTGAGCTCGTCGCGGCCCGCGTTGCGGCAGGCGAGCGGCCGGCCCTCGAAGCCCACATGCTGATTGAGGATCGTGCTGGAGAAGCCGAAGGCGCCGGCGTCCACGGCCTCGCCGAGCAGCGCCGCGATGCGCCGGGTCTCCTCGGCGCTCGCTTGCCGCTCCATCGAGGCCTCGCCCATGACGAAATGCCGGAACGGCGTCAGCGGCGCCAGAAAGCCCAGATTGAGTGCGGGCTTGCGGCGCTGGGCGGCATCGAGGAACTCCGGAAAGCTTTCCCAGTCCCAGGTGATGCCGCGGTCGAGCACGTCGAAAGGTATCCCCTCGACATTCACGAGATCGCGCATGGCGATCTCGCGCGCCTTCGGCGTGCAGGGCGCGATGCCGACGCCGCAATTCCCCATCACCACGCTGGTGACGCCATGCCAAGAGGACGGCGTCACCGCGCCATCCCAGCAGATCTGCGCGTCGTAATGCGTGTGCGGATCGATGAAACCCGGCGCCACCACGCAGTCGGCGGCATCGATCACCGCGCGCGCGGCGGCACCGTTGAGCTTGCCGGTCTCGGCGATCTTGCCATCGGCAATCGCGACATCGGCGTGGCGGCCGGGGGCACCCGTGCCATCGACCACGAGCCCGTTCTTGATCAGAAGATCCAGCGGCATGATCGCCTCCTCACTCTAAAATAGCGGCGGAGCTCAGCCCAGCGCGCCCGCGATGTTGCGCCAGAGCCGCGCGGCCTCGTCGAGCGCGGCGCGGGTCATGGGCCCCTTGTTGGCGGAGGCGATGGCGGTCTCGAGCTGATCGAGGGTCGAGGTGCCTACCAGCACCGTGGTCATGGCCTCGCTCGCGAACGCGAAGCGCAGCGCCGCCTCGATCAGGCTCCGCGCGTAGCCCGCCGCCACCAGCGCCTGGAAGGCGTGCGCCCGCGCGGCGTCCGCGCGGTAGTCGGGCCCCGAGGCGATGGGATCGACCGAGTCCGCGCCGATGGGATGGCGCGTCTCGAGCCCGCTCAGCGCGCCGCCCGCGAGCACGCGGATGCCGATCGTGCCCATGCCGGCGGCGTGCGCACGAATCGCGAGCTTCTCGAAGTCCTGCGCGGGAAAATTGGCCTGCAGCGCGGTGGTGGAGCTGGGATTGAGCAGGTTGTGGCAGATCTGCGCGGTGTCGAAGGCGCCGGCGTCCACGACCTGGTGCAGCGCGCGAGTATCGCCGAGCGCGGTGATGCCGAAGAAGCGGATCTTGCCTTGCTTGCGCAGATCCTCCAGGACGGGCACCACCTGCTGCAGCACCATCGAGGCCTCGAGCGGCCGGTCGGAGCCGCCGGAGGCGATGCGGTTGTGCAGCTGCAGGAGGTCGACGTGGTCGCGCCCGAGCCGACGCAGGCTCTGCTCGAGGGATTGCGCGATCCCGTCCGCGAGGTTCTTGCGGTGCTCCGGCAGCACCGTGAATTTGGTGCTGAGGAAGATCTCCGGGTTCAGGCTCTTCAGGACCCGGCCGAGGTTCTCCTCGGAGGCGCCGTTGCCGTAGGAGGGCGCCGTGTCGAAGTAGTTGATGCCGGCTTCGAGCGCGCGGGCAACGGCGCGCTCTTGGTCGGCGGGAGCGCCGCGCACCATGAGGCCGCCGACGGCGCCGCAGCCGAACCCGAGCACGGAGACCGATGCGCCGGTACGGCCCAAGATCCGTTGTTCCATTCGTCTTGCTCCCTTGCGGTGCGCCAAGCCCAGCGCGCTGAAGCAGTTCCCAAGCGGACAGAAGCAACCCCCTCACCCAGCTTCGGCTAAGCTCGCTCTCGCTCGCCAAGCCTACGCAACCCTCTCCCCGACGGGGAAGAGGGGAGGTTGAGGGGGGCTTCGACCTAACCGATAGGCACTCCTAGGTTAGCACAGGACCCACACCGCAAGCCGGTGTGGTCTTGGGGACACGACGCTACGTTTTCTCGAAGTCGATCCGCTCGGAGACCGGTAGGCCCTGGAGATGGCGGCGGAGGCAGTCGAGGCCGAGCTCGACGGCGCCCAGGCGCACCCAGTCGCGGCCGCCGATGACCCGGGCACGGCGGAGGACCGTCTCGCCTTCGGTTGCGATCGCGATGCAGATGGTGCCGCCG
>DASZHJ010000073.1:0-2738 GCA_035938015.1 Allostellaceae bacterium
GCCTCCGCGGCCGCCTTGTCGCCGAGCTTGTAGAGGAAGCAGATGTTGCCGGGCGCCTCCTCCCAGACCGTGGGCGCGCCGGGCCGCGCGGCCTCGGCGGTATCGGTGACGGAGGGCAGGATCTCGTAGTCGACTTGCACCAGCTCGGCGGCGTCCTTCGCCTGGTCGAGGCTCTCCGCGACGATGGCGGCGACCGGCTCGCCCACGTGTTGCACGCGCTCCGCCGCGAGCGGCCGGTAGGGCGGCACGAAATTGGGCTTGCCGTCCGGCCGTTGCCGCATGACGCGCGAGGCGAAGGTGGCGAACCCCTCTTTCGCCATGTCCGCGCCGGTGACCACCGCAAGCACGCCCGGCGCCGCGAGCGCGGCCGCGGTGTCGATCGCGCGGATGCGCGCGGCGGCGTGCGGGGAGCGCAGCACATGGAGCCGAGCCTCGCGCGGCAGCGTGATATCGTCGGTGTAGCGGCCGCGGCCGCGCAGCAGCCGCCAGTCCTCGGTCCGCGCAATCGCCCTGCCGAGTCCCATCTCCCGCATGCGCCACTCATCCACTGTTGCGATCGAGCGGGCGCGATCGTGCACGGCGAGCCGCGCGCTGTCCAGGCGCGGCGCTGCCCAAAAAAAGAGCCCCGCCGAAGCGGGGCCCAAGGCTCAGGGGAGGAAGGTGCTGCGGTTTCGATCAGCGGTAATACTGGTACTCGTAGTACCCGTAGGGTTGCGGGACGCTGTAGTAGAAGCGCGCATAGGGTCGCTCGCGCCACTCCTCGCGACGCTCCCGCCATTCCTCGTGCCGCTGGCGCTCGTGCCAACCGCGGCGATATCGCCAATCGTCGTCGTCGGCCTTGGCCGGTGCGATGGTGGTGAACCCGATGATCGCCACCGCCGCGGCGGCCAGCGTCATGCCGCCGAAGCGGCGCCATCGAGACTGCGTCATTCGCGTATCCGGGCGTTCCATCGTAGGCCTCCTTTCAGGGGTCTGCGTCTCGTTACAACGGCCGGTGCCGCGTCCTTATCCCATCGAGGGCGCGGTCTTTTCGTGCCGAGACCATGGCGAAATCTTGGCAGGGCGCTCTTTCGGCGATCACCGAAAGTTGAGCGGCTCTCGCGCGCGTGAAGCCTCGTTGACAGCGCCGGGACCCCGCAGGGATGATGCGGCCGCGGCCCTGGTGGTCGCGCGATAAATACAAGCATCGACGGCTGTCGAACCCGGGAGGAGTCAATGCGCGGACATCGGTCTCTGGCGGTATGCCTCGCGCTCCTTCTGGGTATCGGATTGGGGCACGCTCGAGCGGAGCCGCTCAAGCTGCGGGTCGGCTGGGCGGTGGTGCCGAGCCAGCTCACCTCGATCATCTTCATCAAGAAGGACATCCTGAAGCACTACGGGACGTCCTACACCTTCGAGCCCGTGAAATTCCGCGGCAGCGCGCCGCAGATCACCGCGCTTGCCGCGGGCGAGCTCGATCTCGCGGCTTTGGCGTTCTCCTCGGTCGGGCTTGCGATCCAGAACGCGCACATGGACGACATCCGCGTCGTCGCCGACCTCTACCAGGACGGCATTGAGGGCTACCGCACCAGCGAGTACATGGTGCTCGCCGACGGCCCGATCCAAACCATCGAGGATCTCAAGGGCAAGGTGCTGGCCTCGAACGGTATCGGCGGCGCCATCGACATGGCGATCCGCAAGATCATGCTCGACCACGGCATGCAGGAGAAGCGCGACTACCGCATCGTCGAGATCGATTTCGCCAACATGATTCCGGCGCTGCGCGAGAAGAAGGTCGATCTCGTGGGCGAGGTGACGCCCTTCTCGATCGAGGCCAACAAGGCCGGCGGCGTGCGCACGCTCTTCACGCTCAAGCAGGCCATGGGACCCTCCGAGGTGACGCTGCTCGCGGCGCGCGCCGGCTTCATCAAGGAGCACCGCGCGGAGCTGGTGGATTTCTTCGAGGACTGGATCCGCGCCACGCACTGGTATCTGGATCCGAAGAACCACGCCGAGGCCGTGGCGATCGTCGCCGACTTCACCAAGAAGCCGAAATCCGATTTCGACGATTGGGTCTTCACCAAGGACGACTACTACCGCGATCCCGACGCCAAGCCGAACCTGAAGGCGCTGCAAGACAACCTCAAGGTCCAGAAGGAAGTCGGATTGCTCGATGCCGACATCGACATCGGCAAATACACGGACCTCAGCGTGATCGAAGACGCGGCCAAGCGCCTGCCATAGCGCTCGTGCGCTCTCGCAGCACCCCCCTCCCCACCCTCCCCCTCAAGGGGGGAGGGGCTTACCGAGTGGCCGTCAACAATTGCCCCTCCCCCCTTGAGGGGGAGGGTAGGGTGGGGGGCGACTCACCGAAGCCCGAAAGCAGGCACTAGAGTCACGCGCGATGGGCACCGGTATCTCCTTCGAGCAGGTGAGTCACACCTATCGTCCCGCGCGCGGTCGGGCGGTGCTGGCGTTGGATCAGGTGAGTCTCGCGGTGCGCGAGCGGGAGTTCATGGCGCTGCTGGGTCCATCGGGCTGCGGCAAGAGCACGCTGCTTTATCTCCTCGGCGGGTTCTTGCCGGTGGAAAGCGGGCGGATCAGCGTCGACGGTCGGGAGGTCGCGGGGCCCGGCCCCGATCGCGGCATCGTGTTCCAGAACTTCGCGCTCTTCCCGTGGAAGACGGTGAAGCAGAACATCCTCTACGGTCTGGAGAAGCAGAAGCTGCCTCGGCCCGAGCGCGAGCAGCGCGCGCAGG
>DASZHJ010000074.1:0-3964 GCA_035938015.1 Allostellaceae bacterium
TCTCGATCCGGGCGATCCTCCTCGCCGCCGATCGGCGTGTCAACCCGAGCGGCGCACAAATAGAGCTTTGTCGACAACGGTCACGGAACGTCCGCTTTAGTGTCGGAGTTCACCGAGTCAGCTTGGCGGCGTCGGAGCGAGCATCGTGTCTCCGCTGGCGGCGGCGCGCACCCCGGCGACGAGCTCGTGGTCGGGCAGGTCCTTGCGAGTACGTCGCGCCGAGCCCGCGTCCTGAAGCGATGAGCGGGTGCCGACCTCAGTTCGCCAGCCGGAAGAGCCGCCTGTCGATCGAAGCGGCACTCTCGCCGCCGGCTCTATTTGTGCGCCGCTCGGGTTGACACGCCGATCGGCGGCGAGGAGGATCGCCCGGATCGAGAGGAGGCAGTAGTCGATGAGTAAACCTGATCGCACCACTTACGAGGAGCGAGTGGCGGAATTTCTCGAGCCCGGGGAGCAGGTCGAAAAAATGCTTGCAGGACGACCTGCTTCATTCACCCGTATCTTCTATCCCTTCGGACGGATAAACAGACAAGTGCTCCTGACTGACCGGAACCTCTATGTGTTCGAACTCGAAGGGAGCGAGCGCCGCATGGGTGGAACGCCGAGCAAAGTGCTTTCCAAGCACAAGCGGGGAAGCGCGCCGGTGCGCTATCAGGTACTTCCGGCCACCCTGATCGTGGGGGAGGAGCAAATCAGGCCGGCGGGCCGCGTCATGGCGGCGCGCGGCAAGCCGATCGCGCGGGCGGCGGCCACTTCCAGCCAGACCGCCGGTCCACCTTAGGACACGAGTGGCGATGCCGTGGCCCCCATCGCGGCTAACCCGCCAGATTGGCGACTCGACAGTGATGCCACGCTGCCGCATGGGGTTACGTCGAGCACTCGGCCGGGCCCTGCTTTGCGACCGCCGCGAGCCTCTTGCCGTACTCGGCGCCGGGCGCGCTTTGCGCGGCCAGGAGGGCGTGGCCGGGGGCTGGTCTTTGGGTCGATGGCTTGCGCCCGAGCTGGCTGGCTGAGTTAGTGTCGCTGGCGGAGTCATAGGCTGTCGGATCCACTCACCGCGAGGAGGCCAAGGTGCCGAAGATCCCGCTTCCCATAGACGACGAACTCGAGCCCGAACACCGCGAGTTGCTTGCCAAGCTTCCGCCGCTGAACGTCTTTCGCATGGTCGCCGGTTCGCCCCGCGCCGTACGGCCGTTCTTGGAGCTCGGGGGTGCGGTGCTGTCCACGGTCCTCGACGCGCGGCGGCGTGAGATCGCTGTGTTGAGGGTCGCACGCGCGACCCGGGCTCAGTATGAGTGGGTCCAGCACGAGCAGCTCGCGAGGAACGTGGGCCTGGCGGAGGCGGAGATCGAAGCGATCGCCGCCGAGGAGCGTGTCACGAGCCTCGACGAGGAGTGCAACCTGATCTGCAGGGTGGCGGACGAGGTCAGCCGGGATGTGCGGCTCTCGGACGAGGCGCTCGATCAGATCATCGACCGTTACGGACCGCGCGATGCGGCCGAGCTGATCCTGCTTGTTAGCTACTACAACATGGTCAGCCGCTTTCTCGAGTCGACCCGGGTCGAGGTGGAGGACCAGGCGCTGCTGACCGGCGAGACGCCGGGCTCGATCGCTTTGCCGGAACGCGCCAGGTGAGCAGTTCGATGCGACTCGAGGGGAAGGCCGGGATCGTCGTCGGAGCGGGGCAGTCGCCCGGCCAGACTGTCGGCACGGGCAGAGCCGCGGCGATCTTGTTCGCGCGCGAGGGCGCCAAGGTGCTGCTTGCCGATCGCGATATCGACTCGGCGCGCGAGACAGCCAAAATAATCGCTGAAGAGGGCGGCGTCGCCGAATGCGTGGCCGCCGATTGGACCAAGGCGGCGGACTGCGCGGCGTTCGCCGCAGCGTGCGTCGACGCCTGGGGTCGGATCGACTTCCTTCAGAACAACGTCGGGATCGGCAGCGACGACGCCGACCCGCTCACCCTCACCGAGGAGGCCTTCGATCACATCATCGCGGTCAACCTCAAGGGCTGCTTGCTTTCCTGCCAGGCGGTGGTGCCGGTGATGCGAGAGCAGAATTCAGGGTCGATCGTGAACATCTCCTCGATCGCCGCGCTTGCTGCAGCCGTCCCTTTGACCGCCTACCGCATCTCAAAGATGGGGATCAACGTGCTCAGCCACTCGCTGGCGATCGAGAACGCTGCGCACGGTGTCCGCGTGAACACGATCATGCCCGGGCTACTCGACACGCCGATGGCAATCGACGCATGGGCGGCGAAACTCAAAATCCCACGTGAGCAAATCCGCGCTCAGCGCGACGCTATGGTCCCGCTTCGCGCCAAGATGGGCACCGGCTGGGACGTGGCCTACGCCAGCCTCTTCCTGCACTCCGACGAGGCGGGATTCATCACCGGCGTCGTGCTACCAGTAGACGGAGGTCAGCTGACGCGCGTGGGCGGATAGCCGGACGCGACAAGCCAGCCGCCGTCCCCGTTCGGCGAGAAGGAGAAGCGTCGCGAGAACGCAAGCCTCCGTATCCTCGGCAGCGTGGTGTCACAGGACGATCTTGAGCAACTGGCTGCTGGAGTGCGGGCGCTAAACGCTCGCGATGTTGAGGCTTTGGCGGGGGTGCTGCACGAGGATTGCGAGTGGCGACCTGCGGTGACCGCGGGCGGCGCGCTCGAACGATCGGTTTATCGTGGTCCTGAGGGCCTTGCCAGATACATGGAAGATCTAGACGAGGTATTCACCGACACTCACCAAGAGACGATCAGCTTGGAGCCCGCTGGGTCCGATCGCGTCCTCTACGAAGGCCGTGTGACCGCGCGCGGGCGGGCGAGCGGCGTGCCGCTCGACGTGCAGATTTGGGCCGTCTGGGAGTTCCGCGACGGTAAGGCTTATCGCGGGACCGCCTATTTGAGTCGTGCTGAGGCCGTCGGCGCTCTGGGCCAGCCTTAGCGCCACTACGACCCAGGCGCCGCGGGAAAGAAAGGAAGCGACGACAAGCCGCGGCGATTGGCTCTTTCGCGATAGCGCCGACCGTCTCGTCAGACCTCCTTTCGCCTCGCCGCGTGCCTTCTGGCAACGCGCCCGCGAGACGCGCTTTGCGCGGAAAGCGGGGCGATTGCTTTCATCAGCAGACCGGGGCGCTCGCCGGCGCCCGCTTTGCGACGGGACCGATCGCCGGCGACATCCGCAGAGTGCTGGCCGTCGATCAACGGGGCACTCGTACCGCCGAGAGCTACCGCGACTGGTCTGGCTCAAGCTCGTCTAGCGAGACGCCTAGGTCGCGCAGCGCCTCGTCTCGATCTGCGTAGTGTTTGGCGAGGATGACGAGGTCGCGGCGCCACGTGTACACCACCGTAGAGGGCATGGCCACTTCGAGGGCACTCTGCTGTCCCCGCCCGTGCAGTACGAGGAAGAGAAGCGTCTGCTCGCCGAGGTCGAAGAACGCTTCGGGCTCGATACGAATCTCATCTCCCCAGACTTCCTGGACGTCGCGGTGCCAGCTGCGCATCCCCTCGTGCCCGTGGTAGACGCCGCCGCCAACAACCGCGAAGGTCGAGTGGAACTCGATGCTCGGATCGAAGTAAGTGAGCACCTCGTCGATGTCGCGCGCGTTGAACGCCTCGACTGCGCGGCGCATGCCTTCGACACGCCCCTCAGACATCAGCTGAGTATCTCGCAGGCACCAGTCTCCGAAGGCTTTCCGCCGGACCGTATGCGAACATATGTTCGCATGATTGATGGGGTCCGCGAGTTACCTGCGATTGCTAAGTTAGGAGCGCACGCGGCTGTGGCGGAACCAGGTAGACGCGATAGCTTCAGGAGCTATTGTCCGCAAGGGCGTGGAGGTTCGAATCCTCTCAGCCGCATCAGATCACGGGGGCGGTGATGCACGGACCGGCGGTCGTTTCAGCGGCTCTGGCACTGCGCGACGAAGGCCTCGGGGCGAGGCGCATCGCTCGGTGTTTGGATCTCCC
>DASZHJ010000075.1:0-1653 GCA_035938015.1 Allostellaceae bacterium
CGCGGTCTGGGCACACGACTCAACCAGGATCACGCCTGGGACGATGGGATTCCCGGGGAAATGCCCGGCCTGGTACCACTCCGCGCCGGTGAAGGCGTGCTCGGCCACGGCGCGCACGCCCGGCTCGAGCTCGGTGACGCGGTCGATGAGCAGGAACGGGTCGCGGTGCGGGATGAGGGCTTCGATGCCCTTCTTATCAAGGACGCTCACGCGAAGCTCCTATGTCAAGAGGGTCATGCGGCGACCCTCTCGGCGTCTATGTTGAAGGACTCCCGCCAGGCACGGTACACGCGTCGGACGATGAGTCGCTTGAGGGCGCGGCGGGCCTCACGGTCAGTGCGGCCCTCACTCTTGCGACGCAGCAGATAGGCCCGCGCGGGTGGATAGATGCGCGCCTGGGTGAGCACGATCTGGTGAAAGAGCATGTTCAGTCGACGGTTGCCCATTCGATTGAGCCGGTGTCGCGTGTCGCCGGCGCTAGAGGCTTCGAGAGGACAGAGCCCGCCGAGAGCGGCAAGCTGCTCCTCGGCGAAGCCCGGGCGCGGCCGGCCGACCTCGGCCGCGATGCCGCAGGCGATGATCGCGCCGACGCCCTCGACCTGCCTCAGGGGGGAAAAGCGCGCCGTGCTGGCGCGCTCGAGCTTGCGACGCAGATCGCGATCTTGCTCGTCGAGCAGCTCCAACTGGGCCGCGGTCGCACGGACGAGCGTCTCGCGCTCGCGCGCCAGTCCGCTCGCACCAGGCGCCTGGTACGCCTTGAGCGCGGCGATGGCAGCCTTGGTGGTGAGCGCCGGGAGCTTGGTCTTGTACTCGGGGTCGCACTGCAGCAAGAGGTCGTGCAGGCGGTTCATCAGCCGCGTCAGGTCCTTGGTGAGCTCGGCCTGGGTGCGGCTCCAAAGCTGCACCTGGGCGAGCTCATCCTCCTCGGCGTACACCCGCGGCAGCGTGGCCGCCTCCTCGCGCAGCAGCGTGGCTACCGATCGGGCATCGAGGCGGTCGCTCTTGCCCAGGGTGCGCATGCCGCGCCGGCGCGCCGCGGTCCAGCGCCCGTTCACTTCGTGCACCCGTTCGCCCTGCGCGGCAAGGAACTGGGCGAGGCCGCGGCCTAGGAACCAAGCTCCCTCCACCGCCCAGATGCGCTCCGGCCACTGCCGGGACCACTCCAGGAGCGCGGCCCAAGCCGCTGGGGTATTGGGGATCTTGCGCTCGCCGAGGATGCCCTCGCTATCGATCGCGACGGCCAGATGGACCTGCTTATGCGCGTCGACGCCAATCCAGATCACCGCGTGCCTCCTTCTGGAAGCGAGCTCGCGCGGCACCGACGATCGACGCGCCTCACTTGGGTCATGCAACCGGCTCCTATCAAGTCAGACTGTCGGCGCCGACTTCGCCGGACGGACGACTCGTCGCATGCAAGGCAGCTCTTGCGAAGCGCCCGCGAGTCTATGGGTCAGTCCGTCCGGCAACCACACCATGACAGTGAGGCGAGTCTATGGCGGCCGCACGCGGCTGCCAGCCACCCTGATGGGCTAGTACTCACGACCAGCCCGCTGATCTTCGGGCGGCGGTGTCTAGACTCGGCTCGCTGATGGAGGACGCTCGCTTCCGGCGGCTTGCCGTACTGACGGGCGCGTCCCTCGTCGTTCGCCTCGG
>DASZHJ010000076.1:0-9755 GCA_035938015.1 Allostellaceae bacterium
CCCTGGCGGGTGAAGCGCATGCCGATCACTGCGCCCGCCACCGCCTTCTCGAGATCGGCGTCGCCCATGACGATCATCGGGCTCTTGCCGCCGAGCTCCAGCGTCACCGGGATCAGCTTCTGGGAGGCCATCTTGTAGACGAGCTTCCCGGTCTCGACCGAGCCCGTGAACGTGACCTTGCCGACGGCCTTGTGCTCGACCAGCGGAGCGCCGCACTGTGGACCGTCGCCCGAGAGAATGTTGAGCACGCCCTGGGGCAGCACCTGGTTCATGATCTGGCAGGCGCGCAGCACAGCGAACGGCGCCTCTTCCGCGGATTTCACCACCACGGTGTTGCCGGCGACCAGCGCAGGCGCGATCTTGAGCGCCATCAACAGGAGCGGCACGTTCCATGGGATGATCGCGCCGACCACGCCGATTGGCTGGCGCAGCGTGATCGTGAGCGCGTCCGGCTTGAACGGCACGCTCTCGCCCTTGATCTCCGAGCCGAGCCCGCCATAGAAGGTCAGGATATCCGCGAACACACCCGCCTCAACGCGGCTCTCGGTGCGGATCGCCTTGCCGGTCTCGAGTGTGATGAGCTTCGCGAGCTCCTCGACGTGGTCGTTGAGGATGCGGCCACATTCCGCGACCATGCGGCCGCGCTCGCGCCCCACCAGCTTCGCCCAGCTCTTTTGCGCCTTCGCCGCCGCCTTGACGGCGGCATCGACGTCCTTGGCGTCGCCGTCTGCCGCCTCGCCGATTTTTTCCTGGGTGGCGGGATTGACGATCGGGAAGGTGCGGCCGGTGATCGAGCCCACCATGCCGCCGTCGATCAGCATCTTGCCCGACATCTCGCGGGCGAGCTGGTTGGGGTCGAGCACCGGTTGCAGGCGGTTCTGAAGCATGGAAGCAGCCTCCCGTCGGGCGGAACAGAGATGGGGCTCGGAGGGCCTAAGGCCTCGGGCGAATCGGCCTTTTATACACGTCCCCGAGGCGCCCGCCAGCCCCCTCGGCCCGGCTCAAACCGCCGCAGGCTCGGGCACTGAGACCGAGTCCCGGTCCACCGCGATAGTCGGTGCTAGAGCCCCAACTCACGCAGCAGCCTCGCACGGTCGGCGTCGAGAGCCGGCGCGGGCGCGCGCGTGGGCGGGTCGGTGAAAGCGGAGAGCTTGAGCGGATTGCCCGCGAGCTTGAGCATTCCGGCCTTTGGATCCTCGACGGAGATCAGCATGTTGCGCGCCTCGACCTGCGGGTGCGCGAGCGCGCGATCGACGGTGTTGATGGGGCCGCAGGGCACACCGCCCTTGCCAATGACCTCGATCCACTCCTCCGCCGGTTTTTTCCTGAGCTCGCGCTCGATCTCGGCTTTGAGCGGCACCTGGTTGCGGTTGCGGAGATCGTTGGTGCGGTAATCCGGATGAGCCCCGAGGTCGGGCCGGGCGATTGCGGCGCAGAGCTTCTGATAAAGCCCGTCATTCCCCGCGGCAATGATGATATTGCCGCGCCCGGTCGCGAAGGCTTCGAAGGGCGTGATCGAGGGATGCCGCGCGCCCAGCGGCCCCGGTACTTCGCCCGTCACCGTGTAGCGCATGATCGCGTTCTCTAGGAGGGCCAGCTGGCAATCGAACATGGCGATGTCGACCTTGGTTGCCTCTGCGGTCCGCTCGCGGTGAAGCAGCGCGGCGTTGACCGCCACCGCCGTATAGAGCCCGGCACCGACGTCGCCGATTGACATGCCGATGCGCACCGGAGGTTGGCCGGGGTGACCGGTGATGCTCATGATGCCGCCCAGGCCCTGCACCACCATGTCGTAGGCGGGCTCCTTGGATGAAGGGCCGGTGTGGCCGAAGCCCGAAGCCGCCGCGTAGATGAGCTTCGGATAGCGCGCGTGCAGCGTCTCCCAGCCATAGCCGAGTTTTTCCATCGTGCCCGGACGGAAGTTCTCAACGATCACGTCTGCGCGCTCGAGCAGCCGCTCGAGGATACGCCGGTCCGTCTCGGCTTTTAGGTCGAGCGCGATCGACTCTTTGCCGCGGTTGATCGAGGAGAAATATGTGGAGACGCCGTTCTTGAACGGCCCGTATTCCCGCGCATCGTCGCCCTTGCCCGGAGGCTCGACTTTGATCACGCGCGCTCCCAGCTCCGCCATCAGGAACGTGCAATAGGGCCCGGCGAGGATGCGCGAGAGATCAACGACGGTGATGCCGGAAAGCGGACCGGACGTGGGCATGAGGGTCACCTTGAGGTGCGGCGCTGCGAAAGTCTCGGTCCATTCCTAGCGCAGGATCTGATGGCGGAGCAATCCGGGCGGACGGCTCGTTTCTCGACGTCAATTCGTCTTGCCCCTGCGCGGCCTTCGCGAGATGGTCGCACGAATCTCGGGAAAGGAGCGTCGCCATGCCCATGTCGAACCGCGCTCTGCTCGTCGGCGCGCCGCACGGCTTCTATCGCATGTCTTATACGGAATGGGCGGGACCGACGGGCGCGCCGACGGTGATCTGCGTCCACGGCCTCACGCGCAACGGCCGCGACTTCGACGTGCTGGCGGAGGCGCTCTCGAGCGATTTCCACGTGGTCTGCCCGGACGTGCTCGGCCGAGGCAAGAGCGACTGGCTCGAGCATTCCGAGGATTACGATTTTCCCGTCTACGTCGCCGCGCTGGCCCAACTCATCGCGCGCCTGGCTGTGCCGGAGGTGCTGTGGGTCGGTACTTCCATGGGCGGCCTCATCGGAATGCTGACGGCGGCCCTGCCTCGGGCGCCCATCCAGCGCCTCGTCGTCAACGACATCGGACCCCTGCTCGCCAAGGAGGGGATCGCGCGCATCGCCACTTATGTCGGCAAGGACCCGAGTTTCGCCGACTTGGCTGCGCTCGAAGCCTACCAGCGCGAGGTCGCCGCGAGCTTCGGCCCGCTTACCGACGCGCAGTGGCGCCACCTTGCGACCCATGCCGCGCGCACCAAGCCGGACGGCAGCCTGGGTCTCGCCTACGACCCGAGCATCGGCGAGCCCTTCAAGCAAGCAGCGCCCGTCGACGTCGATCTCTGGCCGCAGTGGGATCGGATCGCCTGTCCCACCTTGGTGCTGCGCGGCGCCAACTCCGATCTGCTGCGCCGCCCGGATGCGCTGGCGATGACACAACGCGGACCGCGGGCAAGCCTGGTGGAATTTCCGGGCATCGGCCATGCACCCGCCCTGATGGCGCCGGACCAGATCGCGGCCGTGCGCGGCTTTTTGCTCGGCGGCGCGGGGTGAGCGAAACCGAGCAAGCCACCGGCTATCTTGCGCCCGGAGGCTTCGTCGAGGAGTTGCGCGCCGAACTCGGCGAAGTCAGCGCCTGCCACGGGCGGTTGCTGATCGCGCCGGGCGCGCCGAAGAGGGTGGCATGGGTGGCCAATGTCTGGCTTGACCCGGTCGAGATACCCGTCGCGTCCATCGGAGATGCCGCCAAGCGACTGCGCGCGATCCAGCGCAACTGGGCGCTCTATCCGCATGCGCAGCACCGGCGCGCGGCGCTGATCGAGGCGAAACTACCGAAGGTATCGGCGAAGCCGCTCGGCTTTCCGGCGCCCGCGCCGTCCGCGCCGCTGGGCTCTTGGACCCTGATCGATGCCAACACCGTGCTGGCCTCGGCCCGCTGCACGAGCCCGTTTCCAAACGGCGAGGCGCTCTTCGTCGAAGACAGGCGAGCGCCGCCGAGCCGCGCTTACCTCAAGCTTTGGGAGGCGCTGACGATGTTGGGCGCGCACCCGAAGCCCCGCGAGCGCTGCCTCGATCTTGGCAGCAGCCCCGGCGGATGGACCTGGGTGCTCGCGACGTTGGGCGCGCGGGTGATCAGCGTCGACAAGGCGCCGCTGGATCCCGGTATCGCATCCATGCCCGGCGTCGAGACGAGACGTGAGAGCGCGTTCGGTCTCGATCCGCGCGCGCTCGGTCCGATCGATTGGCTTTTCTCGGACGTGGTGTGCTATCCCGCGCGCCTGCTGCGGCTGGTCGAGCGCTGGCTCGAGGCGGGCACCTGCCGGCATTTCGTCTGCACACTCAAATTTCAGGGCGCAACGGACCATGACACCGCTCGCCGCTTCGCCGCCATCCCAGGCTCGCGGCTGCTGCATCTCCACCATAACAAGCACGAGCTCACTTGGATGAGGCCGGCCTGACGGTCGAGGTCACGGCAGATGCGTCACTCGCGGCACGGGTCGCGGGCCGAATCTCCGATTGGCTGGCTCTTCCGCGCCAAGATCGGAGGGCTTGGGCACTCGGTGGAATCGCGAGACCACGCAGGGCATCGAGGTTCGCGAAGGTCTCGCTCGTGGTCGCGTCGAGTGGCTGCGGCTCGTCGCGGCGGGCGGATCCTCGGAGCCGGCGGTTTCGCGCGGCGACCAATCCATCCGCCGACAGGCCCGTGGCGATCGCGAGCGGGTGCGCCCAGGACATGTCATGCATATCGCTCAACGGCTCGTAGCTCACCACGCAGCCGCCGAACATCCTCAGCAGCAGCAGCGCGTTGCGGTTGACGCGGTTGTAGTACTTGACGAGCGTCTCGAGGTTGGAATGCCCGCGCATCAGTCCGCTGCTGGTCGCGAAAGCCTCGAACCGGCGGTAGCTTACGATGATGGTTGGGAAGTAACCCATCTTGAACGCCGGCTGCACGGCGAAGTCTGCGCCTTCCCCTTTGATATACCGAGCCGCGCCGAGCAGGTTGCGCAGTCGCGACTTCCCCATCGAGCGATAGAAATCCCACAGATATCGCCGCAGCCCGATCCCCGGTCGGTCCGGCGAGAGATCGTAGGCATAGCCCATCCAGGCCGCCATGCGATGGAGTTCGGGATGCTCGAGGGCGCCCGTCCCCGGGTCCCATTGCTCGGGGGCGTGCATGCCGAATTCGGCACCGGTGTCGGCCAGGATCGAGGCCAGAAGGGTCGAGCCGGATCGGCCGGAGGACAGGATGAAGACGCGCCGACGCTCCGGATCCATCTGCGTCTCAGCTCCATCCATGCTCCGGCGTCCCTTCGCGATGCTGCCGATCCCTGTCCCTTTTGGCGTCGGCGCGGTCCATATCGGTGAGCATTTATCGTCCGCGTGCGCGCATGCGGTCAACCTCTCGGTGCCACCATTTTGCCGCCGATCATCACAAAGATGTCCGTGCCGCGGGATTGCGGGGCCTTGGACGAGAGGGCTAGGCTCAAACGTTATTACGTGGCATGGACACTCTCTACGATTACTCATCCTACGATCGCGCGCTCCATCCGGCAGCGCCAATCAGCCTGCAGTTGCCGGAGTTCAAGGAGCGGGCACCGTGGCTCGGTGGCGACCTCCAGTCGGTTCGGAACTTTCTGCGCCGGCCCGCCGTCGACCTGAAAGCCTATGCGAGCAAGCGGATCGTTCTGCCGCTCGACAGCGGGAGTGGCGATCGCGCGTCGGCGGTGTTGCACCAGCCGAGCTGCGAGGACGCAGGACGGCGCCCGGTCGTCGTGCTGATCCACGGTCTCACCGGTTGCGAGGACAGCGTCTACATTCGTGCAAGCGCCGCATACCTATTGCGCGCGGGCTTTCGGGTTTTGCGTCTCAACCTCCGGGGCGCGGGACCCACCAGGGCGCATTGCGGACTGCACTATCACGCCGGCCGGAGCGAGGACTTACGGTTGATGCTGGCGGCGCTTCCGCCGCCGGTGATTGACGGCGGCATGGTCGCGGTAGGGTTCTCGCTCGGCGGCAATCTGCTCCTGAAATATCTCGGCGAGGCGGGATCGAGCGCGACCATCCTGGCGGCAGCGACGGTCTCGGCGCCACTCGACCTCACGGCCTCGGCTCATCGCGTCGCAGCACCGCGTAACGCGCTTTACCACTGGTATTTTCTTCGGGAGTGCCAACGCGAGGTCTTGGCGCCGGCCTCCGTGGTGACGCCGGAAGAGCGCAGCGCGGCGCTCGGCGCGCAAAACCTCTGGCAATTCGACGAGCGGTTCACCGCGCCTCGGAACGGCTTCGATGGCGCCGCGGACTACTACAAGCGGAACTCATCGCAGTTCTTCATCGACGAGATCGCCGTGCCGACGCTGATGATCCACGCGCTCGACGATCCCCTCGTGCCTGACGAGCCTTATCGCGAGTACGACTGGCGCCGCAATCGACGCTTGTTCCCGATGCTGCAGCCGAGAGGTGGTCACGTCGGGTTCCATGATCGCCGCGGCGGCACCTGGCACGACCGGGCGATCCAATCCTTCTTCGAGCGGGTGCTCAGCCTTTCCTGAGCCGGCGCGCGGCGTCGACCGCACTGTAGGTGAGGATGCCGTCGGCACCCGCGCGCTTCATGCCGAGCAGGCTCTCGAGGATCACGCCATCGTCGAGCCAACCCCGCTCGATTGCGGCGTGCAGCATCGCGTACTCCCCGCTCACCTGGTAGACGTAGGTCGGCACCCCGAAACGCTCCTTCACCCGCCGGACCACGTCGAGATAGGGCATGCCCGGCTTTACCATCACCATGTCCGCGCCCTCCGCGAGGTCCAGCGCCACTTCGCGGAGCGCTTCATCGGTGTTGGCGGGGTCCATCTGATAGGTACGTTTGTCCGCCTTGCCGAGTGAGGATTTGGAACCGAGCGCGTCGCGGAACGGGCCATAGAATCCGGACGCGTATTTCGCCGCATAGGACATGATCTTGACGCGCTCGAAGCCCCGAGCGTCGAGGGCATCGCGGATCGTGCCGACGCGGCCATCCATCATGTCGGAGGGCGCGATGATGTCGCAGCCGGCCTCGGCCTGGACCAGCGACTGGCGAGTCAGGATCTCGACCGTCGCGTCGTTATCCACGTCGCCGTTGCGCAATACGCCGTCGTGGCCGTGGGTGGTGAAGGGATCGAGCGCCACGTCACAGAGCACGCCGAGGTCGGGATGCGCGGCCTTGGCCGCGCGGACCGCGCGACAGACCAGGTTCTCGGGGTTGATGGCCTCCTCTCCCTCGGGCGATTTGCGATCGAGCGGGGTCACCGGGAAGAGAGCGACGCAGGGAATGCCGAGGCTTTTTGCTTCGCCCGCGGCATCGACCAGCGCGGAGATCGAGAGCCGGTCGACATGAGGCATGGAGGCGACCGGGGCACGCGCCGCCCGATCGTCGTGCACAAAAACCGGCCAAATGAAATCGGCGGGCGTGAGCACATGCTCGGCGACCATGCGCCGCGTCCAGTCGTCCCGCCGATTGCGCCGCATGCGCAGCCGCGGGAAGGCGCCGAGGGGTCGGGAAGGTGTGCGGGTCAAGGTTATGTCGGTACTGTTCGGTACTGTTAGGACGATGTGATCATAGGTTCCACCAGCCAAACTGGCAAATCGGGCTGGACGGCAATGAGGCACGCGGGCATGCGGCCAACGTCGTCGGTGCGCCTCCGCTTGGGTTGTCGCGGGCGATTGAACCCGGCAAGATGCTTCATCCGCCGCGGCGTTTATTCAGAGGAGACCATGGATGTCCGGCTTGACCTTGCGCAGCGGCATTTTCCTGGCGCCGTTCCACCCCATCGACGAGGATCCGACTCTGGCGCTGAGGCGGGATATCGAGCTCGTGGAGTGGCTCGACAAGCTCGGTTACGAGGAAGCCTGGATTGGCGAGCATCACTCCGCGGGCTTTGAGATCATCAGCTCGCCGGAGCTGTTCATCGCAGCCGCGGCCGAGCGCACGAAGCGCATTCGGCTGGGTACCGGTGTGGTCTCGTTGCCCTACCACAACCCCCTAATGGTGGCGAACCGGATCGTTCAGCTCGATCACATGACCATGGGCCGGGTCATGTTCGGCGCGGGCCCGGGTCTACTCACTTCGGACGCCATGATGCTCGGCATCGACCCCTCGAGTCAGCGCGAGCGCATGATTCAGGGGCTCGACGTGATCCTGCGTCTGTTCCGCGGCGAGAGCGTGACCGAAGAGACCGACTGGTACACTCTGAAGGACGCGCGGCTGCACCTGCTGCCTTACACGCGACCCTACCCGGAGGTCGCGGTAGCCAGCCTGGTGACGCCATCGGGCGGCCGCGCGGCGGGTAAATACGGCCTCGGCATGCTCTGCGTCGCCGCGACGGTGGAGGGTGCCTTCGACGTGCTGGAAACCAATTGGAAGGTGGCGCAAGAGATCGCGGCCGAACACGGCCGCACGATGGATCCCGCGGTACTCCGGCTGGTCGGCCCCATGCATATCGCCGCGACCCGCGAGCAAGCCCGCGCCAATGTGCGCTACGGGCTGCAGAAGTATCTGGACTACTACCAGGCGATCAATCCTGCGCGCTTCTCGGATCTCGAGGGTCGCGATCCCGTCGACGTCCTGATCGAGACGCGGCGCGCGGTGATCGGCACTCCGGACGATGCCATCTCCCAGATCGAACGCTTGCGCGCCAAGCAAGGCGAGTTCGGCTGTTTTCTCCAGCTCGCGCATAACTGGGCGAATTGGGAGGCGACGAAGCAGTCCTACGAGCTCTACGCCCGACATGTCGTGCCGCATTTCCGCGGCTCAAACGCGCTGCGTGCCGAGTCCAACGCCTGGACTTATGAGCACCGCATGGCGTTTACGACCCTGCGCGATGCCGCGACCAAGAAGATGTTCGACCAACACGAGGCCGAGCGCGCCGCCAAAGCCAAGGCACGCGGTCGCGCGGCGGAATAGCGAACGAAATTCAAGTCATACCATGGGATGACTTCGTGGCCCGGATGGCAATCGGCTGTGAAGGTTGCTATGCTTTTTTCGGGCTAAGTCCACGGACGGGGCAGGGGAATGATTAGGGTTAAGCGGCTGGCTCGACCGGCCGAGGTGGAAATCGCGGCTCGGGTTCCGGGGGCGAGTAACCGCGAGCGCGGCGAGGTCGACACGCTGGTCGGCCAGCGGCTCCGCGAGGCGAGGTTGCTGGCGGGCTTAAGCCAAGGCCAGCTCGGCGCGCATATCGGGGTAACCTTTCAGGCCGTGCAGAAGTACGAGAGCGGCGAGAACCGCCTCAGTGCCAGCCGGTTGCTTGCGGTCGCCGAGATCCTGCGCCGGCCAGTATCGTTCTTCTTCGGCGACCTCTCGGAGAGCATCCCGAGGGTCGAACCCGCCAGTTTGACCACGAAAGAGATCAAGCTGCTGCGGTACTATCGCCGCATCGGCACCGAGGAGGCTCGCGATTGGATGCTCAAGCTCGCGAAGTACCTAGGCAGCGGGAGCGGCATAAGGCCGGGCGCGAACCGGTCTTTGTAGAAGGGGGAATTCAGGTACCCGGCGCGGGTGGGTCCGCGGCCGGTTGAGGGCGAGGCGGATGTACGCAGCTGGGAGCGGAATACTCATCGACGATCGAGGCCAGCCATGGGCGGACAACTCGCCGGCGCTGGCGCAATGGCTCGGCTATCGCGAGCCCGATTTCGATGCCCCCGCCTATGCCGTCCGCAATCTCGGGTTCATCCATGTGCGTCAGCATGACGAAGGCATCCGGGTGTCGCTCCGCTCGGGAACGTTCAGTTTGCTCACCCTGACGGCAGCACTCTATGCGCTGATTGACCGGCGGCCGCGCCGGATCGTGCTGGCGGTATTTTGGGGCGAGGACTGGTCCTACGAAATGTTCACGGGCCTCGGGTCCTTCGCCGAGCGCGCCGAGGATCTCGCGGCAGGGGAGCCCATTGCCGGCCGCCCCCGCTGGCTCGCGGCGGAGAAGAAGCTCGAGGCGCTGGATTTGCCGGCCTTCGAGCAGGTGAAGCCAGTGGTCGATCTTTGGAAGGCGAACCGCGGGCGTCTCAGCGAGGAGCTGTCCCAAGTACTGCGCGCAACCGAT
>DASZHJ010000077.1:0-5126 GCA_035938015.1 Allostellaceae bacterium
CCCGCCAAGCCGCGCGCGGTGATTGCGGCGGCCAAGGCGAATGGCGTCGGCGTCATGGGCATCCGCGCGGTGCAGGCGGGCGCGCTCACCGCCGCCATCGACCGCGAGCTGCCGGCGGATCATGGCGAAATCCGCGACTACGCGCGCGCCGCCGGATTCCGGCGGCTCTCATCCGAGCTCGGCGAGAACCCCGCCGTGCTCGCACACCGCTACGCGCTCTCGATCCCCGGCGTCGACACGGTCGTGCTCGGCGTCAAGAACCGGCGCGAGCTCGCGGAGTGCGTCGCCGCGGCGACCGCGGGCCCGTTGCCACCCGACTTGGTCGCCCGGATAGACGCGAGCGTCGATCGATCCGCGGACGCCTAGATCGAGAGGTGGTGGGTCGGCTCAGCGAATCACGGGCCAGGCAAGAGAGGGCGAAAGGCCAAGGCGGCGCATGCGTTGCTCGACAGTTCTCTTGACGAGGGCATAGGCCTCGCCCTCGTCGACGCGGGTCGAGCGGCCGCCTCGGAGGACAATGCGGCCGTCGACGATGACGGTATCGACCCCACCCGCGCGGTTCAGCAGCGCCAACTGATGGACCGGATTGACCGCGGGCTGGGCCTCGGCTGCGAGAGGGCTGCGGATCACGATATCGGCGCGCTTGCCGGGCTCGAGACTGCCGATTTGCCGGTCGAGTCCGGCGGTCCGAGCGGCGCGGACCGTCTGCATCTCTAATATGTCCTCGGGCGCGAGCGGCGCCCTCGCGTTGCCGGCGGCGAGGAACGCGGCGGCCGCCGAGCTGCCGACGCTCGCGTCCGTGGTGATGTCGATCGCCAGCGCCACGTTGGCGCCGCGGCGCAGCATCTCCGGTAGACGGCAGGGGATGCGGTCGCTCATGCCGAAGTGCAGGTAGGAAAACGGACACCAGATGAGATTGACGCCCGAGTCCAAGATCGCCGGCACGTCGTCGTCCTCGATGACGTTCATGTGAACGAGCGTGGAGTTCCCGTCGAGCACGCCGAGCTCGTGCAGATGGACCAGTCGCGAGCGGCCGAGGCGCTCCTTGTCGAAGCGGTAGGCGCTGGGCAGATAGCTCTCGTGCTGGTGAAACGGCGCGCCGGCGGATTTGGCGAGCGCGAACGCCGCGCGCTCAAGCTCGTCGGAGGCGGTGCCCGTGCCGTAGATCATAACGAAGCCGCGCACGAGAGCATCGGGGTCGGCGTTGCGGTGAAGCTGGCTGCCCATCTCGTCGAGAGAGCGCTCGAGCTTGGCCCGTGCGCGCCGATAGAGAGTGCGGCTGTCGAGAGGGCCCAGCTGCTTCATGATCTCGATCTGGTCCCAGACGTAGGTGCCCGCCAGCAGCCCGCGCAGGCCGACCTGCTCCGTCGCCGCCGCCACCGCGTCGCAATCGAACACCGTGCCCGGCTCGACGTAGCAGGTGAAGCCGTTGTGCAGCATCTCGAGGCCGGCAAAGACTGCTGCCGCGTGCTCCTCTCGGGGCCGGACATCGGCCTTCCAGTCGGCGAAGTTCACCTTGCGCCGCGCATTGCCGAGGGCATCGCCGAAGATACCGCGGCAGGTGCCATGAACGATGTGCACGTGGGGGTCGATGAGGCCCGGATGCACGAGGCCTCCACCGGCGTCGATCCGGCGCCGCGCCCGGTAGGCGCCGAGGACGCTCCGCTCTGGCCCGACGGTGATGATGCGCCGGCCGGTGACGGCAACGGCGCCCGTCGCCAGTACCCGCCGCTCCGCGTCCATCGTGATGACGGTGGCGTTGGTGATCAGGAGATCGCAATCGACCCCCCGCGCTCGGCCAGCCGTGATCCGCGGCTGGGCCGCCGCCCTGTTCCGGTTGGGTCGGGCGTTTGCCTGGCGTCGTCGCGTCCGCTCCGTCATCTCCACTCCCATCACTCTTGAGGCACAGCGCCTTCTTGTGCCGGCCGGTCTCAAAATGGATTGTGCTATAGCCCTGGAGTTGAGGCGAGGCCTGGTGAGTTACATACCTGATGACGCGTGGCGCCCGCCCGGGTGTATCGTGTTTTGGATCAATGACCCGTCGCTTTGTGCCGCTCCGCAACCGCGGGTCCGAGAAGGGCGCCGGCAGCGAGCAGCACCCGCTGCACGTCGTGCGGCTCGAGCTCTCTGGGATCGAGGCACCCGGCCGCGGCAAGAGCCGCCGCCGTGCCCGCGGCCTGTCCCATGGCCATGCAGGTCCCGGTGATCCGTGCGCTCGCGAGCGCGCGGCGCTCGGCTGAAATGCAGCGACCGGCGGCGAGCAATCCGCCGACGGAGCGTGGGACGAGACATCCGTAGGGAATATCGTAGGCAGCGGAGACTTGCTGGGATGAATCCATGCTGGAGCCCTTGGGGTCGTGACTGTCCATGGGAAAGCCGCCTTGCGCCACCCCATCGGCGAAGCGCCGCGTGTGGATCACGTCGTCATCGGTGAGCGTGGCCATTCCCAGGATCCGCCTGGTTTCGCGCACTCCGACGCAAGCCGCGCTCCCGGCAAGAAAACATCGCGCGCATCCCGGCACGAATGCCCGAAAGAACTCCACGAACTCCAGCACCTGGCGGCGCAATACGACCTCGGCTGCACTCAACGCATCGGCGTCCGCGCCATCGGCGCTGACCCGGGTGGCGTTGATCACGGCCTCGCCCGTGCGCACCCATCCCGCGAAATGCAGCTCGTTTCGCCTCAACGAGAGCATCCCGCTCTCGTGTCCGGCTTTCAGCACAGCGCCGAACCCCCAGAGATTGACATGGTCCCGTCCTCGCAAGGCGCTGGGCGCCACGGCGAGCTTGAACTCCTGCGGGTTTGCCTCGACATAGTCGATGAGCGCCTCGAAATCGATGCCGCCCAGTTTGAAGAGCAGGCTGACCGGCTGGGTCAGTCCATCGGCGGCGCGGCCCTGGCGATGGAATTCAGCGCCTGCGAGATGGGCGATGTCCGCATCGCCCGTGCAGTCGATCACTGCCTTCGCCTCATAGGCGCGCCGGCCCGACTTGTTCTCGACGATGACGCCCGTGATCTTGCGATCTTGGCGCATCACGGCGACGGTCGGCGAGTGCAGGAGCGTCCTGACCCCCGCTTCTGCCACCATCAGGCTCGCGACCGACTTGAATTCGTCATGGTTTACCGGGACGCGCTTTCGCGTATAGCCGGTATCGTCTCGCACATGGCCTGGCGACGCGCCGATCTTCACGAGCCGGTCGACCAGCTCTTGCGGGAGCCCTCCGACGACTTGATGGCCGAGTTGGTCGTGCCACCCCTCGCTATGCTCCAGGAGCTGCGAGGCAAGGTGCCCGCCGAGAAATCCGCCTCGCTCCAGCAGCAGTGTGCGAGCGCCCTGCCGTGCGGCCGCGATCGCCGCGATGATCCCGGCCGTGCCGGCGCCGGCGACCACGACGTCGTAGCTGCCGACAATCGGCGTCTCGCGCGCAGGCTCGAGGATGCTCTTCATCATTGCCTCCCAGACGTTGGGTTCCGCCTCAACCCTTGACAGCGCCCGCGGCGACGCCTCGCAGAAAATACCGCTGCATGACAAGGAACATCGCGACGACCGGCACGGTTGCGAGCGTGCCGAGCGCCATGATCTCCCCCCATCGGACATCGAAGGACGTGATGAATTCGGCGATGCCCACGGGCAGCGTTTTGACGTCGTTCGAGGTGGCGATCACGCTCGCGAAGAGGTACTCGTTCCAGGACAGCACGAAGACGAAGATCGCCGTGGAGAAGATGCCGGGCAAGGCCAGGGGCAGGATGATCCGCCGGATGGTCGTGAGGTAGCCCGCCCCGTCGATCCAGGCGGCCTCGTCCAGATCGCGCGGAATGGTGAGAAAGAAGGAGCGCAGCATCCAGAGGGCGAGGGGAAGAGTCATGATCACGTGGGCGACCGTGACGCCCAGCTTGGTATCGCCGAGATCGAGCGCATTGAGCATCAGGAACACCGGGACGAACAGCAGGATCGAGGGGAAAACGTAGCTCATCAGGGTCGAGAACATGAAGAGGTCGCGGCCGGGAAATTGGAAGCGGGTCAGGCTGTAGGCGCCGAGCGTTCCGACCACGATGCAGATCATGGTGGTGCCAAGGGCTATCTCGAGGCTGTTGAGGAAATATCGCGGCGCGTCCGAAGTGAACAGCACGGCCTCGTACCACTTGAGGGTCAAAGCCGAGGGAAAGATCGCGGGCGGGTTGGTGAAGAGCTCGCTCGCGGGCTTGAACGAGGAGATCGCCATCCACAGGAGCGGAAATCCCACGCTTGCGGTCAGCAACGCCATGCCCGCATAGCTCGCCGCCACCCGCCAAGATGTCCGGTGCTGTCTCGTCATCGCGCATCCTTGTATTGGGTTCCGCGGACATAGACGATCGCCGCCGCCATGAGGAAGGCACCCATGAGGACTGCCAGCGCCGCGGCATAGCCGAAGCGAAGCGAGCCCATCGCCTCCTCGTATATCCAGATGGGCCAGTGCTTGGTGGCGCCGCCCGGCCCGCCGTGGGTCACCAGCCAGATCAGGTCGAAATACGTCGCCGTCCAGACCACCCGCAGCACGATAAGGGTGACCGTGGCGTTCCGCAGGTTGGGCAGGGTGACGTACCAGAACTGCTGCAGCGCGTGGGCGCCGTCGACTTTCGCGGCCTCGTATTGCTCCTGGGGGATGTCTTGGAGCGCCGCCCAATAGACGATCATCACGAAAGGAAAACTGCGCCAGACATTGGCCACGATCACGCTCGCCATCGCGCCGGAAGGCAGCGCCAGGGGCGATTGGTTTGCGGCCAGCAGGCCAAGATGCTGCAGCAGGTGGCTGATGATCCCATAGGTTCCGTCGAGCATCCAGCGCCAGAAAAGCGCAAGCGCGATGACCGGAACGACGTAGGGCAGCAGCAGGATCGAGCGCACGAAAGCCACCCCCGGCAGGCGCTGATCGATGATGATGGCCGCGAGAAGCCCCAGCGCGAACTGCCCGACGAGCGATCCGGCCGACCATATCGCGGTATTCGCGAGGATCGGCAAGAACCCGGGATCGCGGAACGCCGCGGCATAGTTCGCGAGCCCCACGAAGCGCTCGCTGTCGGTGAGCATGTCGACATCCTTGAAGCTCAGCCGGATGGCATCGACGACGGGATAGGCCACGAGGCC
>DASZHJ010000078.1:0-1974 GCA_035938015.1 Allostellaceae bacterium
GACCGGAGGCGGCGGGGTCGCGGCTCGCACGGTGTCCACGCTCCGGAGCCTCTTCGCACCGCCGTAAAGTGGCCATCACCGAGATCGGACGGGAAGACGTACGGGCAGTTCTTACGAGCTGGCTGCTCGGCCACGAGTTGAGCGTAAGCGGTGCGCGTACCGCACCTACCATTGCCTTACGTAGCGCGCGATGATCCTCGATCTTTGAGGATCGGTTTGACCCTATGGACGACCATACGTTTGACCCGAAGGGTGCGGAGCTCCGCCGCTTCGAGGTGATCACGGGCACGGGGCGGCGCCGCAATTGGCCGGCGGAGGTCAAGGCTCGGATCGTGGCGGAGTCGCTTGCGCCCGGCGTGCAAGTGTCGGACGTCGCGCGGCGGCATGGGATCCGGCCACAGCAGCTCTTCGGCTGGCGCCGCGAGGCGCGCAGAGGACCGCTGCCGGTGGCGGGCGAGGAAGGCGCGGCCTTCGTGCCGCTCGTAGCGAGCCTGCCGAGCGGACCGGCAGCAGCCGAAGCAGGGACTTGTATCGAGATCGAGATGCGGGGTGTCGTCGTGCGGCTGCGCGGCCGGATCGCGGCGGGGAGCCTGGCGGAGGTACTCGCGGCGGTGAAGAGCGTCACGTGATCGTCCCGCCGGCGGGCGTGCGAGTGCTGATCGCGGCGAAGCCGGTCGACTTTCGAAAGGGTATGGATGGCCTCGCTGCGCTGGCCAAGGAGACGCTTGCCGAGGATCCGTTTTCCGGCACAGTCCTGATCTTCCGTGCCAAACGCGCCGACCGCGTGAAGATTTTGGTCTGGGATGGCACCGGGCTGATGCTGGTGAGCAAGCGGCTCGAGGTGGGGGCGTTCAAATGGCCGCCGATCATGGACGGGATGATGCGCCTGTCACCGGCGCAATTCGCCGCGCTGGTCGAAGGGCTCGATTGGACGCGTGTGCACGTGCCCCAGGTCACACGACCGCAGGCGACGCAATGAGCCTGCGGCACAATGACTCACCTGGCTGAATGCGGCAGTAAGACGGTGCAAATCGTGATTCACTATTCCTCGTGAGCGATCCCGCCGAGCCCCTTCCCAACGACATCGAAGCGCTGCGCGCCTTGGTCCGCAGCGTGATGACTGAGCGCGACGTGGCCATTGCCGAGCGCGACCGCGCGCTCGACCAGAACGACCGGCTGCGTCATCTCCTGCGCCAGCTGCAGCGTGCCCACTTCGGCCGGAGCTCGGAGAAGCTCGATCCCGACCAGCTACAGCTCGCCTTGGAAGATATCGAGCAGGCCGTCGCGCGCAACGAAGCCGAAGAAGAGCAGCAGGATTCGACGCTGAGGGCAGCGCGCACGAAACGACGCACCGAGACGCGCCCATCGTTGCCACTTCATCTGCCTCGCGTCGAGGTCATCATCACCCCCGAGGATACCGCCTGCCCGTGCTGCCAGGCGGCGATGCATGTCATCGGCGAGGAGAAGTCCGAGCGGCTCGACGTCGTCCCTGCGCAATACCGGGTGATCGTCACGGTCCGGCCCAAATACGCTTGCCGAGCCTGCGAAGGTGCCATCGTGCAAGCGCCGGCGCCGGAGCGGCTGATCAAGGGCGGGCTGCCGACCGAGGCGATGGTCGCCTACGTGCTGACCAGCAAGTACGCTTGGCACTTGCCGCTCTACCGGCAGGCACAGATGCTGTTGAGCCAAGGCATCGAGATCCACCGCGCGACCCTGGCCTTCTGGGTTGGCTATGCCGCGGCCGAGCTGGCGTGCCTGGCGTTCCGGCTGCGCGAGATCGTGCTGAGCTCGGTCAAGATCGCGGTGGACGAGACGCGGGCACCCGTGCTCGATCCCGGCCGAGGACGGACGAAGACGGGGTATTTCTGGGCGGTCGCGCGCGATGACCGACCATGGGGCTGTACTGATCCTCCCGCCGTCGCCTACACCTATGCCCCCGGGCGTGGCGCGGTACATGGGATGAAGCTGCTCGAC
>DASZHJ010000079.1:0-3549 GCA_035938015.1 Allostellaceae bacterium
GCCGCCAAGCCCGGCGAGAGCGTGCTGTTCTTCGACGACAACGGCGCCGATGCGGGCTTGACCGTGGCGGAGTTCATCGCGGGCGCCGGCGGCCGGCTCGAGATCGCGACCCCCGAGCGCAGCTTGGCGCCCGAGGTCGGCGGCACGAACTATCCCGCCTATTTCAAGACGCTCTCGGAGCGCAATGTCGCGATATCCCTGAACCTGCGGCTGGAGCGGGTGGCGCGCGCGGGCAATCGTCTGAATGCGACGCTCTTCAACGAATACGACAAGTCCCGGCGCGAGCGGCTGGTGGATCAGGTCGTGGTCGAGCACGGCACGCTGCCGCTCGACGAGCTCTACTTCGCGCTCAAGCCGGGCTCGCGCAATCTCGGCGAGATCGACCACGGCGCGCTGATCGCCAACCGTCCGCAAGACCTCGTGCGCAATCCCGATGGCGGCTACGCGCTCTATCGGATCGGCGACGCCGTCGCCTCCCGCAACATCCACGCCGCCGTCTACGACGCCCTAAGGCTCGCGAAGGATCTCTAAGCAACCGAGGAGGAACGCCATGGCGACTTACGTGATGCTCGCTCGCTGGACCGAGCAAGGCATGCGGCAGGTGAAGGACTCGCCCAAACGCGTCGACGCCGCGCGGCGCGTGCTCAAGGAGATGGGCGGCGACTTCAAGGCCTTCTATATGACCATCGGCGACTACGACCTGGTCGCGATCTACGAGGCGCCCGACGACGCCATCGCCGCGCGCTTCACGCTGATGCTGGGCATGCTCGGCAACGTGCGCTCGACCACGCTCAAAGCTTTTCCGGAAGCGGCCTACCGCGAGATCGTGGCGTCGCTGGGGTAGCGTCCTTCGACTCGCGATGCTTCGCATCGCGGCTCAGGATGAGGGGAGTTGAGTCTGCCACAACAAAAAGTCCTCATCCTGAGCCGTGCGCGCGAGCGCACGAGTCGAAGGACGCACGATGTCGTCACCCCACGTCGAACTTGATGCCCTGGGCCAGCGGGAGCGCGCCGGAGTAGTTGATGGTGTTGGTGGCGCGGCGCATATAGGACTTCCAGGCGTCGGAGCCGGACTCGCGGCCACCGCCGGTCTCTTTCTCGCCGCCGAACGCGCCGCCGATCTCGGCGCCGCTCGGGCCGATGTTGACGTTGACGATGCCGCAGTCGCTGCCGGCGGCGCTCATGAAGGTCTCGGCCTCGCGCAGATCGTTGCTGAAGATGCTGGAGGCGAGGCCCTGCGGCACCTCGTTGTGGAGGCGTAGCGCCTCCTCGATGGTGCGATAGCCCATGACGTAAAGGATCGGCGCGAAGGTCTCCTCGCGCACGATCGCGGTCTGCTGGGGCATGTCGACGATGGCGGGCTTGACGTAGTAGGCGTCGGGGAGGCGGTCGGCCATCACCCGCTCGCCGCCGGAGACGGAGCCGCCGTCGGCGCGCGCCTGGGCCAGGGCCGCCTGCATGCCCTCGAAGGCGCGCCGGTCGATCAGCGGGCCCACCAGCGTGCCGGCCTCGAGGGGATCGCCGACGCGGATCGAGCCGTAGGCCTTCTTCAGGCGCTCGAGGAGCGGCGCCTTGATGCTCTCGTGGACGACGAGCCGGCGCAGCGAGGTGCAGCGCTGTCCCGCCGTGCCCACTGCCGCGAAAGCCACCGCACGCACCACGAGATCGAGCTCGGCCGATGGTGCCACGATGGCGCCGTTGTTGCCGCCAAGCTCCAGGAGGCTGCGACCCAGCCGCGTGGCGACCACGGGTGCCAGCGCCTTCCCCATCCGGGTGCTGCCGGTGGCGCTCACCAGGCGCAACCGCGGGTCCGCCGCGATCCGCTCGCCGGCACCGCGCGCGCCCAGCACCACCTCCAGGAGCCCGTCGGGCACGCCGCCCAGCTGCTTTGCCGCGCGCTCGAGCAGCGCCTTGCAGGCAAGCGCCGTGAGCGGCGTCTTCTCCGAGGGCTTCCAGACCACGGGATCGCCACACCAGCGCGATCGCCGTGTTCCACGACCACACCGCCACGGGAAAGTTGAAGGCGGTGATCACGCCCACCGCCGAGAGCGGATGCCAGGTCTCCATCATGCGATGCCCGGGCCGCTCCGAGGCGATGGTGAGGCCGTAGAGCTGGCGCGACAGGCCGACCGCGAAGTCGCAGATGTCGATCATCTCCTGGACCTCGCCGCGGCCCTCCTCGAGGATCTTGCCGTTCTCGAGCGTGACCAGCCTGCCCAAGTCCTCCTTGGCGCGGCGCAGCTCCTCGCCCAGGAGCCGCACCAGCTCGCCGCGCCGGGGTGCCGGTACGGTTCTCCATTGCTGAAAGGCCGCGTCGGCGCGCGCGATCTTTGCGTCGATCCCGCTGGGGCTGTCGCTCTTGACCAGGCCGATCCGCCGACCGTCGATCGGCGAGTGAACGGCGATGTCGCCGTCGGCGATCGCCGAGGCGGGAATACCGAGCGATGAAAGCAATGACGCTGCGTCGGTCATATCAGGTCTCCTTGAGCTCAAGCCGCTTCGGGAATGACGGCCTCGATGTCGATCTCCACCAGCATCTCCGGGAGCGCGAGGCCGTTCACGATCAGGCCCGTGCCGCAGGGAAACACACCCTTGAGATGCCGTCCAACCACGGCGTAGACGGGCTCGCGATAGGCGCGGTCGGTGATGTAAGTCGTGATCTTGCAGATGTGCTCCAGCTTGGCGCCGGCTTCCTCGAGCAGCACCTTCACGTTCTTCATGGCCTGGTCGGCTTGCGCCGCCGCGTCGCCTTTGCCCACGAACTTGTTGTCGAGCGTGAAGCCGGTCTGTCCCCGCAGGAAGATGAAATTGCCCGCGCGAACCGCCATGCACATGTCGTTGGCGATCCGGCCGCCCTCGTAAACCGTGCTGGTGTTGAACTTGCGAAGCCTCAGATGAGCCATTCGAGCCTCTTGCTGGACGATCAGTGTTTCGCGGCGCGCTGGCGCGAGATCAGGCCGATCGCGTTGGCGACGAGGCGCGCGGCGGTGAGCGCGCCCAGTTGCTGCTGGTCGCGCTCGGGCATGAACTCGACGATGTCGAAACCGGCGATGCGCGCCTTCTTCGCAACACCGCGCATGAGGCCGACCGCCTGCCAGTAGGCGAGCCCGCCCGGCGCCGGACCGATCACCGCCGGCATGATGGTGGGGTCGAGCCCGTCGCAATCGAGGGTGAGGAGCACGTTGCTACCGGCGGGCACCTCGGCGAGCACGGGCTCGATGCCAAGCGTGTGCACGGCGTCCGCGAAGAAGAACCGCACGCCCGCTGCGAGCGCGTCCTGATAGTCCGAGACCCGCGCGCTTCCGGTGCCGCGGGCGCCCACCTGGATGATGCGATCGATCCAGCCCATCTCGCTGGCGCGGCGCATGGTGCTGGAGAGCCCGAGCTTGATGCCCTGGACCTCGTCGCGCCAGTCGATATGCGCGTCGATCTGCAGGATGGTGAAGGCGCCGCGCCGCTCGAACGCGTGGAAGAACGGGATCGGCACCGAATCGTCGCCGCCCAGCAGGATCGGCACGGCGCCGCCATCGAGCAGCGCCTTGGTCGCCG
>DASZHJ010000080.1:0-8875 GCA_035938015.1 Allostellaceae bacterium
GGGCTGAAGGGAAACACGTGCAGCAGGTCAAGGCCGGCGTCTTCGACGAAGGCGAGGGTGCGCTCCGCCATCTCCGCGCTCTCGGTCGGGAAGCCCGCGATCACGTCGGCGCCCAGCACGATCTCGGGCCGGTGCGCCCGCGCGCGCCGCGCCACGTCCACCGCTTCCGCCCGGCTGTGGCGCCGCTTCATGCGCTTCAGGATCAGATCGTCGCCGGACTGAATGGAAAGATGCAGATGCGGCATCAGCCGCGGCTCCTCCGCGATGAGGCGCCAGAGCACGTCATCGATCTCCGCGGGATCGAGCGAGGAAAGCCGCAGCCGCAGGAGCTCCGGCACCAGCTTGAGTACGCGCCGGACCAGCTGCCCAAGGCTCGGCCGTCCCGGCAGGTCGGCGCCATAGCCGGTGATATCGACCCCGGTCAGCACCACCTCGGAAAGTCCGCGCTCCACCAGCGCGCGCACTTGCGCCACCACTTCGCCCGCCGGCACCGAGCGGTTGTTGCCGCGCCCGAACGGGATGATGCAGAAGGTGCAGCGGTGATCGCAGCCCTGCTGCACCTCGACGAAGCCGCGCACCCGGCCCTCGAATCCCTCGACCAGATGCGCCGCGGTCTCGCGCACGATCATGATGTCGTCGACGGCGACGCGCGGTTGGGTCACGCGATAGCTCTCCGCGCGGAGTTTTTCCAGGTTGCCCAGTACCTGGTCCACCTCGGCCATGGCCGCGTAGCGCTCGGGAGAGATCTGCGCGGCGCAACCCGTCACGATCAGCCGCGCCTGCGGCCGTTCCCGCCGCGCGCGCCGGATCGCCTGGCGCGCCTGCCGCTCGGCCTCCGCTGTCACCGCGCAGGTGTTGACGATGACGGCATCCTCAAGCCCCGCCGCATTCGCCTCGCGCCGGATCACCTCCGATTCGAACGCGTTGAGCCGGCAGCCGAGCGTGATGACCTCGACACTCCCCCTCCCCCCTTGAGGGGCAGGGTTGGGGAGGGGGGTGAATTCCGAGCTCATCACTCGCAGCTAGGCGAAGAGCGACGGATCGAGGATCCCGGTAAAACTCACCGCCGCGGGTCCGGTCATGAGCACGTGGCCGTCGGCGCGCCATTCGATCTCCAGCGGCCCGCCATCGGCGATCACCGTCACCCGCCGTCCCGTGAGCCCGCGCCGCGCCGCCGCCACCGCCGCGGCACAAGCGCCGGTGCCGCAGGCGACAGTGATGCCGGTGCCGCGCTCCCAGACGCGAAAGCGCAGCCGGTCTTTTCCCGCGAGGCCCGCGATCCCGATATTGGCGCGTTCGGGGAACATGGCGTCATGCTCGAGCACGGGGCCCAGCGCCGCGACGTCGATCGCCTCGGCGTCCGGCACGAAGAAGGTCGCGTGCGGATTGCCCATGTTGGTGGCGACGGGATCGGCGAGCGGGCCGAGGCTCAGGGGCACGCGGAGCGTGTCGCACTCGCGCGCCAGCGGGATCTCGCGCCAGTTGAGCCGAGCCGGTCCCATGTCGACGGTGACGCGGGCTGTGCCGGCTTGGCTCGCCTCCAGCAAGCCCGCCACCGTCTCGATCACCACGCGGGGCTTGCCGGTCTCGCGCATCAGTGCCGCGGCGATGCAGCGCGTGCCGTTGCCGCAGGCCTCGACCTCGTCGCCGTCGGCGTTGCGGATGCGCATGAAGACGTCGGCACCGGATTGCAGGGGCGGCTCCATCACCAGCAGCTGGTCGCAGCCCACGCCCGTGTGCCGGTCGGCGATGGCGCGGGCCCGCGCGTCGTCGAGCGCGATCGGCCGCGCGCGCGCGTCCAGCACGACGAAGTCGTTGCCGAGCCCGTGCATCTTGATGAAGGGGGTGCCGGCCATGGCGCCGTATATAGGGTCGGCCTCCAACCCTGTCCAACCGGGAATGCGGATCGCGCGGGCGTGTGGCCCGGAAACGCGCTAGAGAGAGCGCATGGATGCGTTCGTGTTGGCGGGGCTCAAAGGCCTTGCCGTCGGGTTTTCCATCGCGGCACCCGTGGGCCCGATCGGGCTGCTCTGCATCCGCCGCACGCTTGCCGGCGGCTGGTGGCTGGGCCTTGCGACCGGCATGGGCGCCGCCACCGCCGATATGGCCTACGGCCTCATCGCGGCGGCGGGGCTGACGGCGGTGACGGAGCTGCTGGTGAGCGCGCGCCAGCCGCTGCGGTTCGCGGGCGGCGCCGCGCTGATCTGGCTGGGCCTCGCCTTCCTGCGCGCGGAGACACCGCGCGATCGCGTCAGCACGGCCTCGAGCGGGCTTGCCGCCGCATATGCCGGCACCTTCCTGCTGACGCTCGCCAACCCCGCGACCATCCTGAGCTTCGCCGCCGTCATGGCGGGCTTGGGCGCGATGAGCGCCAGCGGGGAAACCGCCGTGCTGGTCGCCGGGGTCTTCGTGGGCTCGGCGCTCTGGTGGCTGGCGCTCAGCACCGCCGTGAGCCTGGTCCGGCACCGCTTGCCCGAGTCGGTGCTGGTCTGGATCAACCGCGCCTCGGGTGCCGCCATCATGGTGTGCGGAATTTTCGCACTCACCGCGGCGATGCTCTGAATGCCTCTAAAATAGACGCGGCGCCCGAGGCGCCGCGTCCGCAGAAGGTTCGGACCGAAGCTCGGTTACTGCGGCTGCGTCCCGCCGGTGCCGGTCGAGCCCGTGCCCGTCGAGCTGCCGCCGGTCGACTTCGAGGTCGTGCCGGTCGTGGTGTGCTTCTTGGTCGAGACGTGATGCACATTGCTCTTGTGGGCCGAGGCGACTTTGCGGCTGTGTGTATGCGACTTGCTGGTCGCGGTCTTGCCGGTATCCGTCGAGGCGCCGGGAGTGGTGGTGCTCCCGCTCGAGGGGGTGGCGGGCTGGGTCTGAGGCGAGGTCTGCGCCAGGGCCGGAAGCGCCGCAAAAGCGAGCGCGCCGGCGAGGAGCAGGCTGCGGGTGGTGGTGAGCATCTTGGCCATGGCGATTCCGTCTGTTTGAGGGTTCGAAGGCAAAAGGATACATGCCAACAACGTAACCCGACGCCAGAGCCTTCCGAGGCGCCGGAGTGATGTTGTTGTGGCGGAACTGTGGCGAGCAGGGGTTAAGGCGCACAGCCGGCGCCTCGAGCTCAGAGCACCAGCTTGCTACCGGCGACGATCAGGGTGGCCGCCAGGATCAGCCGCAAGGCCACGTCCGGCACGCGCGAGGACATGTAGCTGCCGAGAAAGATGCCCGGGAGCGAGCCCACCAGCAAAGAGCCCAACAGCAGAAAATCGATCGAGCCGATGATCCAGTGTCCGATACCGGCGGCGAGGGTCAGTGGCACCGCATGCGCGATGTCGGAGCCCACGATGCGCACCGTCGGAAAGCGCGGGTAGAGCAGGATCAAGGCGGTGACGCCGATGGCGCCGGCGCCCACCGAGGAGATCGACACCAGCACGCCCAGCACCGCGCCCACGGCGACGGTGAGCGCGACGGTGCGCCGAGGATCGAGCTCGCCCACCCGTTGCGCGTAAGCCGCCATGATGCGCTTGCGGAAGATCAACACCGCCGCCGTGCCGAAGAGCGCGGTGCTCAGCACCACAGTGATGACCTCGTCGGCCAGATGGCCCTTGATGTCGAGATGGGAGAACGCCAAGAGCGTGAGCGCGGTCATCGGCACGCTGCCCGCGGCCAGCCGCCCGACCACCCGCCAATCGATCGTGCCGCCCAGCCCATGTACCAGGCTGCCGCCGGTCTTGGTGGCGGCCGCATAGAGAAGGTCGGTGCCCACGGCGGTCGCGGGATGGATGCCGAACAGGAGAATAAGGACTGGGGTCATCAAGGACCCCCCGCCGACACCCGTCATTCCCACCAGGAACCCGACAGCGAATCCCGAGAGCGAATACAGCAGATTGAGCGAGTGCATGACGCTCCAGACCCGACAAGGGTGGCCCGCGCGCGGTCTCAACAACTCAATATGGATGGGCTTATCGCCAAACAGCATGAAAATGTAAATGAATTTTATTATACATATTATATATGTGCGTAACGTCAACCGCCCGACGGATTGACAGCCGATAGGTGCGGACATAGTGTCCGCCCGCTTCCCAGGAAGCAGCACGTTTGCCTGATCGGGCGGGTATCGTCCCGGGGCCGGCCAGTCCGCGAGTATCGCGCACTGGCCCGTTTGGCCTTGGGCTCAAGCCGTCTTGGAGTGGAGATGTTCGAGAGCCTCAGCAATCGCCTGAGTGCGGTCTTTGACCGCCTGCGCCGGCGCGGCGCGCTCAGCGAGACCGACGTCGAGGCGGCCTTGCGCGAGATTCGCGTGGCGCTGCTCGAGGCGGACGTGGCGCTGCCCGTGGTAAAGAGCTTCGTCGACGGCGTAAAAGCGAAGGCCGTCGGCCAAGAGGTGATCCGCTCGGTCACCCCGGCTCAGATGGTGGTCAAGATCGTGCACGATCATCTGGTGGCGACGCTCGCGGGCGAGGACGCGACGGGCGCCGAGGCGGGCCTCAATCTCAATGCGCCGGCACCGGTGGTGATCATGATGGTGGGGCTGCAAGGCTCCGGAAAGACCACCACCACCGCGAAGCTCGCGCGGCATTTGAAGGAGCGCCTGCGCAAGAAAGTGATGATGGCCTCGCTCGACGTGCAGCGGCCCGCCGCGCAAGAGCAACTCGCGGTGCTCGGGCGACAAGTTTCGGTCGATACGCTGCCCTTTATCGCGGGCGAGCGCCCGGTGGCGATCGCCAAGCGCGCCCGCGAGGCCGCTCGCCTCCAGGGTTATGACGTTCTGATGCTGGATACCGCGGGCCGACTCCATATCGACGAAGCGCTGATGGCGGAAGCGGCGGCGGTGCGCGACGCGACCCATCCGACCGAGACCTTGCTGGTGGCGGACGCGCTCACCGGTCAGGACGCGGTCAACGTCGCCAAGAGCTTTGCCGAGCGCGTGGGCATCAGCGGGATCGTGCTGACGCGCGTCGATGGCGACGCGCGCGGCGGTGCGGCGCTCTCCATGCGCGCCATCACGGGACGCCCGATCAAGTTCGTCGGCGTCGGCGAGAAGCTCGATGCGCTCGAGGCCTTTCAGCCCGACCGCGTCGCCGGCCGCATCCTCGGCATGGGCGATATCGTGGGCCTCGTCGAGAAGGCCGCCGAAACCGTCGAGCAGGAGGACGCGGAAAAGCTCGCGCTCAAGATCCAGAAGGGCAGCTTCGATCTCGACGATCTCGCCTCGCAGCTGAGGCAGCTGCGCAAGATGGGCGGCATGTCGAGCCTGATGGGAATGCTGCCCGGCATCGGCAAAATTAAGAAGCAGATCGACGAGGCCAACATCGACGAGAGCCTGCTCAAGCGCCAGGAAGCGATCATCTCCTCGATGACGCGCAAGGAGCGCAGGAACCCGAAGGTGCTGAACGGCTCCCGCCGGCGACGGATCGCCGCAGGCTCGGGTACGACGGTACCGGAGGTGAACCGCCTCCTGAAGCAGTATCAGGACATGTCCGACATGATGCGGAAGGCCACGAAGCTCGGGAAGAAAGGCCTGATGCGCCATGGCCTCCCCGGCTTGATGCCGGGCGGTAGCGGTAGGCCGTTCGGGCGATGATCGACCATCTCTCGCTCGCCGTCAGCGACCTCGCTCGGAGCCGCGCCTTTTACGACGCGGTCCTGGCGCCGCTGGGGTATCGCCGCATGTTCGACGTCGAGGACGCATCCGGCTATGGCCGCACCGAGCCGCATCCCCTTAAAGAGCAGGCGCTGCCGTTTTGGATCACGCATAATTCCGATGGTCCGGCGATGAACGGGCATGTCTGCTTCAGCGCGCCCGCTCGAGCCGCCGTCGATGCGTTTCACGCGGCGGGGCTCGCCGCCGGGGGCAGCGACAACGGCAAGCCCGGTCTCAGGCCTCAATACCACAAGCACTACTATGCCGCCTTCATCGTCGATCTCGACGGGTACCGGATCGAGGTGGTGCGACATCAGCCGGAGTGACTAACTTACGCGGGCGTCGAGGGTTGGATTGGCGGCTCGACGCGCGTGGAAAACAAACTGAAAGGAGATTCATGGCCCTCAAGATTCGCATGACCCGCGGCGGCGCTAAGAAGCGCCCGTTCTATTCGATCGTGGTTACGGATTCCCGCAATCCGCGCGACGGCCGCTTTATCGAGAAGGTCGGCACCTACAACCCCATGCTCGATCGCGGCCACAAGGAGCGCGTGGTGCTCAAGGGCGAGCGCATCGAGCATTGGCTCAAGATGGGCGCGACACCGAGCGATCGGGTGGCGCGCTTCCTGGGCGATGCCGGATTGCGACCGAAGCCCGAGATCCGCGAGACGCCGAAGAAATCCGCGCCGCGCGCCAAGGCGCAGGAGCGGACGAAGGCGGCCGAGGGCGGTGCCGAGGCGGCGGCGGGTGCGACGGCGCCGGCGGCCGAGACCGCGCCGCAGGCCTAAACGCGACCCGCGCTCATGGGCTCGGGCCGACGGGTGCTCATGGGCCTCGTGCTGGGCGCTCACGGCATCAAGGGCGCGGTCAGGATCCTGAGCTATGCCGCGGCGCCCGAGGACATCGCGAGCTATGGGCCGCTCGAGGACGAGAGCGGCGGGCGCAAGGTCTCGCTGACGATCGTGGGCAAGGCGCGCGGCGCGGTGTTGGCGGCGGTCGAGGGGATCGCGGATCGTGACGCGGCGATGGCGCTCAAGGGCACGAAGCTCTACCTGGAGCGCTCGGCACTGCCGGCCCCGGCGGAGGGTGAGTTCTACTGGGACGATCTGGTGGGATTGCGGGCGGAACTGACGGACGGCGCGGCGCTCGGCGAGGTGGTGGCAGTGCACGACTATGGCGGCGGCCCGAGCCTGGAGGTGAGGCGCCAGATCGGCGCGCCCGTGATGGTGCCGTTCAACAATCGCGTGGTGCCGGTGGTGGATCTTGCGGCGGGAAAGCTGGTGATCGAGCCACCAGAAGGTCTGTTCGAGACGCCGGCTCCGGAACCCGCGGGCGGCGAGGACGATTAGCGCCTACGCGGGCGTCGAGGGTTGGTGTGGCGGCTCGACGCCCCGCGGAGAACGAGGAGTAAAGACTTGGCCTGGACCGCGACGGTGATGACCCTGTTTCCCGAAATGTTCCCGGGGCCGCTCGGCTGCTCGCTTGCCGGCAAGGCCTTGGCAGAGGGGCTTTGGCGCCTCGAAACAGTGGACATCCGCGGTTTCGCGCGCGATAAACACCGCAGTGTCGACGATGCGCCGTTCGGTGGCGGTCCCGGCATGGTGATGCGGCCCGACGTACTCGATCGGGTGATCGGGGAAGGGGCTGGGCCGGGCCCGGTGGTCTATCTCTCGCCTCGGGGTCGTCTGGTGGACCAGGCGCGCATCAAGGCGCTGGCTGGGAGCCCGGGCGTGAGCCTGCTCTGCGGCCGCTACGAGGGAGTGGACGAGCGGGTGATCGAGGCCCGGGGCGTCGAGGAATTGAGCCTCGGCGATTTCGTGCTCTCGGGCGGCGAGCCGGCGGCGATCGCGCTCATCGACGCTTGCGTGCGGTTGCTCCCGGGCGTGGTCGGGGATCAGGCGACGCTCGCGGAGGAGAGTTTCGAGGACGGGCTCCTCGAATATCCGCACTACACGCGGCCCCAGACCTGGGAAGGCCGCGCGGTGCCGGAAGTACTGCTCTCCGGTCATCACGACCGGATCCGCCAATGGCGACAGGAGCAGCGGGAGAGGGCGACGCGCGAGCGGCGCCCGGATTTGTGGGAACGCCGGCTCGCCTCGCAAGGCGACGAGCCTCGGCAGAAGAACGGATGAAAGAGGTGATGCCATGACTGTGCTCAAGACGATCGAGGCGGAGCAGATCGTAAAGCTGCTGGCCGGCCGCACGATCCCCGAGTTTTCTCCGGGCGACACGGTGCGCGTGAGCCTCAAGGTGGTAGAAGGCGAGCGCGAGCGCATCCAAGCCTTCGAAGGCGTCTGCATCGCGCGCAAGAACGCCGGCCTCAACTCCAGCTTCACGCTTCGCAAGATTTCCTATGGCGAGGGCGTGGAGCGCATTTTCCCGCTCTATTCGCCGCGCATCAGTGCGATCGAGGTGATGCGCCGCGGCGCCGTACGGCGCGCCAAGCTCTATTACCTCCGCGGCCTCACCGGCAAGGCCGCGCGCATCGCCGAGCGTGGCCATGAGGTCGGCGAGGCGGAGGTTCCGGAGACCGGCTCCGGCGAAACCGCGGAGACGCCGGCCTAAGCACGCGCGTCCTTTCGCTCGGGACGAAGGACATGGGTGCATTGGCTCGATTTCCGGCATCCTGAGCCGGGTTCGAAGGAGCGAGCGGAAGGGCGCTCTCTATTCGCGCGGCACCAAAACCAGAGACGGCACCGATGACCAAACCACGCACTCTCTTCGACAAGATCTGGGACAGCCATGTCGTCGACCGGCAGCCCGACGGCACCTGCCTGCTCTACATCGATCGCCATCTCGTCCATGAGGTGACGAGCCCGCAGGCGTTCGAAGGTTTGCGGCTGGCAAATCGCCGCGTGCGACGCCCGGATGCGACCATCGCGGTCGCCGACCACAACGTGCCCACCACGGACCGCTCGCGCGGCATCGAGCAGCCGGAATCGCGCCTGCAAGTCGAGACGCTCGAGCGCAATGTGAAAGAGTTCGGCATCCCCTATTACGGGATGACCGACATCCGTCAAGGCATCGTCCACATCATTGGGCCCGAGCAGGGCATGACTCAGCCCGGCATGACCGTGGTCTGCGGCGACAGCCATACCGCGACGCACGGCGCCTTCGGCTGCCTCGCCTTCGGCATCGGTACCTCCGAGGTCGAGCACGTGCTGGCGACCCAGACCCTGATCCAGAAGCCTGCCAAGAACATGCTGGTGCGGGTCGAGGGCAGCCTGCCCTTAGGCGTCACGCC
>DASZHJ010000081.1:0-13214 GCA_035938015.1 Allostellaceae bacterium
CGAGCTCGACATGGCCGTGCTGCTGATCACCCACGATCTCGGCGTAGTGGCCAACGTCGCCAAGGAGGTCGTGGTGATGTACCACGGCGCCGTAGTCGAGAGCGGCACCATCGAGGACATCTTCCGCGCGCCCGAGCACCCTTACCTCAAGGCGCTCTTGCGCGCAGTGCCGCGCTTCGACATGAAACCCGAGGAGCGCCTGGTCCCGATCCGAGAGATTCCGCATGCCGAGGCCGGCTATCTGATGAAGGCGCGCACCCACGCGCTCACCGCCGGACCGTTGCTCACGGTGGATCACCTGACCAAGGGTTTCGAGATCCGCAAGCACGGTTTCTTCGGAGCAGGCGGCGGGGCCCGGGTCAAAGCGGTCGACGATGTGAGCCTCGGGATCGAACGCGGCGAATGTCTGGGCCTGGTGGGTGAGAGCGGCTGCGGGAAGACCACGCTCAGCAAGATGCTGCTGGGAGCGCTCCGCCCCGATGCCGGCGAGGTCACCTATTACGACCAGGGCAAACCCGTCGACGTGCTCGCCCTCAAAGGCAAGATACTGACGTTGTTCCGGCGGCGCGTGCAGTTCGTCTTCCAGGACCCTTTCGGCTCGCTCAATCCGCGGATGACCGTCTTCGATATCATCAGCGAGCCCCTGGTGATCCACGGCATCGGCACGCCCGAGCAGCGCCGCGAGATGGTCAAGGAGCTGGTGACGCTGGTCGGGCTCGACGTGCGCTACCTCAAGCGCTATCCCCACAGTTTCTCGGGCGGGCAGCGTCAGCGCATCGGAATCGCGCGCGCCTTGGCCTTGCGGCCCGATCTACTGATTTGCGACGAGCCGGTCTCCGCTCTCGACGTCTCGATCCAGGCGCAGATCCTGAATCTCCTCAAGGACCTGAAAGCGCAGCTCGGCCTCACTTATCTCTTCATCTCGCACAACCTCGCGGTGGTCGACTACATCGCGGACCGGATCGCGGTCATGTGCCGCGGCCGCCTGGTTGAGGTGGCGCCCCGCGCCGCGCTGTTCCGCAATCCCGTCCATCCCTACACCCGGGCGCTGCTCTCCGCCGTGCCCGCGCCCGATCTCGATCGCCGGCTCGATTTCGCGGGGCTGATGGAGGACAAGGCCTCCGACCCCGCGGCTTGGCCACTGCCGTTCCGCGTCGATGCGGAGCATCGGCCGGAGCTGGTCGACGTCGGCGGAGGTCATTTCGTTCAAGCCGCCGCGCAACATCTCGAGGCTGCCCAATGAGAAAGCTGCTGCCGCTCCTCGCCGTCGTCTGCCTCGCGGCGCTGCTGCCGGCGGCTTATGGACAGGTGCTCGAGCTCAAGGAAACACCTTCGCTGGAAGACGCCGTCAAGGCCGGCTCGCTGCCGCCGATCGCCGACCGCCTGCCGGCGAATCCGCTGCTGGTGCGGCCGGTCGAGCCAGGCACGCCCGGTGGCTCGCTGCATCTGCTGATGGCGAGCACCAAGGACACCCGCATGATGGTGGTCTACGGCTATACCCGATTGGTCGTTTACACGCCGGACTACACACTGCAGCCGGACATCGCCGAATCGGTGGACGTCGAGAACGGCCGCGCCTTCACGTTTCATTTGCGCCCCGGCCACAAATGGTCCGACGGTGAGCCCTTCACGGCCGAGGATTTCCGCTACTGGTTCGAGGACGTCGCCTCGAACAAGAAGCTCTACACTGCGGGTCTTCCCGAGCAGATGCTGGTTGACGGCAAGCCGCCCACCTTCGAGGTGGTCGATCCAGAGACCGTGCGGTACACCTGGGCGAAGCCAAACCCGCTATTCCTGCCGGCGCTCGCGGGACCGGATCCGCTCTATATCTACGCGCCCGCCCACTACATGCGGCAGTTCAACGCGAAATACACCGACGAGAAGACGCTCGACGATCTGGCCAAGCAGAACCATGTGCGCAATTGGGCGGCGCTGCACACCAAGCTGTTCCATCCCTACCATACCGACAATCCGGATCTGCCGGTGCTGGATCCCTGGGTACTCAAGACCAAGCCGCCGGCCGATCAGTTCGTCTTCGAGCGCAACCCCTATTTCCACCGTATCGATCCCGCGGGCCATCAGCTGCCCTACATCGACAAGGTCGCTCTCGTCATCGCGGATTCCAAGATCATCCCCGCGAAGACCGGGGCGGGCGAAAGCGACCTGCAGGCGCGCTATCTCCGCTTTGACAACTACACCTTCCTCAAGGACGCCGAGGAGCACAACGACTACAGGGTGCGGCTCTGGCGCACGGCGCCGGGCGCGCAGCTCGCGCTCTACCCGAATTTGAACGTCGAGGATCCCACCTGGCGGCAGCTCAACCGCGACGTCCGCTTCCGCCGGGCGCTCTCGCTCGCGATCGACCGCCATGAGCTCAACCAGGCGATCTACTATGGTCTGGCGATCGAGGGGCAGAACACGGTGCTGCCGGAATCGCCGCTCTACGATCCCGCCTACCGCAGCGCCTGGGCTGGCTACGATCCCAAGCAGGCAAGCCGGCTCCTCGACGAGATCGGCCTCACCAAGCGCGATAGCAGCGGGATCCGACTCCTGCCGGACGGGCAGCCGCTCGAGATCGTAATCGAGAACGCGGGCGAGTCGACCGAGCAGTCGGACGCGCTGGAGCTGATCCGCGACACCTGGGCCGAGATCGGCATTCACCTGTTCTCCAAGCCCTCCCAGCTCGACATCTGGCGTCGCCGCGTTTACTCGGGCGCCACCATGATGTCGATCGACAAGGGCGTCGAGAACGGGCTGGTCACTGCAGACATGGCGCCCGATGACTTCGTCCCGACCACGCAAGCTCAGGTGCAATGGCCGAAATGGGGCCAATACCTGGAAACCAAGGGCAAGAGCGGCGAGCCCGTCGATATCGCCGACGCGCAAGAACTGCAGAAGCTCTACAAATCCTGGTTCGGCGCCACCGACGCCGTCGAGCGCGCGGAGATCTGGCACAAGATTCTCAAGATCCACGCCGACGACGTGTTCTCGATCGGGCTGGTCGCGGGCGTGCCCCAGCCTGTGGTGGTGAGCAACAAGCTGCACAATGTGCCGGAGGACGGCATCTTCAATTGGATACCCGGGGCCTTCTTCGGCTACTACCACATGGACACCTTCTGGCTGACGCCGGAAGGCTCCAACCAAGCCTCGGCGGCGCCGCCCAAGGGGTAGGACAGTCTCGTCAAGGTAAAAAGCACAGGGCAGCGGGCACCTTCACATGTTCCACTACATCATGCGGCGCGTGCTGATCATGATCCCGACGCTGATCGTGATCAGCGCGGTCATCTTCACGATCATCAAGCTGCCGCCGGGTGATTATCTCTCGAGCTACATCGAGACGCTGCGCCAGAGCCACGAGGCCGTGGACGAGCAGAAGGTCGCGTTCCTGCGCGCGCAGTTCCATCTCGATGAGCCCGCCTGGAAGCAGTACGTGTACTGGGTGAGCGGGCTGATCCGCGGTGATCTCGGCTATTCCGCGCTCTACGATCTGCCAGTGTCGCAGGTCGTGGGCGACAAGCTGTTGCTCACCTTCATCGTGTCGTTCTCCACGATCGTGTTCACCTGGATCGTCGCGTTCCCCATCGGCGTCTATTCCGCCACGCACCAGTACAGCCTCAGCGACTATGGACTGACGTTCCTGGGCTTCCTCGGCCTCGCCACGCCCAACTTCCTGCTGGCTCTGGTGCTGCTCTACTTCGCCAACGTGCACTTCGGCATCTCCATCGGCGGGTTGATGGATCCGCAATACCTCGACAAGCCCTGGAGCCTTGCCAAGGGCGTCTCGGTGCTGAGGCATCTCTGGATACCCGTCTTGGTGATCGGGGCCGCCGGCACCGCCGGCATGATCCGACGCCTGCGCGCCAACCTGCTGGACGAGCTGCAGAAACAGTATTTCGTGACCGCCCGCGCCAAGGGGCTCTCGCCGTTCCGGGCGCTGATCAAATACCCGCTGCGCATGTCACTCAATCCGTTCATCGCGGACATCGGCGCGCTCTTGCCGCACGTGATCTCCGGCGCCGCGGTAGTTTCCGTGGTGCTGTCGCTGCCGACCACCGGGCCGATGCTGCTCGACGCCTTGCGCAGCCAGGACATGTACCTTGCGGGTTCGTTCCTTATGTTCATGGCGGCACTCACGGTGGTGGGCGTGTTCCTGTCGGACCTGGCGCTCGCCTGGCTCGATCCGCGCATCCGGCTCGACGGGGGAGTGACGCGATGACCGGGAGCCCGCAGGTGATCGCCGAGACCGCGGAGCGCCTGCCGCACTACGTCGCGCCGGAGCCGTTCGATCCGCATTCCGTCGAGAAGATGACCGCGGAGCAGGAGCGCTACTACCTTGCCTCGCAGTGGCGCATGATGTGGTGGAAGCTGAAGCGCCACCGCCTCGCGGTGATCTCGGGCGCCGTGCTGATGGTGCTCTACGGTTCGATCCTCATCAGCGAGTTCCTGGCGCCCTACGGGCTCAATAGCCGGCACAACGACTTCATTTTCGCGCCGCCGCAGCACATCCATCTCTTCCAGGATGGCCGCTTCATCGGTCCTTACGTCCACGGCTACGACTATCATCTCGACATGAAGACGCTGAAGCGCGTCTATACCGTGAACCCGGCGAAGCTCCAGCCGCTGCGCTTCTTCTGCCACGGCGATAGCTACTGGTATTGGGGTCTCGTCGAGGCCGACATTCACCTGCTCTGCCCGGCGGAGGGCGGCAGCGCATTCCTGCTCGGCACCGACCGCCTCGGCCGCGACATGCTCTCGCGCATCCTCTATGGCGCGCGCATCTCGCTCACCATCGGCATCGTCGGCATTTCCATAAGCTTCGTGATCGGGCTCACGCTGGGCGGGCTCGCGGGCTACTACGGCGGCTGGATCGACAGCCTGGTGCAGCGTCTGATCGAGATCATCCGCTCTTTCCCGGAGCTGCCGCTGTGGATGGCGCTATCGGCGATCCTGCCGGTGAATTGGAGTCCGCTACTGGTCTATTTCGGCATCACGCTGATCCTCGGCATGATCGATTGGACCGGCTTGGGCCGCGCCGTGCGCTCGAAGCTCCTGGCGTTGCGCGAGGAGGATTTCGCCACCGCCGCCATGCTGATGGGCGCCTCGCCGCGGCGGATCATCGTGCGTCACCTGCTGCCGAGCTTCATGAGCCACCTGATTGCCTCGGCAACGCTCTCGATCCCCTCGATGATCCTGGGCGAGACCGCGCTCTCGTTCCTAGGCCTCGGACTGCGCCCGCCCATCACCAGCTGGGGCGTGCTCCTCAACGAGGCACAGAACATCAACGTGGTTGCGCTTTATCCCTGGCTCATGCTGCCGGTGGTGCCGGTGATCGTCACCGTCCTCGCCTTCAATTTCCTGGGTGACGGCCTTAGGGACGCAGCGGACCCGTATCGGTGATGCGCCCCGCTACGCCAGTACTGCGAGCTCGATAGGCTGCGCCAGACCGCTAACGGGTCGGCTCGAGTGGATCGGGCGCGGCGCCGGCGCGCGATAGCCCTGCGCAAGGGCGCGCTCGAGGGTCTCGGCGGTCGCCAGCGCGCGGGTGCCTTCGAGCTTGTTGTGCTTCTCGAGCTTGGCGGCGAGGTTCACGGTGTCGCCGATCACCGTGTATTCGAGCCGCCGCTCGTCGCCGACGGCGCCGAACACGATCCGGCCGACCGCCGCGCCCGCATTGATCGCGAGCGGCAGCTCGCCTGCTCCCTCGCGTTCCCTTTGCCAGCGATCGGCCTCCGCCATCACGGCATCGACGGCATTGAGCGCGTCGGCAGCATAGCGCTCCGAGCGCTCCGCCGCCCCGAAGGTCGCGAGGATGCCGTCGCCCATGAACTTGTCGATGGTGCCACGGTGGCGCTGGATCAGCGGCACCAGCCGCGCGTGGTATTCCGTCAGGAGCGCCATCAAGGCGGAGGGGGCGAGCGTGCTGCCGAGCCGGGTAAACCCTCGGATGTCCAGGAACAGGATGGCGGCGTCGCGCGCCTCGCCTTCGCCGGCCTTGAGAGGTTGATCGGCAGCGCGAATGCGCTCGGCGACATTGGGATCGAAGAAGCGCGCGAGGTCGCGGGCGGCGGCGCCATCGACCGCGGCACGCACCAGCAGCCGGCGCGCCCGCGCGATCGCGAGCGCCAGCACCGCTGTCACCACGAGGATCGCCAGGATCTTCTCGACCTCGGCGCCGATCAAGATGCGGTTTCCCGTCATGTAGCTCACGAAGTCGCGCATCACCACGGCGTCGGGCGTGGTGACCACCGCATAGGCGACGAGGCACGCCCAGCCGACCGCCGCCGAGACGCCTGCCAGCGCCACATAGCGCACCTCGAAGCGAAGCGCGCGCAGCGCGATAAAGATGAAGGCGGTGAGCAGCGTCGGCACCTTGAGATAGAAGGCCGGTGGCTGCGCGTACTGGATATGAAAGCCCCAGATCAGCACCATCAGTAGCGCAAGATCGATGACCACGCTGAGAGAGAGCAGAAGCCGACCGAGCACGTTCGCATAGGCAAGGCCCAGCCGGATTGCCGTCACGACGGCATAGGCGCCGAGCACCCAGGGGAGCGGCTCGAGATGCGGCTCGGCCCGCATGGTCGCTTGCGGCGTCAATCCGTAGACCGCGCCAAAGGCCGCAACGACCGCGAGCTGCACCCAGGCGATCAGGATCTCCGCCTGCGCCTGATCCTCGCGGATCGCCTGCCGCGTGCGCTCGGGCAGCTGCTCGAGCACACGACCCGAGCGGAGCGATTTCAGTGAGGCATCCACGGACTTAAGCTAACCACAGCGGCAGAGAGGCCGTGAGAAGTTTGTCACCTGCGCCAACGTCTCGTTGGCGCCTATCGCGGCTTCGCCGCCGAACCTCTTGCCGGCTCCCTGTCTCAGTGGAGACTTAGAGCGGCGCGGCTCAGGGCCGAAGCACCATGCCTTCACGGGCGACCACGGCACCGGGAAATGCCTTCTTGGACTCGGTAGCGATGGCGTCCATGGCATCGTCGTCGTGGCCGGGATCGTGGTGGAAGATCGCGAGCGTCTTGACGCTCGCGGCCTTGGCGAGCTTTACGCCCTCCTGCCAGGTCGAATGGCCCCAATTGACGTGCGAGGGATACTCGGCGTCGGTGTAGGTGCTGTCGTAGATCATCACGTCCGCGCGGTCGCACAATCCCAGGATGTTGCGGTCGAGCTCACCCGGCTTGTGCTCCGTGTCGGTGATATAAGCGATGGTCTTCCCGCCGCATTCCAAGCGATAGCCCGTGGCGCCGTTGGGGTGATTGAGCGCCGCGGTCTTGAGCGCGAGCCCGGCGCCGGGCGTCAGCGTGGTGCCGCAGGGGAAATCCGTGTACTCGATGCGGGCCTGCAATATGTCGAGCGGCACCGGGAAGAGCGGCGCCTGCATCATCTCGGAGAGCACGCCCTTGAGCGTGTGCTCCGGCAGCAGGTGTCCCGCCCAGAAGCGCAAGCGGCTCGCCGGCAGGAAGGCGGGCCGGAAGAACGGCAGCCCGCAGACGTGGTCGACGTGGGTGTGGCTGAAGAAGAGATCGGCATCGACGGCGCCGTTGTTCGCGAGCAGCGCCTCGCCGAGAAGGCGCAAACCCGTGCCGGCATCGAAGATGAACACGCGGGCGCCGACCCGCACTTCGACGCATGAGGTATTGCCGCCGTAGCGCACGGTCTCGGCTCCGGGGCAGGCAATACTGCCGCGCACGCCCCAAAAGCGGATGACGATCTCCGATCCCGCCGCCACCACCAAACTTGCCCCTAAACCCCACGACTCCCGACACGTCTACCTAGACGCCGGCATCCTCCGCGTCGAGGCAAAAATGAAACAGTCGATGTGACCTACGTCACACCCCCTTAAGGGGCGATTAACGTCGGCCAGCCACGGTCGATAGCAGAAACGCCCGGCGCAGAGCTCTCGCGGGGGCATGCGCCGCGGTTCCAGAGCTCCCTGCTTCAATGTCTCCGGCTGCCCCTGCGAAAGCCCTGCGACCACTGCACTAAAGCGCTATTTTCTGAGGAATCTGAAGGTCGGGGAGGGCGCATGCCGAAAGACCTCAAATACCAGCCGATCGCGGTCAAGACGCCGGACGGTCCTTCGATCGCGGCGCAGCGCTGGGGCAATGCGGGAGGGCCGGAGATTCTGTTCATCCATGGCTTCATGCAATGCCATCTTTCCTGGGCGCGGCAAGTGGAGAGCGCGCTCGCCCGCGAGTTTCACATGGTGACCTACGACCTCCGCGGCCACGGCGATTCCGAGAAGCCGCTGGCGCGCGAGCGCTACCGGGACGGCAAGGCCTGGGCCGAGGAGCTCGCGGCCGTGATCGCCGCCGCCAGCCTCAGGCGTCCGGTCCTGGTCGGCTGGTCCTATGCCGGCCGCGTCATCGCCGACTACCTCGAGGCTTACGGCAGCGCCGGGATCGCCGGCATCAATTTCGTCAACGCGCGCACCAATTCGGACCCGCGCTTCGCAGGGCCACTTTCCTCGCGCCACTTGACGGAGGTCGCCGCCGAGGATTTGGCAACCCGCATCGCGGCGACACGCACGTTTCTTCGCGCCTGTTTCTCCCGCCAGCCAACCCAGGGCGAGTTCGAGACCATGCTCGGCTTCAATATGATGGTGCCGCGCGACGTGCGCGCGGCCATGAGTGGGCGCGAGCTCGACGCCGACGGGCTCTACCGGAGCCTCTCACTGCCGGTCCTCGTGACCTTCGGTATCGAGGACAAGATCCTCACTCTCGAGGCTGCCCGTCACGCCGCCGCGGTTACGCCCGGCGCCCGACTCTCCCTCTACGAGGGCATCGGTCATGCGCCATTCTGGGAGGACGCGTCCCGGTTCAACGCGGAGCTCGCGGCGTTCGTGCGGGATGCGATCGCTGATCACGCGGGGGGAGATGCATGAGCGACTGGCTGCATAATCTGCCGGTGCCTTGGATGGCACTCGTAGTGTTCGGTTTCACATATTTGATCGCCGTAGCGATCTACGCGGTTGTCGCGGTGCTGGCCGTGGGCGAGCGGGCGCGCTCGTTCAAGGCGGTCTCGCCTGGTATGCTGCCGCCGCTCGGAATCATCTTCGGCCTGTTCGTGGCCTTCACGGCCGCGCAGGTGTGGAGCGACAACGATCGCGCCACTGCGGCCGTGAACCGCGAGGCGAGCGCGCTCAAATCCGTCGTGTTGCTCGCCGCGAGCTTCCCGGGCGACCCCGAGACGCGCCTGCTCGGCCTCGTTCACCGCTACGTCGAGGACTCCGCAAGCCGGGATTGGCCGGCCATGGCTCGGGGGACCGCCGATTTGCGGATGACTCCGCAAGCGCTGGCGGACGCGCTGCAGCTCACGCTGGCGCTCAAGCCCGACGGCCCCGGCGGCGTGACCGCTCAGCGCGACATGGCGGGAGCGCTCCAGAATGCCTTGGACGCGCGCCGACAGCGCATCCTGGTCAGCCGCTCGGAGGTCAACGTCGTTAAATGGTCCTGCCTCTATCTGCAGGCCATCTGCGCGCTCTTCGCGATCGCGCTGGTCCACGCCGACAACCGGCTCGCCTCCGCCCTGTCGATGGGGTTGTTCGCGACAGGCGTCGCGGCCTCCGTGCTGCTGATCGCGGCGCACGACCGGCCCTTCATCGGCCAGCTCTCGGTTTCGCCTGCGCCGTTGTTGCAGGTGATGCCGGACGGCGCGAAGAGCAGTTAAAGCACCTCGAAGATGTCGTAGGCGGCGCCGTTGGGCAAGCGCTCGCCGACGCCCACAGAGACGATGGTGTTGAGCCAAGCGTAGCGCTTGTCGCCGGTCTCGAAGAACGGTGCGGTGCGCAGATAGTACTCGTCGCGGCCGACCCGCTCGCCGCGCGCGAGCTTTGCCGCCACTTCGGCGGAGCTGGTCCTGACGCCACGATAGCTCATTAGAATAAGCACGCCGTCATGCGTCGCGAGCGTCAGGCGCACGTCCTGCTGGAAGGCGCCATCCGCGCGGCCGAGCAGCCAATCGCTGCCGGCGTGCGGCAGCACGGTACCGCGCAGCCTTTCGCCCTCGAAGTTTCCACCAGATACCGGCACCACGCGCCGCTCGCCAAACGGCGTCGTGCCCACGACTTGCAGAGGATGCAGCTCGATTTGGATTCGGAACAGCGGCCTCGACCGAAGCTCAACCACGTCTCGTGCTCCTTGTTTTCAAGTGCGGCGCTCGCCGAAACTAGGCGAATCCCCTCCCTCGCGAGAAGTGGGATTTTGTCGTCACTCCGGAATCCCGGCGGCGCGCAGCGAGGCCAAATCCGCGGCCATCTGCTCGGAGTCGCTGCGGTACTGCGTCCGCGCCCAACCCGAGATCGTGAAATGCGGCCGCGCAACCATGAGCTGGCGCGCGGCCTCGCGGGCGGCGTCGAGGCGGCCCGCCTGCGCCTCGATCATCGCGATATCGACCAGGCCGAAGCCCGGGCTTGCCGCGTGATAGGCGCGGAACGCCTCGATCGCCTCCTCGCCGCGGCCGGCCAATCGGAGCACGTTGCCGAGACTGCCGAGGTAGTTCGCGGGATAGGTCGGGCTCAACGACATGGCCTTTTGTACGAGCGGGATTCCCTCGGCGGCGCGGCCGGAGCCGGCGAGCACGTAGCTCGCGAAATCCAGTACGTCCGGCAAATTGGGGCCGCACGCGACGGCTTGGCGAACCGCGACGATGGCCTCGTCGAAACGCGATCTGATCATCAAGGTACCCGCGCGGGCGCGATGGGCATCGGGATTCTGCGGATCGATGGCGAGCGCCCGGTCGACATAGGCCTGCGCCTTGGTCAGCGCGATCTCGCGCTCATCCCACCACCCGAAACGGGCGTCGGCGGCATGGACAAAGCCCAGCATGGCGTTGAGCGGCGCCGAGTTCGGATCGAGCGCCAGCGCCTGCTCCCAGCAGCGGCGCGTGCGGATCTGGTTCTCGCCGGTGACCGGACCGCGACTATGGGCGAGGCCCTCGATCCAGAGGTTCCAGGCCGCCACGTTCGAGGTGGTGGTGTAGCGGAGCCGCGCCTGCTCCCCCTCGGTGAGCCGCACCTGCATCTCGGTCGCGAGCCTGAGGGTGATCTCGTCCTGCACCGCGAAAATGTCGTCGACGGCGCGATCGAACCGCTCCGCCCAGACATGGGCGCCGGTCGTGGCGTCGATGAGCTGCGCGGTGATCCGCACGCGATGCCCGGACTTGCGCACGCTGCCCTCGAGCACATAGCGCACGTGGAGCTCGCGCGCGATCTCGCGCACGTCGACCGCGCGCCCCTTGTAGACGAAACTCGAATTTCGCGCGATCACCGTCAGGCCCGAGAGCTTCGAGAGCGTGGTGAGGATGTCGTCGACCAGACCGTCGGCGAAGAACTGCTGCTCCGCGTCGTGGCTCATGACCGCGAAGGGCAGCACTGCGATCGACGGCTTCGCCGCGGCGGCGCGCGCCGTGGGCCCGGATGTCGGCACAGTGTGGTCGCCGCCCCAGCGCCAGACACGGAGCGGCCGGTCGATGTTCTTGAGTCGGATCTCCCCGGCGTCGCGGAAATCGATACCGACCTTGCCGGCGACCTGCGAATGCACGAGGTCGGAGGCGAGAATGCCGCCCGGCGGCGCCTGGCTTTCGAGCCGCGCCGCCACGTTGACGCCGTCGCCGAAGATGTCGTCACCCTCGACCACGACGTCGCCGAGATTGACGCCGATGCGGAACGCGATCGGCAGATCGGCGGCAAGGTTGCGCTCGGCCATGGCGCGCTGGACCGCGACGGCACACTCGACGGCATCGACCACGCTGCCGAATTCCACCAGCGCACCGTCGCCCATCATCTTGACAATACGCCCGCGCCGCGCGGCGACGGCGGGATTGAACGTCTCGCGCCAGACTTGGCTCAGGGCGACGACCGTGCCCCCTTCGTCGGCGCTCATCATCCTGCTGTAGCCCGCCACGTCGGCGGCGAGGATCGCAGCGAGACGCCGGGCGATCCGGGGCTCGGTCATGGGGCTTGGTTCAGGGCACCAGCCGGTAGCCGCCCGGCTCCGTCACCAGGATCTCCGCGCGGGCGGGGTCGCGCTCGATCTTCTGGCGCAGGCGGTAGACGTGGGTCTCGAGCGTGTGGGTGGTGACGCCCGCGTTGTAGCCCCAGACCTCGTTCAGGAGCGCGTCGCGCCCGACGATGCGGTCACCCGCGCGATAGAGGTACTTGAGGATCGAAGTTTCCTTCTCGGTGAGCCGCACCTTCTTGCGGGTGGCGGCATCGAGCAGCAGCTTGGCGCTCGGGCGGAAGGTATAGGGCCCGATGGTGAAGACCGCGTCCTCGCTCTGCTCGTGCTGGCGGAGTTGCGCGCGCAGCCGCGCCAGCAGCACGTTCAAGCGGAACGGTTTGGTGATGTAGTCGTTGGCGCCGGCGTCGAGCCCGAGGATGGTGTCGGCCTCGCCGTCGGCGCCCGTCAGCATCAGGATCGGTGAGCGCACATTGCTGCGGCGCATGAGCCGGCAGAGCTCGCGCCCATCCATGTCCGGTAAGCCAACGTCTAGCAGGATGGCGTCGAAGTAACCCTGCTTCACCTGCTCGAGCGCGGCATTGGCGGTCTCGGCCTCGGCCACCTTGAATTCCTCGTGCAGCTCCAGCTGCTCGGCGAGCGCATGGCGCAGCGAGGCATCGTCGTCCACGATCAGGATCTTGCGGCCGGCACTCATCCGGAACTCCTGCATGTCAGGCGCCCCATATCTGCCGCATCACGGCCCGATGCAAGGGGCCTTGCGACTCGCCGAGCCGCCCCACCACCGCGAAATGGTGATCGCCCGGTTGGTCCGCGACTTCGAGCGCGAGGCCCGCGCCGCGCCAGGCGGCGGCAAAGGCCTCTTGCTGACGCAGGAACTCGTCGGTCTCGCCCGTGCCGACCGACAGGATCAACGGCGGCGACTGCTTGGGCAGATGATGGATCGGGCTGTTGCGCTCGGCGCCGAGGGCGTCAAGCCCGAGCACGTCGTTCAGATAGCAGAGCCGGATCGGCTCGAGGTCGTAGAGCCCGCTGATCGCACAGGCGCCGCGCACGGGATCGCGGTCAAGCCCGAACGCGGACCAGTCCGTCGCCAGCACCATCGCGGTCAAATGTCCTCCAGCGGAATGGCCCGCGACGTGAATCCGCGCGGGGTCGAGGCCGTACTCGCGCGCGTTGCGCTGGAGCCATGCCACCGCCGCGCGGTTCTGGCGCACGATCTCGTCCATGCCGGCCTTGGGCGCCAGCGTGTAGTTCACC
>DASZHJ010000082.1:0-9227 GCA_035938015.1 Allostellaceae bacterium
AGGCCAGCGGGTCGACGCCCGCCAGCACCGCGAGCTCGTCGACCAGGCTCTCGACCGCGAAGGTGTTGGCGATCTTGCCGGGCGCCCGGAGATTGGAGGGCCGAAGCGGCGTGTCCTTGAGCCAGTGCGCCACCACGCGCAAGTTCGGCACCGTGTAGGAGGGATCGGCGTTCTGCGTGATCAGCCCGGTGGCGATACCTTGCGGCTGCGGGAGCCCCGCGGCCGTGGGCGACAGCAGCGGAATGTTCGGCAGGCCCTTGGTCGCCTCGGGGATCCACATCTCCGCCGTCCAGGCCGCGATCTTGCCGGCGTCGTCGAGACTCGCGCTCAGCTCCAGCAGTTGCGGCGGGCCCTTGGGATCCCAGCCGTGCTCGTCCTCGCGCATCCACTGCACGCGCACGGGCCGGCCCGCCGCGCGCGACAAGATCGCGGCATCCGCCGCGGCGTCCTCGTGCCCGTTCATGCCGTAGCAACCGGCGCCGTCGAGATAGACCAGACGTACCTTCTCCGGCGGCAAGCCCAGGATCTTCGCGAAATGCGGCCGGTACTTGTGCGTTGCCTGCGAGGAGGTCCAGATCGTCGCCTCTTCAGCGCGCACGTCGGCCACGGCGCAGGAGGGACCCAGGGAGGCATGGCTTTGCGGCGGCCAATAATAGGTAGCGCTCACCTTTTTAGCCGCGCTGCCCAGCACCTGGGCGGGATCGCCGCGGTGGACCAGCGCATCGTCCTCCACTGGGCTTTCGCGGATCGCGCGCTCCAATCCGTCGCTGCCGGGCAGCCCGCCGCCGCCGCTCCAGCTCGCCTTCAGCTCGCGAGCCGCGCGCACCGCCGCCCACTCGTCCTCCGTGACCACGCCGAGGAAATTCTCGATGCGCACGACCCGCACGCCGGGAATGGACGAGATCGACGCCTCGTCCACCGAATCAAGCTTGGCGCCGATTGCGGGCGCATGGACGACGCGGCCATGCAGCATGCCCGCAAGCTTGAAGTCCTGCATATAAGTATGCCGGCCCGTGAGCTTGGCCGGCAGGTCGGGACGCGGCAGCGGCTTGCCGATCACGGCATAGACGGCGGGATCCTTGAGTGACGCCTTGGGGTCAAGCTTGAGCGCGAATTGCTTGCCGCCGATGAGATCGCCGAACCGCACGCGCTTGCCGCCCATCTTGGCGCGGATGGTGCCGTTCTCTACGACGAGCGTCTCCGGCGGCGTCTTGAGCCACTCGGCGGCAAGGCGCAGCAACGCCTGGCGCGCCGTCGCCGCGGCTTGGCGGATCTGCACGCCGCCCCGCTGAATGCCGGTGCTCCCCGCGGTCGGACCTTGATCGGGCGTGAGCGCGGTGTCGCCCTCGATCAGAGCGATGCGCTCGATAGCGAGGTCCAGCTCCTCCGCCACCATCTGACGAATCGCGATCCGGAATCCCGTGCCGAGATCCACCTTGCCGCTGAAGATCGTGACGGAGCCATCGGGATGGACGGCGAGGAAGCCGTCGACCTCCTGGGCGTCCACGGTCTTGCCGAGATCGGTCTTGAGCGTGGTCGCGGTCTGCGCGCGCACGGCCCATGCCGCATCGAGGCCGAAGCTCACGACGAGAGCGCCGCCCACCTTGAGGAGAGCGCGGCGCGAAAGGTCAGGCGTCCCGGTCATGCGGTCCCTCGTCACGCCTGGCTTGCGCGCAGCACCGCGCGCAGGATGCGCGTGTGCGTGCCGCAGCGACAGAGATTTTCGGCAAGCGCGTCCTTCACTTGGACCGCGGTCGGGCGCGGCGTCTTCGCCAGCAGCGCCTTCGCGGTCAGCACCATGCCGTTGGTGCAATAGCCGCACTGTGCCGCCTGCTCCGATATGAAGGCGGCTTGCACGCGATCGGGCTTCTCCAGCGTGCCGAGGCCCTCGAGCGTGGTCACCGATTTTCCCTGTGCCGCGCTCACCGGCAGCGAGCAGGAGCGCACGGCCTCGCCATCCATCAGCACGGTGCAGGCCCCGCACTGCCCGAGCCCACAACCGAACTTGGGCCCGTGCAATCCGAGCGCGTTGCGCAGGAGATAGAGCAGCGGCTGGTCGGGATCCCAGCTCTCGAGCCGTTGCGCCTTGCCGTTGACGTGAAGGGTGTAGGACGTCATCGCCTGCTCCCGGAGAAAAGCCGCGCCGGGAGTCAGTCTAGCGCGCGTGGCCGAGACGGCAAATCCAGCCGCCGAAACAAACACGGGCTTGTGACAGCGCTCCGGATCTCTAAGGCGTCGGCCGACGCTGTCGCCAGGGGGTGGCGCGCTCGTAGGCGTCGCCCAACCCGAGGAGCGTCGCCTCGTCGAAGCGGCGGCCCACCAGCTGCAGACCCATGGGCAAGCCCGCCTTGGTGTAGCCGCAGCAGACGCTGAGCGCGGGATGGCCCGACACGTTGGCGGGCGTTGTGAGCGACGCCTTCTCGTAAAAAGCGAACGCGCGCACCTCCTCGATCGGCGGCGCCGGCACGACCGAGGTCGGGAACAGCAGCGCCGTGTGCCGCTCGAGCGCGCGATCCATCTCGAGGGCGAGCTGCCGCCGGAGGCGCGTCGCCTGGACGTAGTCCGGTCCGGAAAGCAGCGCGCCCGGCATCAGGCGGTGACGGAAGATGGCGCCGTACTCGCGCCAACGAGTCTTGATCGTCGGCTCGTGGATGGCGAACGCCTCGGCAAGCATGATGACGACGCAAGCGGCGTGATAATCGTCCGCAGGGGACAGGGCAACGTCCTCGATCTCCCCGCCGAGATCGCGGAGCTGCCGGATCGCCGCAGCGACCGCCGCGCCGACCTCGGGATCGAGAGCGGGATCGTTCTCGTAGAAGCCGCGTACCACACCGATGCTCACGCCCTTGAGGTCGCCGCCGAGCGCTGCCGCGTAATCCGGCACGGGCGCCTGCACCGAGGCGGGATCGCGGGGATCGGGGCCGGCGATCGCTTGCAGCAGCAGGGCACAATCGCGCGAGGTCCACGCCATCGGCCCGCAATTGTCGAGCGAGAACGATAGCGGAAACACGCCGGCGCGGCTGACCCGGCCATAGCTCGGTTTCAAGCCGGCGAGGCCGCAATGCGAGGCCGGCGATCGGATCGAGCCCCCGGTGTCGCTGCCGAGCGTTCCGAGCGCCAAACCCGCCGCCACCGCCGCGCCCGACCCGCTCGAAGAACCGCCGGTGAAATGCTTGGGGTTCCAAGGGTTCCGCGCGGGCGGAAACGGTAGATCGAACGACGGCCCGCCCATGGCGAACTCGTGGGTCGCGAGCTTGCCCAGCAAGATGGTGCCGGCCTCGGCGAGCTTGCGCGTGGCGGTCGCGTCGGTTTTGGGTACATGGTCGAGCTTGATCCGCGAATGCCCGGTGGTGCGGATGCCCGCGGTCTCGTAGATGTCCTTGAGCGCGATCGGTATGCCATGCAGCGGACCCCGGCGGCGCCCCGCGCGGATCTCGGCCTCGGCGGCTTTTGCAGCGGCGCGCGCCGGCTCCGGCAGCGGCAGAACATAGCTGTGCAGCGTCGGGTCGAGCGCCTCGATGCGCTGGAGACACGCATCGACCAGCTCGACGGGCGAGACGTCGCCCTTGGCGAGCGCGGCACTCGCCTCTGCGATGGTCCAATAGGGCGCGCTCACGATCGGCTCTCCGGCGCCGAGAAGATGTGGGCGGGCTCGGCCTCGAAGGGAAGCTCATGGGGCAGCCGCGCGACCCAGCGCTGCAGATGACCCCAGCATTGCCAGAGAGCCTCGCGCTCGGTGTCGGGCAGATCGGGAAACGAGCGTGCAATGGCGAGGTCGAATGCCTCGCGGGCGGGCGAATCGGCCGAGTCCGTCATGTCCCTTGCTCCCTCGCGGTTCCAACGAATGGTCCCGCGCGGGAGCTGGCGGTGTCAACCGCCGAGAGCGCTCGCGGCCTCGAAGGTGGTCGATGCGTCCGTGGGAAGCCGCTCGCGAACTGCCTCAGTGGTCTCGGCATGAACCCGCCGGATCGATGCCGCTACGTCTCGAGCGTTCAGGTTCGGGTCCGCGCGGCAGGCGTCTTCGAGCCCGCGTGCCAGCGAGGCAAGCCGCACCGCGCCGAAATTACCAGCGCTGCCGGCGAGCTTGTGTGCCTCCTCCGCAAGAGGCGCGGCATCGCGCGCCTCGGCCAGGCGCGTGATCCGCTCGACGCTCTCCGTCGTATTCGCGATCCAGGTTCGGAAGAGTTCGCGCAATGCCGCGGGCGAGATGATCTGCGCGAGATCCTCAAGCCGGGCGCCGTCGACTAGATCGAGCGGCGCCTCGGTGGTGCCGGACACGGGCGCCGCCGCTTCACGGGCTTCGCCTGTCCAACGGGCCACGATCTCGCGCAGCGCCGCCGGCTTGAAGGGTTTGCTGAGATAGTCATCGAGACCGGCGGCCAGGTAAGCCTCGCGCTCGCTGGCGATCGCGTGGGCTGTCAGCGCCACGATCGGCACGCGCCCGCGCGGTCCATCGGCGGCGCGAATCCGGCGAGTGGCTTCGACTCCGTCCACGCGCGGCATTTGAATGTCCATCAGCACGAGGTCGTAGTCCGCCGCCAAGGCCATCTCCACCCCCCGAGCTCCATCCTCGGCGATCTCAACATGGCAACCCATCCGGCGCAGCACCTCGCGCGCGATCAGACGGTTCACCTCGACGTCCTCGACGACCAGCACGCGGCGCCCGCTGAGATCTGGCCCGGACCGGACGGCCTGAGCGGTATCCGCCGTGGCGAGTGCCGCGCGCCTCGGTGGCAGCGTGAACCAGAACGTACTTCCTTCGCCCGGGCGGCTTTCGACGCCGATCGAGCCCCCCATGAGCTGAACCAGCTGCTTGCAGATGGCGAGGCCGAGGCCAGTCCCGCCGAAGCGGCGCGTGATCGTGCCGTCGGCTTGCGTAAAGGTCCGGAACAGCGATTCTTGCGCCTCGGCGGAGATGCCGATGCCGGTGTCCTTTACTTCCACGCGCAGGAGCGGGGCACCGCCCTTTTCGGTGGCGTAGCATGCCTTGACCGCGACGCTACCCTGGTCCGTGAACTTGAGCGCGTTGCCGATCAGGTTCACCAGCACCTGACGAATGCGCGTGGGGTCGCCGATAAGATTTTGCGCGATGCTGGGATCGACCTTGGTCTCCAGCGCAAGACCTTTCTCGGCCGCTTTCGGGCGCAACAGCTCGACCGCGGTACTCACCACGTCTGAAAAATTGAACACGATGTTCTCGAGCGCCATGCGCCCGGCTTCCAGTTTCGATATGTCGAGGATGTCCTCGATCACCGACAGGAGGTGCTGACCCGAGAGCGTGATGATATCGAGGTAGCCGCGCTGATCGCTGTCGAGCGGACTGTCGAGCAGCAGATGGGCGGCGCCGATGACGCCGTTCAACGGCGTGCGAATCTCGTGGCTCATATTGGCGACAAATTCGGATTTCGCTCGGCTCGCTTGCTCGGCGACGACCCGCGCACAGTCGGCCTCCTCCTTGGCCAGGCTGAGCGCGGTCTCGCGCTGCTTTCGCTCGGTGATGTCGCGGGTGACGGTGACTCGTCCGCCCCGTGAGAGGTTCTGGCCGCGGATCTCGACCCAGCGCCCTGACACGATCTGCTGCTCATATTGGCGCGATACCGGGCTGCGAAGCGCCACTTCCCACTCCGCCAGCAACGTGGCGGGGTCACCAGGCCCGAAGTCGCCTCGGCGCACGCGCACCTCGCGGATGGCTTTCGCGGGGTCGGGAGCGCCCAGGACCGCATCCCGGTCGAGCTCGAAGATCTCGAGCAGGCGCTCGTTGCAGGTGATGAGCTTCAGATCCGCGTCGAGCACGAGGATGCCGTCAGGTATCGTCGAGAGGGTCGCCTCAAGGATCTCGGTCTTGTGGGCGATCGCCGCCTCGAGCTCGATCCGGCGCCGCTCGCGCAGCAGCAGAAACCCGAAGATCATGATGCCGATCACCGTGCCCACCATCAGCGGCAACGCCGTGGAGCTAAAAAGCTGGCGCTGGACGGGCGCGGGCAGAAACAGCCGGGGAATGAACGGCAAGACCGACGCGAGGACCGCCAGGGGTATGAGATGCGCCGTGCGCAATTCGCGGTCGCGCCGCAGCGCCACCCAGCGGACCGCGACGCCAATCGCGCCGGAGAGCGTGACATTCACAACGCCGATCAGCGCGCCCGCCCCGCCCAGCCAGAAGCGGACACCGTCCGCCAAAACGGCCGCCACCGCCGCCGTCAGTGGGCCCCCGATGAATCCCGCGAGCGCCATCAGAGCCGACCGGCCATCGATGATCACGCCGGGTGCGATGCGCACGGGATCCAGCATCCCCAGCACGACGACGCCACCGAAAATCAGGCCGAGCACCGCTGCGGCGCCATGCTTGCCCAAGGGGAAGGACCGCTTGTGCAGCCATGGCAGCGCGGCCAACGCGAACACCGCCAGCGCGATGTTCTGCGCGAGATTGAGCAGGACAGGCCCAAAATCGAGGTCCATCGCGTCAGGATGTGGCAAAAGCCCCTAAGGGCGTGTTAACCGTGGTGGGCGATGGGCAGAGGTCCGTCATGCCCATTCTCTTGGATTTTAGCGGTATATCCGGGCCATGGCCGGTGCCTCAGCTCCGCAGCAGCGCCTCGACCTCGGCTCGCCCCGGCATGGAGTTGGCGGCGCCACGTGCCGTGACCGAGAGGGCGGCCGCGGCCGAGGCGAAGCGTGCGGCCTCCAGAAGCGGCCGCCGCTCCGCGAGCGCCACGGCGAGCGCCCCGTTGAAGGCGTCGCCCGCCCCGGTCGTGTCCACGACCTTGGGGACGGCGAAGGCGGGTAGGTGAGCCTCGTGCTCGGCACTGGACAGCACGGCACCGCGCTCACCCAGCGTCACGATCGCCGTGGCAGCACCCCGAGCGCGGAATTCGCGCGCGGCACGCTGGGCATCCTCCACGCCAGAGACGGGAACACCCAGCAGGCTCGCCGCCTCCACCTCATTGGGGGTTACGAAATCGATGGCCGGCAGCAGCGACCAGTCGAAAGCCTTGGCGGGCGCGGGGTTGAGCACGATGGGTACCGCCGCACGCCGCGCCATCGCGACCGCGCGCGCGATCAGAGCCGCCGGCACTTCCAGCGTCAGCAAGAACACGTCTACGCTGCGGATCGCAGGCTCGGCGCGGTCGAGCTCCGCCTCCGTCAATGTCGCGGTGGCACCCCCGTTGACGACGATGGCGTTATGACCGCTCTCGGCGTCGAGCAGGATGAGCGCGGTTCCCGTGGGCTCGCTGGAACTGGTGGCAAGGTGCGCCCGGTCGATGCCCTCCTGGTCGTAGAGCTGCATCGCCATAGCGCCGAACGGATCGGCGCCGACCTTGCCGATGAAGCTCACCGCCGCGCCCAAGCGCGCCGCAGCGATCGCCTGGTTCGAGCCCTTGCCGCCGGGCCCGAGCGTGGCGCCCCCTCCCTCGAGCGTCTCGTGCCAGTGCGGCAGCCGGGATACCAGGCTGGTCAGGTCAGCGGCGAACAGTCCAAGGACGGCGATGCGGGGCCGAGGCATCGAGCACCTCCGCCCCGACCATACCGCGAACCGATCAGTGGCAGGTATCGATGACGATATCGACGCGCCGGTTCTTCTGCCGGCCCTCGGGATCGTCACGGCCGTCCGGCGTTTGATTGGGCGCCACCGGCCGCGTCTTGCCGTAGCCCTTGATGGGCGCGTCCACGCGCACGAAGCGATGACTGCCGAGCCATTCGCGCACGGTCTCGGCGCGCTTCAGCGAGAGCGCATTGTTGTAGGCGTCGCTGCCGATCGCATCGGTATGGCCCTCGATGATGAGTGGATGCGCGCCCGCCTTGGCGATCTCAGGGCCGACCGCGGCGAGCGTCTCCTCCGCATCGCTGTGCAGATCCGACTTGTCGAAGGCGAAGAGCGCATCGCCCAGTACGCTGAGCCGGCGCGCGCAGGGTTGGTCCTCCGCGTGCACCGCCTGAATGCCCGTCGGCACCTGGATGTCGCCCGGCTTCTGCCAGGGACCGGTCGGCTGCTGAATCGGCCCCGGTGTCTGCCAGGTGCCCTTGGGCTGCTGAATCTGATAGGAGCCGCCGGGCGCGGTCTGCGCCGCCGCACCCACCACCACGAGCACGCTCAACGCCGCCGCAAGTCTAAGCTCCCTCACGTCGCAACCCCGTCCGCAGCCGTTCCCGCGGGGCAATGCTGCAGAGAAAATACTAAGGGATCGTGAGCGGCTTGCCGCGAGCGGATGCGCGAGCCGACTTTCGGACCTCTTCATCGATCAGGTCAAACCACCGGCAAGCGGTCGCGTCGAGTATTTCGATAGCAAGAAGGCTGGGCTCGCACTGCGCGTCACCCACAATGGTGCCTCTTTTATCGCATGGGCGGTCGCCTGCGACGCTACACCATGGGCAGCTATGAGCGGTTGGATACCAAAGCTGCGCGAGAAGCCGCAGATAAAGCCTGGGCGCTGTTTGACAAGGGCGTCGACCCTGACGAGCAGAAGCGTGCCAGGCGCGCGGCGCCCGACCTAAATGAGACCGTGAATGCGGTCTCCGCCGCCTATCTCGAGAGGTACGTCGCGAAGAACTGCCGGGAGAGCACCTACCGAGAGACGAAGCGGATCTTTGATGTGGATGTGCTCCCCGCCTGGGGCCAGCGAGCAATTGGGGACCATCACCAAGGGCGACACCCAAATCCTACTCGAGAAGTTCGCGGGGCGAGGCGCTGAGGTTCAAGCGAACCGAACGCTCGCTCGGTTGAAGACGTTCTTTGGGTGGTGCGCTGAGCAGGGTTTGGTACCAGCTTCGCCAGTCTTAGGCATGAAGCCGCTCTTACGCGAGGTCGCGCGTGATCGCGCGTTTACTGATCAGGAAATCCGTTGGTTCTGGGCAGGCTGTGCGACGCTCGGGTGGCCCTTTGGGCATCGGTTCAAGCTGCTCTTGGTGACTGCGCAGCGCCGGGACGAGGTGGGAGGCCTCGCCTTACCCGAACTTGACCTCGGTGCACGACTATGGGTGATCCCACGCGAGCGCGCTAAGTCCGATCGCGTCAACGAAGTTGCTCTCTCTGACCTGGCCCTCGACCTGATCGAAGCGGCGAAGACCGAGAGGAACAAGCACGACCACCTCGAGCAATCACCGCTCCTTTTCACGACCACCGGCGAGACGGTCGTAAGTGGCTTTAGCCGCGCTAAGGCGAACCTTGACGCGGCAATGGAACGGCTCGCGCGCAGGACACGCGGCTTGCCCGAGGAAGATGCCGAGTATCG
>DASZHJ010000083.1:0-13245 GCA_035938015.1 Allostellaceae bacterium
GCGTGCGGCAAGCCTCAGGCGGCGCGCTCCCATTCCGCGCGTACCGCGGGCTCGGTTTCCGCGGGCAGCCGGGCGGCCCGCGCGCGCTCCCGCTCGGCTTCGGACGCCAGGCGCAACCAGGCCCAGGCCGCCATGGCGCGCACCAGCGGCGAGGCGTCCGCGAGCAGCGGGCGGACCGCCTCGAGCAAGCCGCGCTCGCCGCTGTTGCCGATCGCGATCAGCACATTGCGCACGAAGCGATCACGGCCGATGCGCTTGACGGCCGAGCCCGAGAACCGCGCGCGGAAGGCGGTCTCGTCAAGGCCCGCAAGTGCGCGGAGCGGCGCGCTCGCGAGCCCCGGCTTCTCGGCGAAGCCGGGCTCGCGCGTCGGTCTCGCGAACTTGTTCCAGGGGCAGACCGCGAGGCAGTCGTCGCAGCCATAGATGCGGTTCCCCATCAGCGGCCGCAACTCCGCGTCGATGTGGCCCTTGTGCTCGATGGTGAGGTAGGAGATGCAGCGCCGCGCATCGAGCTGGTAGGGCGCGGGAAAGGCGCGCGTCGGGCAGACGTCCAGGCAGCGCCGGCACTCGCCGCAATGGTCCGCTTCCCGTTGATCGGGCTCGAGCTCGAGGGCGAGGTAGATCTCGCCCAGGAACAGCCACGAGCCCAGCGCGCGCGAGACCAGATTGGTGTGCTTGCCCTGCCAGCCGATGCCCCCACGCTCGGCGAGCGGCTTCTCCATCACCGGCGCGGTGTCGACGAACACCTTGAGCTCGCATTTCCAGCGCTCGGCGATGAAGCGCGCCAACGCCTTCAGCCGCGACTTCACGATGTCGTGGTAGTCGCGTCCGCGCGCGTAGACGGAAATCGCGCCGCGCTCGGGCTCGCCCAGCACCGCCAGCGGATCCTCGCTCGGCCCATAATTCATGCCGAGCACCACCACGGTCTTGGCCTCGGCCCAGAGCGTGCGCGGCTCGGCACGCTCGCTGGCGCGCGCCGCCAGCCAGCCCATGTCGCCCTGATAGCCGCGCGCCAGATATTCCGAGAGGTGCGCCCTGGCGTCCACGCCCAGCGAGGCCGCGGCGAAGCCCACCGCATCGAACCCCAGCGCGAGCGCCTGCTCGCGGATCGCGGATTTGGGATCGGTTGCCGTCATCCCCGGCCGCGATAGGGAGGGACACCCTGGTCCGGCACCCAGAGCCCCCGGGGCGGCGCCCCCGTCTGATAGAACACATCGATCGGCATGCCGCCGCGCGGAAACCAGTAGCCGCCGATCCGGAGCCAGCTGGGCGCGATCGCCGACTTGAGCCGCTTGGCGATCGCCAGCGTGCAGTCCTCATGAAAGCCCGCCTGGTTGCGATACGAGCTCAGATAAAGCTTCAGCGACTTGCTCTCGACGAGCCAGCGCCGCGGCACGTAGTCGATCACGAAATGCGCGAAATCCGGCTGCCCCGTGATCGGACAGAGCACCGTGAACTCCGGCGCCGTGAATCGCACCAGGTAAGTCGAGCCCGGATGCGGGTTCGAGACGCGCTCCAGCACCGCCGCGGCGGGCGATTCCGGCAACCGCGTGGGCCGGCCGAGCTGGGTGAGGCTGGGTTTCTTGCTTTCAGGCATCGCACATAAAATCGTCGCTACTCAGATGGTTTTTCTATTTTTCGTCATGCCCGGCCTTGTGCCGGGCATCCACGAATTCAGGCGAGCTGGCTGTACAAATCATCCCAGTTCGGATTTTCCGCAACGATGAGGCGCACCTTCCATGCACGCGGCCAATGCTTCAAGTTCTTTTCACGCTGGATCGCCAGGCGAATATCGTCGTGACGCTCGGCGTAGACGAGCCGCTTCAGACCGTATCGCTTGGTAAACCCCTCGACCATCCCCTCGCGGTGTTCCCACATGCGCCGAGCAAGATCACTGGTAACGCCGGTGTAGAGTATTCCGCTTGGACGGTTCGTCATGATGTACACCCAACTGCCCCGCTCCAGGCGTGACGTGGATAGCCGGGACAAGCCCGGCCATGACGGAGAGTGGGTGGCCGGCCGGCTCTTGTCTTTGCGATCGTGCATGCTCGCTCGAATCATAGCGCCGGAATGTCCCCGCGCGCTTCGGTCTCCAGAATCTTCGCCGCGACAGCATCGAACCGGCGCTCGCCGATGGCGCGGCGCATGCCCGCCATCAGGTCGGCATAGTAGCGGAGATTGTGCTCGGTCAACAGCATGGCGCCGAGCATCTCGCCGGCGCGCGCGAGGTGGTGCAGATAGGCGCGCGAGTGGCGCCTGCAGGCGGTGCACGAGCACGCGGCATCGAGCGGCCGAGGATCGTCGAGGTGGCGGGCGTTGCGCAAGTTCACGGTGCCGCCGCGCGTGAAGGCCTGGTGCGTGCGGCCGGAGCGCGTGGGCAGCACACAGTCGAAGAGATCGATGCCGCGCTTGACCGCGCCCAGCAGGTCCGCGGGCGTGCCGACGCCCATGAGATAGCGCGGCTGGTCCGCGGGCAGCGCCGGCACGGTCTCGTCGAGGATGCGAAACATCTCGCTCTGGCCTTCGCCCACGGCCAGCCCGCCCACGGCGTAGCCGTCGAAGCCGATCGCGACCAGGCCCTCGGCCGAGCGCCGGCGCAAAGCCGGAAAGACGCTTCCCTGCACGATGCCGAAGAGCCCGTACCCCGGGCGCACCGTGAACGCCTGCTTGCAGCGCTCCGCCCAGCCGAGCGACAGCTCCATCGAGCGCCGCGCCTCGTCCTCCGCCGCGGGAAAAGCCGTGCACTCGTCCAGCACCATGGCGATGTCGCTGTCGAGCAAGCGCTGGATCTCGACGGCGCGCTCGGGCGTCAGCTCATATTGGGTGCCGTCGAGGTGCGAGCGGAACGTCACGCCTTTGTCGTCGATCTCGCGCAGCTTCGCGAGCGACATCACCTGGAAGCCGCCGGAGTCCGTGAGGATCGGACCCGGCCAATCCATGAATTTGTGCAAGCCCCCGAGCTTCGCCACCCGCTCCTCGCCGGGTCTCAGCATGAGGTGATAGGTGTTGGCGAGGATGATCTGTGCGCCGGTGGCGGCGACATCGGCGGGCCGCATGCCCTTCACGGTGGCGGCGGTGCCGACCGGCATGAAGGCCGGCGTCTCGACGATCCCGTGCGCCGTGCCGATCCGGCCAAGGCGTGCTCCGCCATCTTGCGCGATCAGCTCGAAACTGGTGGTCACCGCGCGGCCTCGGGCAGCAGCAGGCACGCGTCGCCGTAGGAGAAGAACCGGTAGTGCTGGCGGATCGCGTGAGCGTAGGCGCGCCTCATGCGATCGAGCCCGGCGAAGGCCGCCACCAGCATGAACAGGGTCGAGCGCGGCAGGTGAAAATTCGTGATCAGCGCGTCGACCGCACGGAACCGATAGCCGGGCGTGATGAAGAGCGCGGTCTCGCCGGCGAAAGGCCGGAAGCTTCCGTCCTCGTCCACGGCGGTTTCCAGGAGGCGCAGGCTGGTGGTGCCCACCGCGACGATGCGCCCGCCCTGGGTGCGCACGCGCTTGAGCCGCTCTGCCGCCGCCGCCTCGAGAAATCCGGTCTCGCCGTGCATTACGTGATCCCCGACCATCTCGGCCTTCACCGGCAGGAAGGTAGCGGCGCCGACATGCAGGGTCACCGTCAAATGGTCGATGCCGGCGGCCCCGAGCGCGGTCAGCAGCGGATTCGTGAAATGCAGGCCTGCCGTGGGCGCCGCCACGGCGCCCTCCTTCTGCGCGAAGATCGTCTGGTAGTCCCGGATATCGCGGGGATCGCCGCCTTTGGGCCGCTTGATATAGGGCGGCAGCGGCATGCTGCCGTGCCGCTCGAGCGCCGCGCGGAACTCGGCGCCCGCAAGCGCGAAGCGCAGCGCCACTTCGCCAGCGGGCGTCTTGCCCGTGACCTCGGCCGCGAAATCCTGGGCGAAGACCAGGCGGTCGCCGGTCTTGAGGCGCTTGGCGCCCTTGGCGAAGGCGAGCCAGACGCGCTGGCCGAGGTCTCGGTGCAGCGTCACCTCGATCGAGGCGTTGCCGCGCTGCCCCCTGAGCCGCGACGGGATCACCTTGGTGTCGTTGAACACCAGGAGGTCGCCGGGCCGGAGCAGCCGTGGCAAATCTCGGATCCGCCGATCCTCCAGCCCGGCGCCCACCACCAGCAGCCGCGCGGAGTCCCGCGGCTCCGCGGGACGGTCCGCGATCAGTTCCTTCGGAAGCTCGAAATCGAATTCGTCGACGCGCATGGCCCGAGCCCATAGCCCGGATCGCGCCCGGCTGGAAAGGGCGGCCGGAAGTAGGCTTAAATGCACCGATGTCGATCCGGGAAAATCTACTGGCCTGGCAATGGTCCGATTACGCGGCCAAGCATCAGGCGCGCGCCAATCTGTTGATCCATATCGTCGCGGTGCCGCTGTTCGCAGCCGGGCTCGTTTGCCTCGTCCTCGGCATCGTGCGGGCGGACTGGCTGCCGGCCGTGCCGGGATTGGTCGGAATTCTCGTGGGATTGGCGGCGCAGGGTGTGGGCCACGGAAAGGAGCCGCAGCGCCCGGTGCCATTCCAGGGTCCCGCCGATTTCATCACCCGGTTTCTCGCCGAGCAATTCGTCACCTTCCCGCGCTTCGTGATCTCGGGCGGCTGGTCGGCCAATCTGTGGAAGCGCGATCCACCCGGGCAAGCTTGACGCGGGCATGATCCGCATCACGCCCGCCATCGCCCTTGACGAGGCCGAGCTCGAGGAGCGCTTCGTTCGCTCGTCGGGCCCGGGCGGGCAGAACGTCAACAAGGTAGCCTCCGCCGTCCAGCTGCGCTTCGACGCCCGGCATTCGCCCTCGCTGCCTGGGAGCGTGCGGGCTCGCCTCGAGCGCCTCGCCGGCCGCCGGCTCACCCTCGAGGGCGTGCTGGTGATCACGGCGCAGCGGCATCGCACGCAGGAGGCCAACCGGCGTGACGCCCTGGAGCGGCTGATCGAGCTCATCCGCCGCGCGGCCGAGCCGCCGGTGCCGCGCAAGCCCACCCGGCCCACCCGCGCCTCCCGCCGCCGCCGCCTCGACTCCAAGACCCGCCGCGGCGCCCTCAAGCGCCTGCGCGGCGGACGGACGGAGGAGTAGTCGAGCACGGGTGATCCGGCCCCCGCTTGAACCGGGGGCGGGGATGTGGAGAATCAGCCATCCCAGCCGTTAACCTGTTCAGTGAGGCCTGATGCCCGAGCCTGTCCGTCCGATCGAGCAATGGGTCCTGGCGAAGCCGCCCAAGGTGTCCGATCGCGGCATCGTGGTGGCGCAGCATTGGCGCGCGGCCGAGGCTGGGACCGCGATTCTGGCCGAGGGCGGCAATGCCGTCGATGCGGCGGTGGCGACCGCGCTGGCGCTGGGCGTGGTCGAGCCCTGGATGAGCGGGATCGGCGGCTCGGGCCTCCTGGTCTATGGCGAGGCCAAGACGGGCCAGGTGAAGGTGGTCGACTTCACGTTGGTATCGGCGGCGGCGACCGATCCCAAGCGCTATCCGCTGGCAGGCGGGCTCAGCAACGAGCTCTTCGGCTGGCCGATGGTGGCGGATGACCGCAACGCCAAGGGTTACGAGTCCATCTGCATTCCGGGCTCGGTCGCGGGCCTGGCGTTGGCGCTGGAGCGCTTCGGCCGCAAATCCTTCGCCGAGGTGATCGAGCCCGCGGCGCGGCTCGCCGAGCAGGGCCTGCCGGTCGACTGGCACAGCAGCCTCAACGTCTCGCTTTGCGCCGAGGAGCTGCGGGAATTTCCGGGCTCGCGCGCGGTCTATCTGCCGAACGATCTGCCGCCCGTACCGCCGCCCGCCGACACCGTGCGCTACCTGCCGCTGAAGGCGCTCGCGCGCACCTATCGCCGCCTGCAGAAGGCGGGGCCGCGGGATTTCTACGAAGGCGAGCTCGCCCGCGCGATCGTCGCCGACCTTGCGGCGGGCGGCAGCGTGCTCTCGGCGCGGGACCTCGCGGACTACCAGGCGCGGGTGGTCGAGCCGCAGCGCCTGGACTACCACGGCGTCACCATCAACGCGGCGCCGCTGTTGACCGGCGGTACCACGCTCTTGAAGGCCATGACGATCCTCGCCAAGCGGATTCCCGGCGTCACCGTGGGCTATCCCGACGCCGGCGTTTTCCTGGCCTATGCCGAGGCGCTCCGCGACGCGTTCGCCGAGCGGCTGGAGACGTTGGGCCACGCCATGCCCGCGCTCACCAACACGACGCATCTCTCGGTGGTCGACCGCGAGGGCAACATGGTGGCGCTCACCAACACGCTGCTCTCTCGCTTCGGCTCCAAAGTCGTGCTGCCGGAGACCGGCATCCCCATGAACAACGGCATGATGTGGTTCGACCCGACGCCCGGTCGGGTCAACTCCATCGGGCCCGGCAAGAAGCCCCTTGCCAACATGTGCCCGGCGCTGCTGGTGCGGAAGGGCAGGCCCTGGGTGGCGCTCGGCGCCTGCGGCGGTCGGCGCATCATTCCGGCGGTGGCGCAGCTGACGTCGTTTCTGGTGGATTTCGAGATGTCGCTGGCACAGGCCTTCGAGACGCCGCGGCTCGACGCCAGCACCGCCGCCGTCCTCTGTGACATGCGGATGGCGCCGGAGATCGTGGCGGCACTCGCCGAGCGTTTCCCGGTGGAGCGCGTCGAAAGCGCGGTCTATCCCTCGGGCTTCGCCATGGCCTCGGCGGTGATGCGCCAGACGACCACCGGGCGCAACACCGGCATGACCCACATAGCCTCGCCCGCCGCCGCTGCGGTCGTGGAGCCGTAGTCCGTGTCCGCCGACGCGGGCGCTCGTCCTCTCTACGGCGCCGCGGCCAGGGCCGAATGGGGGCTGGCGCCCGAGCTCGCCAATCTCAACCATGGCTCCTTCGGCTCGACCCCCCTCGCGGTGATGGCGGCGCAGGACGCCTGGCGCCGGCGCATCGAGGCGAACCCGACTCAGTTCATGTCGCGGGAGTCGCGCCCGGCGCTGCGCGATGCGGCGCGGCGGGTTGCGGCGGAGCTCGGCGCGGAGGGCGACGATATCGTCTTCAGCGAGAACGCGACGTCGGCTGCAAACGCCGTGCTGCGCTCGCTCGACTTCAAGCCCGGCGACGAGATCCTGATCACCAGCCTCGGCTATCCCGCGATCCGCAATGCGGCGCTCTACGTCGCGGACCGCTCAGGCGCCGGGGTCGTCGAGGTCGGGATTCCGCTGCCCGTGCGCGATGCCGACTCGATCCTCGCCGCCGTCCAGGCGAATCTCTCGGGCCGGACGCGGCTCGCGATCTTCGACCACATCTGCTCCGGAAGCGCACTGGTGTTGCCGGTCGAGCGCCTGACCGGGCTCGCGCATCGCGCCGGTGCGGCCGTGCTGATCGACGGCGCCCATGTGCCCGGGCAGTTGCCGCTCGATCTCGCGGAGCTCGGCGTCGAGTACTACGTCGCCAATCTTCACAAGTGGCTGATGGCGCCGCGCGGCACCGGGATCCTGTGGGCGCGCCGCGATCTGCAGGCGGGGTTGCATCCGCTGACGATCTCCCACGGCTACCGGAAGGGCTTCATCGAGGAGTTCGACTGGACCGGCACCAAGGAGCTCACGGGCTGGCTGAGCGCGCCCGCGGGCATCGACTTCTTCCATCGCCTGGGTGGCGAGCGCCTGATGGCGCGGAACCGCGAGCTCGCGCTGGCCATGGGGCGCATGCTGAGCAAGGCCTGGGACACGCCGCTTGCCGGCCCGCTCCAGATGTTCGCGGCCATGGCCGTGGTCGCGCTGCCGAATGCTGGACCGGCGACCTTCGAACGCTCGACCGAGCTGCGCCTTTATCTCGCCGAGCAGCACGGCATCGAGGCCGCGGTCAACGCATCGGACGGCCGCCTCTGGGTCCGCATCATGGCTCAGGCCTATAACGAGCCCGCCGACTACGAGCGCCTGCGCCGGGCGTTCGAGCGAATCGCATGACAACTTTTGTGAGGCGGGCCCCCCACCCCAACCCTCCCCCTCAAGGGGGGAGGGGCAGACGGGTCGGGCCAATGAATCGCCCCTCCCCCCTTGAGGGGGAGGGTTGGGAGGGGGGTGGGCCGCAGTCTCTGCACCTGGGCCGAAGCAAGCGCTGATGTTCTTCGACCACATCCGTCCGATCCATCCGCTGCGCGCGCTGCTGACGCTGGTGCTGGGGACGGCTTTCATGTCGCTGCTGTTCCTGCCGTCGCCAGTGGCGAACCAGAACCGCCTCGAACTCGATCCGCGGCCCGAATTCGAGGTGCTGCTGCTGGTCGGGCTCGTCGCCGTGTTCACGGCGCTCGGGCGGCGCATGCCGGGCTGGCTGCGCTGGACCGCCGCGAGCCTGCTGACGTTGGGTGCGCTCCTGCACGCGATCGCCGCGGCGGTCCCGAGCTTCTTCGAGCGCGAGCTCGACCTCTACTGGGACCTGCCGCACGTGCCGAGCCTCGTCGGTCTGTTCTTCGCGGCGAAGGGATGGCTCAAGGCCAGCCTTGTCTTGCTGGGGATCGCCGTCGCGCTGCTGGCGCTCACCGCGACGATCGCGTTGGTTTTGCGGATGATGGAGCGCGCGCTGCGCGGCGGGCATCGGGCGGAGACGGCGCTCGTCGTCGTGGGCTTGAGCATGGCGCTGTTGCCGATCCCGTGGCCGATGGTGGGCTCGCTCGCCTCTGCGGGCCTCAGCGGCGAAGTCGGCCACCAGCTCGGCAACGCGTGGTTCAGCTTCCGCGTGCTCAACGGCGGCGCCGGCCCTTATGGCCAGGCGCTCGCGAGCCCAGAGCCGCCCGTGCGCGACCTCAACAAGCTGCAAGGCCACGACGTCTACCTCGTGTTCTTCGAATCCTACGGCACGACGGTGCTGGACGACGCGCAGTTTGCCGCGGAGATCAAGCCCGCGCTCGGCGAATTCGAGACCAGCGTCGAGGACGCCGGCTATTACATCGTCTCCAACCGGATCGATTCGCCGACTTTCGGCGGCGGCTCCTGGCTTGCCCATGGCACGATGGCGAGCGGTCTCAAGCTCGACCGCTTCCTCTATCGCCTGCTGCTCAGCAGCAACCGGCGCACGCTGCCTGGCTATTTCGCGGCCGCCGGTTATCAGACCCTCGACATCATGCCGGGCATCAAGAAGCCCTGGCCCGAGGGCGCCTATTGGGGCTTCGATCGGCTGATCACCGCCAAGGACCTCGCCTATGACGGACCCGAGTTCGGCTGGTTCGACGTGCCTGATCAGTGGACGCTGAAGAAGGCGCTGGAGCAGATCGACGACAAGCCGCATCCGCCGCAGTTCACGCAGGTCGTGCTGGTGTCGAGCCACACGCCCTTCGCGCCGGTGCCGCCTTACGTGGAGGACTGGAGCGACGTCGGCCCCTACAAGAGCATCGCGCAGGACGAGTGGACCAAGATCTATACCGATCCCGATTGGTGGCATCTCGAAGCGCCCTATCTCCAATCCGTGCGCTACGACTTGAAGGCGCTCGCGGGCTGGATGCGTCAGCTCAAGGGCCAGCCGCTGATCGTCATCCTCGGCGACCACCAGCCGCCCGGCTTCGTCTCCGGCTCGGCGGCGCCGCACACCGTGCCGATCCACGTGCTCTCGCGCGACGAGGACCTCGTGCTGCCCTTTGCGAATCTCGGCTACGTCGCGGGCGCGATACCCCCGAGCGCCGGCGAGTTCAAGGGCATGGAGAGTTTCCTGCCGGATTTCCTGAGCCTGTTCGCGAGCGGCCATTCCGTCGCCACGGCGCCCGACACCGCCGATCCCGCACCGTGAGCGGAGCCCGCCGCTGATCGATCCCTACGCGCTCCAGGCGGCCCTCGCGCATTACCGCTCCCAGGGCTACGCGGTGCTGCCGGCCGTGTTCTCGCCGCAGGACCTGGCCGCGATCGCCGCCGGCTTCGACCGGCATTGGGCGATGGGCATGGCCTATCGCGCCAGCTTCCGGCACGGCAATCTGTTCTACCGCCTGGGCACCGATCCCAGGCTTGGCAAGATCGTGCGGCTCGTGCAGTGGCCGTGTTACGGCGATCCCATTCTGGAGCAGTTCCGGCGCGATCCTCGGCTTCTCGAGATCCTGGAGCCGCTGCTCGGCCGCGACGTCAAGCAGATCGTGAACCAGCTGCACTGGAAGCCGCCCGGCGCCGCGGCGGCCGATTTCGCCTTTCATCAGGATGTGCGGTTTCGCCGCCCGCGCGAGGCCTACCGCAACCTCGCCGTCTCCTACGTGCAGACGGGCATCGCGATCGACCGGCATAGCCGCGAAAGCGGCTGCATGCGCGTGCTGCCGGGCTCGCACTTGCGCGGCGAGCTTGCGATCGCCACGCCCGCCCAGGTATTGGGCGGACCGCCCACCGACGACGCGCTGCGCCAAGCGGGCTTCGATCCCGCCCGCGCGCTCGATCTCGAGCTGCAGCCCGGCGATCTCGCGATCTGGAGCGTGTTCCTGGTGCATGGCTCCGGCCCGAACGTGACCCCGGGCGACCGCCGCTTCTACATCAACGGCTACGTCCGCGCCGCCGATTGCGACCGCGGCGAGTGGACCTTCCGCGACGGCCAGCCCGTCGGCATCAACATCCCCACCCTCGTCCACTACGAGGACCTCGTCGACCACCCGGAGCCGCATTACGTGGAGGAGCGGGCCTCACCCGCGGAGACGCTCTAAGGCGTAGCGACGTGCGTCCTTCGTGGTTCGACAGGCTCACCATGAGGTCGCTCGCCCTCATCCCGAGCGCCGTTTTGCGGCGTCGAGGGACGCTCGCGGCTCAGGATGAGGGAAGTTTTTGAACGCGCTAAGAAAATCACCTCATCCTGAGCCGCGCACTGAGCTTGTCGAAGGGCGCGAGTCGAAGGACGCAGTGATTCCATCCAGCGGGACGTGCTCCAGTTGCATGTGAGCAGATCACGCCTCGGGCGGCAGACCGAATTCGGCGAAGGCGGCCATCGCCTCGGCGACGCTCGCGTGACGGGTGAAACCGCTGCCGGGCGCATTCCAGACCGACGGGCCGGCGTGATCCTCTGGCTCCGGCGGGTTGCAGAGTCCGAAGACGCGCTTTTCGGCTCGAAGAGCAAAGCCCAGCTCGTTGCTGGTGCCGGAGCGGCCGCTGACCGCAAACACGCAAGGCGCGCCCAGGATCAGCACCCGATTTCGGCTGATCTCGGGGTGGATGGGATCGTGAGCGGTGCCCAGATCGGTCAACAGGACGATCGAGCAATGCGGGTTCGCGCGGCTGTCGAGACTCGGCAAGATCCCGATCGAGATGCCGCCGGCCTCGCTGCAGCCCAGAGAGACCGCTTCCATGATCCCGGTTCTCCCGCCGCACGCGACGATCAATCCCGCTTTCGCGAGCGCGTAACCAAGCTCTCTTGCCGTGGCGAACTCGACGCTGCCTTTTTTCGGCGTTGCACTGCCGATGACCGCGACCGGGATGCGAGACTTCGGGATGCGAGACTTTGTGAACATCACGAAACTTCCCTGAGCTCCGCCACCACCCTCCGGAGCGCCTCGGCGAAATCGGCGCGCTCCTGCGGCGTGCCGACGGTGACCCGGATGCAGCGGTTCAAGGGCGGGACCCCCGGCATGCGCACAAATACCGCCTCTTCCTCGAGCAGGCGCTTCATCGCGGAGGTCGCGTGCTCGGCGCTGCCCAAGTCGACCGCGACGAAGTTGGTGGCCGACGGCAGGGTCTTCAGGCCGAGCTCGGAGGCCAGCCGCTCGTAATCCCCGCGGCCCGCCTCCACCGAGCGCACCACGCCCGCGATGAAGTCGGGATCGCCGAGAGAGGCGTAGGCGCCTTCCTGCGCCACACGGTTGACGCCGAAGTGGTGGCGGATCTTGTCGAAGGCGCGGATAGTCTCCTGGGGCGCCACGGCATAGCCGATGCGCGCGCCCGCCATGCCGTGTGCCTTCGAGAAGGTGCGCAGCCGGATGACGCGGGGATCCTCGGCCTCGATCGCGGGCAGCGCGTCGGCCGGCGCGAAATCCGCATAGGCCTCGTCGAGCACCAGGAGGCAGCCCTCGGGCAGCCGCTCGATCAGGTGCCGAATGTCGGCGCCCGCGATCCAGCTTCCGGTGGGGTTGTCGGGGTTCGAAAGATAGACCAGCCGCGCACGCCGCCGGCGCGCCAGCGATCCCAGCGCCTCGGGATCGTTGCGATCCTCGACATAGGGCGTCGTGACGAGCTTCCCGCCGAAGCCGTTCACGTGGAAGGCGAAGGTGGGATAGGCGCCCAGCGACATCGCCACGCGCTCGCCGGGATCGACGAAGCTGCGCACGATCAATCCCAGGAGATCGTCGATGCCGGCGCCCAGCACCACGTTGTCGCGCGCGACGTTGTGCCGTCGCGCGATCGCCTCGCGCAGGATGAATCCTTCGGGATCGCAGTACCAATTGACCCGCGCCGATGCCCCCGCCATCGCGGCCACGGCCCGGGGCGAGGGACCGAAAGCGCTCTCGTTGGCGCCGATCCGCACCTTGAGCCTGTGTCCGATGCGCCGCTCCAGCGCCTCCGGCGGCACGAACGGCACCACGGCCGGCAGCGCCGAGAGCAGCCGCGCATAGCGGGGGCGGGATGCGGCCTTGGTCATGATTGCGCGCGCTGACTCTCGGAACGAACGCGGCGCGCCACGGGGACGCGCCGCCGGTATCCCCTCCGGTTTGTGCGATCAGGTGCGATCGTGCGCGGGACGGTCGGTGGCGGCGGGGCTCGCGGTGCCCGCGCTCTGCTGCGCCGTGACCTTGGGCGGCGTCTCGGCCTCGGCGGTCTCGTCGTCCTTCATCCCCTGCTTGAACGCCTTGATGCCCTTGGCGAAGTCGCCCATCACGTTGGTGAGCTTGCCACGGCCGCCGAACAGCACGGCGATCACCGCGATCACGATCAGCCAATGCCAAATGCTGAAACTACCCATGTCACATCCTCGAGCCGGAGGGGATTGATCGATTGCAGGGAAGGCGACGGCGCGGAGGGTGTTTTGTCAAGGAAAAACCGCGCTCGTGCCAAGGCTTGGCCGCTTGCTCCGCGGGACGAGCCGCCCCTGATTGTCTATACTCGCGGGCATACAAGGGTATTCCGGGCGGAACGCCAGGTGGCATCCAGATCGCTCTACTTTCCATCGCCCGATCCGGCGCCCTGGCCGATGGTGCCGCCGGAGGACGAGGGCTTCGATGCCGCGCGCCTCGCGGCCGCGGTCGCCTTCGCCCGCGAGCACGAGACGCCCTGGAGCCGCGACCTCGCGAGCGTGATGGCGAGCGCCTATTTCGAGCCGCCGCCCTGGAACGAGATCCTCGGACCC
>DASZHJ010000084.1:0-13863 GCA_035938015.1 Allostellaceae bacterium
GCAGGAAGAACTCGCGCTGGCCGGTCTCCTGGTCTCCCGCTCGGCGCCAGACCTCCCTGAGTTCGTGGTAGATCGGCCACGCGTGCGCCGATACCGCCGCCAGGGCCGGCTCGAGACTTTTGAAATAAAGCTGAAACATGACGCCGCGGCCCAGCGGGTAGTCGAAAGGTCCGGTTTCCCATCGGCCGTGCCGCTCGCAGAGCATGACCTGATGGCCCTCGCTATGCTCGAGATAGACGAACTTCTCCTCTGGCCGTTGGTAGGCGATCTCGAACCCAAGAATGTTCCGCCAAAATGCAACGCTGGCCCCGATGTCATTGACGTGCAGTTCGGGCGCGAGTTTCGCCCAGCCCGTTTTCGGCACGCCGCCTGTTTCGTGCACTTTTACGCCCCGATAAGCTCTATCCACTGCTGTTCGGTCAGCGTGGTCACGCCGTATTCCTTGGCCTTGTCCGCCTTGGATCCCGCATCCTCGCCGACCACGACGTAGTCGGTCTTCTTGGAGACGCTGCCGGCGACATTGGCGCCGAGCGCCTCGGCGCGGCCCTTCGCCTCCGAGCGCGTCATGGTCGTGAGCGAGCCCGTGAAGACCACGGTCTTGCCGGCGATCTTCGAGCCGCTCGCCTTCGGTCCCTCGAAATCGAGCACCTCGATCTCCTTGAGGAGGTCGTCGACCAGCTTGCGGTTATGCGGCTCGGCGAAGAATCCCACGATGTCGGTCGCCATGTCCTCGCCGATGCCGCCGATGTCGTTGAGTGTCTGCCATGCCTCGCTGCTCTCGTCCTTGGCCGCGATCATGTCGTGCCGCCAGCGGTCGAGTGTCTTGTAGTGCCGCGCGAGCAGGCGCGCCGTTGTGTGGCCGACCTGCGGAATGCCAAGGGCGTAGATGAAGCGGTCGAGCGAGATTTTGCGCCGCGCTTCGATCGCCTCGATCAGCTTCTTGGCACTCACCGGCCCCCAACCGTCGCGCTCCGCAAGCGCCGCCTCGTGGCGGTGCAGCCGGAAGATGTCGGCGGGCGCCCTGATCAGCTTGTCGGTCCAAAGCTCGTCGATGCGCTGTGCGCCGAGGCCGTCGATGTCGAAGGCGTCCCGCGAGGCGAAATGACGGAGCCGCTCCACCGCCTGCGCGGCGCAGATCAGACCCCCGGTGCAGCGCCGGACCGCCTCGCCGGGCTCGCGCACGGCGAGGCTATGGCAGACCGGGCATTGCTGCGGGAACACGAAGGGCTTGGCACCCCGCGGTCGCTTTTCCGGGACGCTCCCCACGACCTGAGGGATCACGTCGCCCGCGCGCTGCACGATCACGGTATCGCCGACCCGGATATCCTTGCGCGCGATCTCGTCCTCGTTGTGGAGCGTGGCGCGCTGCACGACAACGCCGCCCACGGTGATCGGCTCCAACATCGCGATGGGCGTGAGCGAGCCCTGGCGGCCCACGCTGATCATGATGTCCTTGAGCACCGTGCTCGCCTGCTCGGCCGGGAACTTGTGCGCGATCGCCCAGCGCGGCGCGCGCGTCGCCATGCCGAGCCGCTCCTGCAGATCGATGTCGTTCACCTTGTAGACGACACCGTCGATATCGTAGGGCAACTCGGCGCGCTCGTCGGCGAGCTCGCGATGGTAGGCGAGCACCGCGTCGACGCCGTGGCAGAGCTTGGATTTTGGATTGACTGGAAAACCCCACTCCTTCAGGTGCTTCAGTATTTCCGAATGGCTCTTGGCGAAGCGCTCGCTCACCTCGCCGAGCGCGTAGCCGAAGAATTTCAGCGGACGCGCCGCGGTGATCCGCGCGTCGAGCTGGCGCAGCGAGCCTGCCGCGGCGTTGCGCGGATTGACGAAGGTCGGCTCGCCCGCTTTCTCGCGCTCCGCGTTGAGCGCGAAGAAGCCCTTGTGCTCGTAATAGATCTCGCCGCGCACCTCCAGCACCCCGGGCCAGCCGCGACCCCTAAGTTCTTTCGGCACGCCCGCGATAGTCTTGATGTTCTCCGTTACGTTTTCGCCGGTCAAACCGTCGCCGCGGGTGGCGCCAAGCACCAGCCGGCCTTCCTCATAACGCAAGGTCGAGGAGAGGCCGTCGATCTTCGGCTCGCACATCACTGCGATCTTGTCCTCGGCAACGCGCTCAAGATCCTGGGGCCGCTTGAAGAAATTCCGGATACCCTTGAAGAAATCGCGGACGTCCGCCTCGTCGAAGGCGTTCTCGAGCGAGAGCATCGGGAGCGCGTGCCTGACCTTGGCAAAGCCGCTCGCCGGCGCCGCGCCGATGCGCTGACTTGGGCTATCCGACCGCACCAGGAGTGGGAAGCGTCGCTCGATCGCCTGGTTGCGCCGGCGGAGCGCGTCGTACTCGGCGTCGGATATTTCCGGCTGATCCTGCTGGTGGTAGAGGCGATCGTGATGCGCGATCTCCGCCGCGAGGCGCTTCAGCTCCGCCGCGGCCTCCTCGTCGGTCAGCGACTCCACCGAGGGCACCGCCGCTTCCTTGTCCTTCCGCTTCGCGCTCATGGCCTGAGGCCGCTCATCAGGCTCGCCGCGGCGGCACGCGCCTCGGCGGTGATAACGCTACCGGAAAGCATGCGGGCTATCTCTTCCTGGCGCTCGGCGATGCTGAGCTCCGCAACGGTGGTGAGGGTGTTGCTCGCCGCCTGGCGCTTGGCAACTCGCCAATGATGCGTGCCCTTGGCCGCGACCTGCGGCGAATGAGTCACCACGAGGACCTGCAGCTTCTCGCCGAGTCGGTGCAACCGCTCGCCCACCGCGGCCGCGACCGCTCCGCCAATGCCACTGTCGACCTCATCGAAGACCAGTGTGAGCGCGGGCAAGGTGCGGGCCAGCACCACCTTGAGCGCAAGCAGAAACCGGGCCAGTTCGCCGCCAGACGCAATCTTGGCAAGCGGCCCCGGCGGTGCCCCGGGGTTCGTCTGCACCTCGAAGTGCACACGCTCGGCGCCCCACTCCGCCCACTCGGACTCAGACAGCGCCGTCAGCATCGTGGCAAACCGCGCCTTGTCGAGCTTCAGGGGTTTGAGCTCCTTTGCAACCGCCGTATCGAGTGCCTTGGCGGCGCTCCGCCGTCGCTCGCCCACACGGCTTGCGATCCCGACGTAGTCGTTGCGCGCCTCGGCTTCGCGCCGCTTGAGCGTCTTGACCTCGCTGCCGCCGTCTTCGAGCGCAGCGATCTTATCGGCTATCTCCACGCGAAGATCCGCGAGCGCGTCAACGGCGACGCCATGCTTGCGGCCGAGGGCACGGAGCGCGAATAGGCGCTCTTCCTGCTGCTCGAGACTCGGGCCGGTCGGGCGAAGCTCTCTGAGCGCCGCCTCGACCTGCGCAATTGCCTCGCGCAGCTCGCTCGCGGCTCGCTCGAGCGCCCCGACAGCGGGGTCGAGACGCTCGCCCAACTTCTCGCGCAGGCGCTCGAGCGGGCGGAGCGCCGTGCCGACAGCGCGCTCGGCGCCCCGATCGCCCGCCAGTTCCGAGAGCGCCGCCTCCAGCGCTTCGCCGAGCTTCTCGCGCTGCTGCAGGAACGCGCGGGACTCCGCGAGACGGCGCTCCTCGCCGGGCTCGGGCTTCAGGGCATCGAGCTCGCCAAGGGCATAGCGAAGATACTCCTCCTCGGCGCGCGCTGTCGCGAGGCGCTGCTCCGCGGCCTCGCGCGCCTGCCGCGCCTCGCGCCAGAGGCGCCACGCGCTCTGCATCGCCTGAAGCTCGGTGCCGTGGCTGCCGAAGGCGTCGAGGGCTTCGCGGTGGGTCGCCGCATCGAGCAGGCCGCGCTGGGCGAATTGACCCTCGATCTCCACCAGCATTTCGCCGAGCTCGCGCAGCAGCCCGACGCTAGCGGGTTGATCGTTGACGAAGGCGCGGCTGCGGCCATCGGCGGTGAGCACGCGGCGCAGCACGAGGACACCGTCCCCCTCACCCTCGAGCCCGTGCTCCGCGACGCGCGCGCGTGCCGGGTGTCCGGCAGGCAGGGCGAAGACCGCGGTCACCACCGCCTGCTCGACGCCTTGCCGGACCAGGCCGCTCTCTGCGCGTACGCCCAAGGCGAGACCCAGCGCATCCAGCAAGATCGACTTGCCGGCGCCGGTCTCGCCGGTCAGCACGCAGAGTCCCGGGTGGAAGCTAAGCTCCAACCGGTCGATCAGCACCACGTCGCGAATGGTGAGGCTATGTAGCATCGGCGCGGATGATAGCCACGCCGCGCGTGCCCGGCCAGAGCCGGGCAATGAGGTTCAGGAGTGCGGGCGGCGGCTCAGAAAATCGAGTCCATCACCTGGGTCAGCCAGCCTTTTTGCGCGCGCAGGTCCGGCGGCAGATCCTTGGAGTTGGTGACCAGTGCATAGCTGTCGCGGTACCACTCGCTGCCGGGATAGTTGTAGCCGAGCACCGAGGCGGTTCGCTGCGCCTCATCGTTGAGCCCGAGCGCCAAGTAGCACTCGATCAGACGGTGCAATGCCTCCGGCACATGGGTGGTCGTTTGGTAGTTGCCTACCACGTTGCGGAAGCGATTGATCGCCGCCAAGTACTCCTTCTGGGTCTCGTAGTACCGGCCGATCTCCATCTCCTTGCCCGCGAGATGGTCGCGCGTCAGGTCGATCTTGAGCCGGGCATCCCGGGCGTAGCGCGTGTCTGGGAACCGGCGCACAACCTCCTGCATCGTCTTGAGCGCATCCTCGGTAATGCGCTGGTCGCGTCCGACATCGGTGATCTGCACGTAGTAATCGAGCGCCTTCATGTAGTACGCGTACGCGACGTCGGGATGGCCGGGATGCAGCTGGATAAACCGGTCGAGAGCCAGGATGGATTCGTCATAGGCGCCGGCTTCGTAGAGCGAATAGGCTGACATCAGCTGGGCCTTGGTCGCCCAGATGGAATAAGGGTGCTGGCGCTCAGTCTCGTCGAATTCCTTGGCGGCCTTGCTGTAGTTCTCGGCCACCATATCGTCCATGGCGGTGTTGTAGAGCGCCTCGACGGGACGCTCGACATAGTCCTGCTTCTCGTTGCTGGCGCACGCGGCGAGCGCGAGCGCGCCGGTCATGACCAGAAGGCGCAACGACACCCCAGTTCGCATAGCATCCGCCCCAGCCGTAATTTCATTTGGTGGGGATGCCCATGGCCGCTATCCCCCGCGGCCCCGTTATATCATGGGCGGGGAGCCGCGAACGACTCCCTAAAAAGCGTTATGCAGGAACTGGTTAGGCGCGGGCCACGCGGGCGCCTGAAGCCCAGTTGGCAGGTTCTGTGAGCTCGGCCGCGCCCAGCGTGGTTCGGCACCACGCGTTGCGGTCCGCGAACAGGGTCTCTAGCAGCCGCCGGTTCATCGCGTGGCCCGAACGCACTCCACGGAAATGCCCGACGATCGGCCCGCCCGCAAGATAGAGGTCTCCCACAGCGTCCAGCACCTTGTGCCGAACGAACTCGTCGGCGTAGCGCAGTCCGCCGGTGTTGAGCACCTTCCCGTCGCTCACCACCACGGCGTTATCCAGCGAGCCGCCGCGCGCCAGGCCGGCGGCGCGCATGCGTTCCACTTCCTCGAGGAACCCGAACGTGCGGGCCCGCGCCAGATCAGCCTTGAAAGTCTCGGCGTCGATAGAAAGCGTGATGTCCTGGCGGCGCACCTGCTGGCTGGAGAAATCGATCTCGAAGCTCACGCTGAACCCCACGTCCGGCTCGAGCACCGCCGCACTATCCTCATCGGCGACCCGCACGGGCTTCAGGACCTTGATGGCACGGCGCGGCGCATCCTGCTCGACGACGCCGGCGCGCTCTATGAGAAAGAGGAACGGCTCAGCGCTGCCGTCCATCACTGGGACTTCGGGACCATCGAGCTCGACGATCGCGTTGTCGATCTCGGCGCCTGCGAGCGCGGCGAGCAGGTGCTCAACGGTCGCAACCGATACGCCCTCACGGTTCGTAAGGGTGGTGCAAAGCGGCGACTCTTGGACGTTCCGCCAGTTGGCCGCGACACACGCGCCGCCGCGATCGCTGCGACGAAATACAATGCCGCTGTCGGTTGGCGCCGGATGCAGAACCATGGCCACGCGAGCGCCGGAATGGACGCCGATGCCGCGGCACGGCATGGCCGCCTTGATGGTCTTTTGCGGAACAACCCCCAGATCCACGACTAATCCCCCGATTCTAAAGCGCGATTCGCCCCTCGCGTAACGACAGACCTAACAGGCGAGAAAGCCCCGGAACAAATCACACTTTATGAACGATTGTAACACAAATTTAATAGTTAAATCAATGGCTTAAAGACGCTTCTCCCGACACCTTAAACCCTCTGTTAATGGTGCTTCGACCCGGCCGGGCGGCGGCTCGAGCGCCGTCGCCCGGCCCGGAGGGGCGGGAACTTAGTTGGCTTGGCGGCGCAGGAAAGCCGGGATTTCCAGCAAATCCTCCTCACCCTTGCTCACCGTGACGCGGTCGGCAGGATCAAGCGGCCCAAGCCGGGGCTGAGCCGCGGCCGGCTGAGCGGGAGCGGTCGGAACCACCGGTCCTGCCCTTACGGGTGCCGGCTCCGCCGAGGCTGCTCGACCGCGCCCGACTCCGGTCACGCGCTCGAACAGACTGGGTGTCCGCATTTTGTAGGCCGGTTGCCCGCGCCCGCCATTCGCCATCGCAGCCGCTGCGAACGGATCGGGCGATCCGACCGGAGCCGCAGCGGTTGTCGGACGGACCTGCGGCTCGACCGGCTTCGGCGGAATGAACGCGTCATCCCGCACGATCGCCCGTTCGATGGTCTCCGCTTGTGACACCGAAGGGGTCTCAAGAGGCGCCTGCGGCACGGGCTTCGGTACCGCCGGCTGAGCTTGCGGTAAAGGCTGCGCCACCGCTTGGGGCTGTTGCTGCGGTTGGGCCATGGCGAGTGCGCTGGTGCCGGCGATCACCGGCTGGGGGGCCGTGGCCATGGCAGCCGCGGCAGCCGCGATCGACCCCATCGCCGCGGCCGCGGGCTGCGGCGGCAGTGCCGATACGGCAGCAGCCACCGCCTCGGGCCGCGAGCGATCGCTGACCAGGCTGATCACCGGACGCGGCTGAGCCATCGCGGCGGCATCGATGCCCGTTGCCACCACCGAGATCCGGATCCGGCCCTCGAGCGACTCGTCGAAAGTCGAGCCGAAGATGATGTTCGCCTCGGGATCCACCTCTTCGCGGATGCGGTTGGCGGCCTCGTCGACTTCGAACAGCGTCATGTCCGGCCCGCCCGTGATATTGATGAGCACGCCTCTGGCGCCCTTCATCGACACATCGTCTAGCAGCGGATTCGAGATCGCCGCCTCCGCAGCATCGATCGAGCGGCGATCGCCCTCGGCCTCGCCGGTGCCCATCATCGCCTTGCCCATCTCGGCCATGATCGCGCGGATGTCGGCGAAATCGAGGTTGATGAGACCCGGCATCACCATCAGATCCGTAACGCCGCGCACGCCGGAATAGAGCACGTCGTCCGCCATCTTGAAGGCATCCGCGAAGGTCGTCTTCTCGTTGGCGACACGAAACAGGTTCTGGTTCGGGATGATGATGAGAGTGTCGACGTATTTCTGCAGCTCCTGGATGCCGGATTCGGCGGTGCGCATGCGTTGCGCCCCTTCGAACTGGAAGGGCTTGGTGATGACGCCGACCGTGAGGATGCCGGCCTCGCGCGCCGCCCGCGCGATTACAGGGCCGGCACCTGTGCCTGTGCCGCCGCCCATGCCGGCGGTGATGAAGACCATATTGGCGCCGCCGAGGGTTTCCATGATCTCCTCGAGCGCCTCCTCGGCGGCGATGCGACCGACGTCGGGGCGCGAGCCTGCGCCCAGGCCCCGGGTCACGCCGATGCCGAGCTGAATGCGACGCTCGCAGAGCGATTGCTTCATCGCCTGCGCGTCGGTGTTGCAGACGACGAAGTCGCACCCGACGAGATTGGAGCGGATCATATTGTTGACCGCATTACCACCGGCGCCGCCCACGCCAATCACGGTGATACGTGGCTTCAGCTCATGCTGTTCTTGGGGTACCGAAATGTTAATCGTCATCCTGTCCTCCGCGTAACTCCGTGGTTTCAGCCGGTCTGACCGGCAGAGTGGTCCCGGCCCCCACGGCAAGGGGGCCGGGTGTTAAATGTGCTCACGGATCCAAACGCCGAACCGGCCAAAAAGGCCGCCCGGCTCCTCCGCGAGCGCGGGACCCTGCCGCAGGGTCTCGGCCCGCTCCGAAAGTGCGAACTGAACGAGGCCAGTGCTCGTCGCGAACGCCGGCCCACCCGTTGCCTCGGCCAGCCCCGAGATGCGCAGGGGCTTGCCAACGCGAACCTGTTTGTCGAGGATCAGTCCCGCGAGCTCGCGCATGCCGGGGAGCTGAGCCGCTCCACCTGTGAGCACGACGCGGCGGCCCGCTACCTTGTCGAAACCGCTCGCCTCAAGGGAATTGCGTACGAGCTCGAAGGTCTCCTCGATTCGGGGCGCGATGATCCCGACCAGGAGCGACTTCGGCACGTGCGTGACCTCGCCGTCTTCCTCTTCGCCCACTTGGGGCACCGTGATGGTCTCGCGCTCGTCCGCCGGCGACGCGATCGCGTTGCCGTGCAAAGTTTTCATGCGCTCGGCATGCAACACCGGCGTCGAGAGCCCGCGCGCAATGTCGTTGGTGACATGGATGCCGCCGACCGGAACGCTGTCGGTGAACACAAGGTTGCCCTCGAAGAACACCGCGATGCCTGTGGTGCCGCCGCCCATGTCGATGACGGTGACGCCGAGGCCGGTCTCGTCGGGCACCAGCGCCGAGAGGCCTGAGGCATAGGGGCTGACCACCAGCGCCGCGATTTCCAGGTGGCAGCGTGCAATGCAAGTCGCGAGGTTGCGCACGGCCCCCGACATCCCCGCGACGATGTTCATGTTGACGCCGAGTCGCTGTCCGAACATGCCGCGGGGATCGCGAATCCCACGGCTATCGTCGATCGAGAATCCTACGGGTATCGAATGGATGACCTCACGCTCCGCGGGCTCCTTCAGCAGATAGCCCTGGTTCAGCACGCGGCGCATATCCGAGTTGGTGATCTCGCGGCCGTTGACGGCGATCTCCGCCTTGACTATGCGCGAGGGGGCGAAGCCCCCGGAGAGGTTCACCACCACTTCCGAGATGGTCTCGCCAGCCATCTCCTCGGCGGCGTGCACGGTGTTTAGGATCGCCTGGCTCGCGGCCTCGAGATCCACGATGAGCCCGTTGCGCACACCGCGGGAAACCTGGTGGCCAATGCCGATGATGCGCGGCCCGCCCTCTTCCACGCGCGCGAGGAAGCAGCAGAGCTTGGCGCTGCCGATATCGAGCGCGGCAATCAGGCTGCCGCGGGCCCGCTCGCCGTGCTTCCTCATGTCGCCCTCCCAACATTCTTTTTCTTGATCGGCGCCGGCTTGGCGACTTCCGGCACCTGCAACACCAGACGGTCGGGCAGGCGGAGATCGACCTTCAGGATATCGCGCTTCAGGAGACCATCGGTCCGATCCAGCTGCGCGAGCTGGTGCCAGGCCGCGCCGACGTTGTCCTCGGGCAGCTCGACGTCGATGCCGCTGTCGAGCCGCAGATTCCAGCGCCGCCCGCCAACCCTCACAGCCGCAACCACATGCGAGCGCAGCGCGGGCTCGCTCGAGAGCATCTCCAGAAGCGCGGGCGCCGCCTTCGGTGCGTCGTCTCCCACCAGGATGATCAGATCGGAGAACTCGTCGAGGCGCGGCACCGCGACCACCGTGCTATCACGATCGATCAGCTCGAGCTTGCCCTTGCGCTGCCAGAGCGCGAGGGCCTGCCGTTCCGTTACTTGCACATAGAGCGTATCCGGCAGCAGCCGTTCGACCGAAGCGGAGCGAATCCAGGGCAGCGCCTCCAGGCGCGCCTTCGCCGCCGACGGGCTGATCGCGAGCATGGGAGTGCCACGCGCGGCGCCCAGCGCCGCAAGAATGGTGCCGCCGTCCGTGCGGCCGCGGCCTTGCACGACGACGTCGCTCACCGTGAGACCCGCCTCCACCGTGAGCGCGAGCACTTTTGCGCTGGCACGCTCAACCGCCTCGACATCCCAGCCACTGTGGTGCACGGCAAATGCAACACCGGCGGCCAGCGACGCCGCCAGCGACGCCGCGCCGAGGCGCCACGCCCAGCGTGGCGAGCGGCGCCGGCGCGGCGATCGCGCGGGGCGCCCGGGATCCGGATCCGCGGTCAGAAGTCGCATGCCGCGTTCTCCACCATCCAGCGCACGAGCGCGGGAAACTCGATGCCGACATGACGGGCGATATCCGGCACCAGCGAGGTCGGCGTCATGCCTGGCTGAGTATTAATCTCGAGCAGCACCATGCGCCCGGGTTCGCCCTTGGTGTCGTCGTAGCGCAAATCCGCTCGGCTCACGCCGCGACACCCCAAGGCTCGATGCGCGCGCACGGCGATGTCGAGCGCCTGCTCGTAAGCGGCCTCATGGATGGGCGCCGGCATTAGGTGATCCGAGCCGCCAAGCTCGTACTTGGCGGTGTAGTCATAGAAGGTGCCGTGCGGCCGAATCTCGAGCGCGCCAAGCGCTCGCTCGCCCATCACCGCCGCGGTGATCTCGCGGCCGGGCACGAAGCGCTCAACCAGCGCCTCCGCGTAGGCCCATTCGCCCGCCTCGACAGCCCAGGAATTGTCGTTCGGGCGCACGATTCGCACGCCGACGCTGGATCCCTCGTTAGGCGGCTTCACCACGAAGGGCCGCGGCACGGGATCGCCCGCGGTCAACTGGGCGCGCGGCACCACGCGGCCTTCCGGCACCGGCAAGCCTGCTGCGGCGAAGACGGCTTTGGCGAGCGGCTTGTCCATCGCCACCGCCGACGCCAGCACGCCTGAATGTGTGTAGGGAATGCGAAGGAACTCGAGCACGCCCTGGACGGTCCCATCCTCGCCGCCGCGCCCATGTAGAGCGTTGAACACCACGTCGGGCCGCGGCTTCAGGAGCTTTAGCAGCTTGTCGAGGTCGCGCGGTACATCGATCGCGGCGACATCGAAGCCTTCAGCCTTGAGCGCTTTCGTGCACTCCTTGCCGCTCGAGAGCGATACCTCACGCTCGGCGGACCAACCGCCCATGAGCACGGTGACACGGGTCACGGCGCGGCCTCCTTGACACCCGCAGCCGGTCGGCCGATGCGACGAATCTCCCATTCGAGCGCGACGCCGAATTTCTCGAACACGCGCCGGCGGATCTCCTCGCCGAGACCCTCGATGTCCGCTGCCGTGGCGTTGCCGGTATTGATGAGGAAATTGGTGTGCTTCTCGGAGACCATCGCGCCGCCACGCGCGAGGCCGCGGCAACCCGCGCGGTCGATGAGCTCCCAGGCTTTGTGGCCTTCGGGATTGGCAAAGGTCGAGCCGCCCGTGCGCGCACGGATCGGCTGACTCGCCTCGCGCTCGGACTGGATCTGGGCCATGCGCTGCTGGATCGCGTCGCGATCGGCCTCGACGCCGCGCAAGACGACTGCCAGGAAGATCCAGTCCTCGGGTACGCCGCAATGGCGATAGGCGAGCCCCATCTCGGTCAGGCCGAGTTCATGGCGCACACCGACGCTATCGAGCGCGCTCGCGCTCTCGAGAACGTCCTTGATCTCGCGGCCGTACGCGCCCGCATTCATTCGCAGCGCGCCACCGATCGTGCCGGGAACGCCCGACAGGAACTCGAGTCCGCCCACGCCGGCGGCGCGGCAGGCGACCGCGACGTTGAGGTCGAGGACTGCGGCACCCGCGCTCACCCGCGTGCCGCCGGTCTCGATCGCGGCGAAGCCTCGGCCGAGTCGTACCACGACGCCCCCGACGCCACCGTCCCGCACCAGCAGATTGGAGGCGACGCCGATCGCCGTCACCGGCACGTCCGGCGGCTTCTTGGCCAGGAATTCGGCGAGATCCTCCGCGTCGGCCGGGCGGAACATAACCTCAGCCGGACCGCCGACCCGGAACCAGGTGATCGGTGCCAGAGGCGCATCCGCCGTGAGCCGACCGCGCGCCGTCGGCAACCGATCGATGAGATGTTTGGTCTGGCGCGCGGTCATCATGCCGCCGTCCCCGACTGGGACATCGCGAAGAGCCGGGTGAGCTCAGCTGGCAGCGCCTGCGCCCAATAGGTAATCGATCCCGCACCGAGGCAGACCACGTAGTCGCCGGCCCTGACGAGGCTCTGGACGAGCGGCGCGAGCTCCTTGGGACCCCCTAGCGCGATCACGGCACGATGGCCGCGGCTGCGCAATCCCGCTACCAGCGCGTCGCGATCGATGCCCGCGATCGGTGACTCTCCCGCGGCATAGATGTCCGCGACGATCACGACGTCGGCATCGTTAAAGCACGTGCAGAAACCCTCGAAGAGATTGGCCACCCGCGAGTAGCGATGAGGTTGTACGACGGCTAGTACGCTCCCCGCGGCCGCTGCGCGCGCCGCTTTGAGCACGGCTGCGATCTCCACGGGATGATGGCCGTAGTCGTCGATCACGGTGACGCCGCGGACCTCGCCCGTCTTGGTGAAGCGGCGCTTCACGCCCTTGAAGGACTGGAGCGCCGTACGCACGACCGTGTCGGAGAGTCCCATCCCCTCGGCGACGGCGATTGCCGCGAGCGAGTTCTGCACATTGTGCTGACCGAGCATCGGCAGCCGAAGTCCGTCGATGGTCCGGCTGGTCTCGGCGTGCCGGTCGGTCACCACCGCGTCGTAGCGCGCGCCCTCGCGGCCGATATCAATGTTGACGGCGCGCACATCCGCCTGCGGCGACAATCCGTAGGTTACCACGCGCCGCTCGGCGAGCTTGGGGATGAGACCCTGCACCACCGGGTGATCGACGCAGAGCGTGGCGAAGCCGTAGAACGGAATGTTCGCGACAAAGCTCTCGAATGCGTGCTGTTCCGCCTCGAAGGTACCGTAGAAATCGAGATGCTCGGGATCGATGTTAGTCACCACGGCGATGGTCGCCGGCAGCTTCACAAAGGTGCCGTCGCTCTCGTCGGCCTCGACTACCATCCAATCGCCGGCGCCGAGCCTTGCATTGGTGCCGTAGGCATTGATGATGCCGCCGTTGATCACGGTGGGGTCGAGCTGGGCCGCGTCGAGAAGCGCGCCGATCATCGAGGTGGTCGTGGTCTTGCCGTGGGTGCCCGCGACCGCGATCGACCACTTGAGGCGCATCAGCTCGCCCAGCATTTCCGCGCGCCGGACCACTGGAATGAGCCGCGTGCGCGCCGCCACCACCTCGGAATTGTCGGATCTCACCGCCGAAGAAATTACAACCACCTGAGCGTCGCCGAGGTTCTCGGGCTTGTGACCGATCTCGACGGAGATGCCGAGCTGCTGCAGCCGGTGCACGTTGGCGCCGTCAACGAGATCGCTGCCCTGCACGGCATAGCCGAGGTTATGCAGGATCTCGGCGATCCCGCTCATGCCGATACCGCCGATGCCGACGAAGTGGATCTTGCCGATGTCGAGGGGAAGCGCCTTCATGCGGCGGCCTCTCCGGCGGCATCACCGGCCGTCGCCAGCACGAGGTCGGCGAGCCGCTCGGCGGCGTCTGGCCGGCCGAGCCCGTGAGCAGCCCGCGCAGCTTTCGTGAGGGTCTCGGGCGCATCCATCAGCGCGACGATGCGCTGGCAAAGCGCGTCCGGAGTGAACGTGGACTCGGCCATAACCCACGCGGCGCCCGCGGCCTCGAGCGCTCGGGCATTGGCCGTCTGGTGATCGTCCGCGGCGTAGCGATAGGGCACCAGAATTGCGGGTCGCCCCATTACCGTGAGCTCGGCCACCGTCGAGGCGCCGGAGCGCGCAATCACCAGCTGCGCCCGAGCGAGCCTCGCCGGCACGTCGTCGAAGAAGGGACGGATCTCCGCACTCAT
>DASZHJ010000085.1:0-4437 GCA_035938015.1 Allostellaceae bacterium
CTTGACACCGGCGGCCGAGCCGGGTGACTTCGGGCGCCATGGCTCACCCCTCGATCGTGATCCTCACTGGCGCCGGCATTTCCAAGGAATCCGGTCTCGATACTTTTCGCGACAAGGACGGTCTCTGGGCGAAGGTGAGGATCGAGGACGTGGCAACGCCCGAGGCCTTCGAGCGCGATCCGGCTCGCGTGCACGCCTTCTACAACGAGCGGCGGCGCGGCTTGCGCAGTTCGAACGTGCAGCCCAACGCGGCGCACCGCGCGCTCGCCGAGCTGGAGCAGCGCTGGCCCGGTGAGGTGTTTTTGGTGACGCAGAACATCGACGACCTGCACGAGCGCGCCGGCAGCCGCAATCTCGTCCATATGCACGGCGAGCTCCTGAAGACGCGCTGCGCCCATTGCGGCGCGCTCGACGCCGAACTTGGCGACCTCAGCATCGAGCTCGAATGCGGGCGATGCCGCGAGCCCGGCGGGCTCCGCCCGCACGTGGTCTGGTTCGGCGAGATGCCACTGGAGATGGACCGGATCTACGATCTGCTCGGCCGTTGCGGCGTCTTCGTCTCCATCGGCACCTCCGGCAACGTCTACCCCGCGGCCGGCTTCGTCGAGGAGGTGCGAGGCTTGCCCGGCGCGCGCACCGTGGAGCTCAATCTCGAGCCCTCCGAAGGCGCGCCGCTCTTCGACGAGCGCCACTACGGTCCCGCGACCGGGATCGTACCGGCTTATGTCCGTCGTCTCCTTGCCGACGCTCGCTGAGCAGGCGGCCCTCGACACGCTCTACGCGGAGGTGCGCGCCTGCACGCTCTGCGCCAAACACCTGCCGCTAGGCCCGCGGCCCGTCGTGCGCGGCGCCGCGAGTGCGCGTCTGCTGATCGTAAGCCAGGCGCCGGGCACGCGCGTCCATATGACCGGCCTCTCCTTCAACGACCGCAGCGGCGACCGCTTGCGCGAGTGGCTCGGCGTGAGCCGCAAGACCTTCTACGACGAGCAGCGTGTCGCCATCGTCGGCATGGCCTTCTGCTATCCCGGCGTCGACGCGAAGGGTGGTGACCTGCCGCCGCGACCGGAATGCGCGCCGCGCTGGCATGGCCCCATTCTGGAGCGCCTGCCGAATGTCGAGCTCACGCTGCTCGTGGGCTCCTATGCCATCGACTATTACCTTGGCGAGGGGGCCCGGCGCACCATGACCGAGACGGTGCGGTCCTGGCGCGAGCATCTCCCACGCTTCTTTGCGCTGCCGCATCCGAGCTGGCGCAACATCGGCTGGCTCCGGCGCAATCCGTGGTTCGAGCGCGACCTGCTGCCGGAGCTGCGCCGGCACGTAAGGGCGCTGGTCTAGCCCCTCACCCCTCCGCCTCCAGCCGGTCCATATCATCGTCGGAGAAGCCGAAGTGGTGGCCGATTTCGTGGATCAGCACATGGCGCACGACGCGGTAGAGGTCCTCGCCGGTCTCGCACCAGTAGTCCAGGATCGGCCGGCGGTAGAGGAACACCAAATCGGCGTCGGCGCGCGTGCTGGCGACGCTCTTGTGCGGCAGCGCCACGCCACGATAGAGGCCGAGGATGTCGAACGGGCTCTCGAGCTCCATTTCCTCCTCGACCTCCTCGTCCGGGAATTCGTCGACCCGGATGACAATGTTCCCGAGGTGCCGCTTGAGCTCCGCGGGGATGGTGCCAAGCGCCCGCTCGGCCAGCGCCTCGATATCCCCAAGGCTCGGCGCCTGGCTGAACGGGCGAGCGTCCCTCATCGCCATGGCGCTTGGACCCGCTTGATATCGCGTGGCCGGGCCGCCAGTTCTCTCCGCAAGCCACGGAGATAGGGAGGGACCGCATGGTCGAACGGCTGCACGGCACGGCGCGCGGAACCGCCATCCGGCAACTCGCCGGCTGGAGCGAAGTCGAGGACCGCGACGCAATCCGCAAGACCTATCATTTCGGCTCTTTCCGGGAGGCCTGGGGTTTCATGAGCGAGGTAGCGCTCATCGCGGAGAAGATGGATCACCACCCCGAATGGTTCAACGTGGGAAACCGCGTCGAGATCATCCTCACCACCCACGACGTCGAGGGCGTCACCGACCGCGACATCGCGCTCGCCCGCGCCATCGACGAGATCGCACCGGAGCGCGACCACCGCCGTGGCGTGCATTAGCGCGGAATGTTCCTATCCGAACGCAGCGGGCGTACGACTTTGCACGGCAGTGGGTGACCGTAGCCAGCCCACTTTTGTCACGCCGATTGCGTTGGAAAACTGGCCTCCGATACGCCTTATTAGCAAATAGGGGGCCGCGCGTTTTGCTGGGAGGCCTGCGATGTCGCTCGTATCCCGATCTGTCACAACGCTCGTGCTCGCCGCGGCCATTTCCGCGGGAGTGGCGTTATTGCCCGTCCCTCCCTTCGGCGCCCATCCGGCCTGGCCCCATGGTGGCGGGGGCGGCGGAGGCGGCGGGAATGGTGGGGGCAATGGGAACGGCAATGGCGGCGGCCATGGGAATAGCGGCGGTGCCGCGCTCGGAGCCGGCAGTTCCGTCGGATCGGGCACATCGGCGTCCGCCGCCTCGAGTGTCGATCTCGGCCACATCGGCAGGAGCTCGGGATCCAAGGCTAGCAAGGGCTCGACGGCGTCGAGGGGACTCAAGGGAAGCGCCGCGTCGAAGAGCACGAAGGGATCGACCGCCTCGCAACTCGGCGCGCTCAATGCCGCCCACGCCTCGCCGAACGCCCTCGCCCACGCCTCGCCAAGCTCACGAGTCGGCAAGATCGCGGCTTACAAAGACTCTGTCGCCGCGCTGAATACCGCCAACACCAATCTGGCTGCGGCCCAAGCGGCTTTCGCCGCCAACCCAAACGCCACAACACAAGCCGCGCTCACCGCCGCGCAATCCGCGCAGGCGACCGCCCAAGCCAACACCGCCCAGGCCCTCGCCACCGCCGCCAACAAATCGATCTCCACCTCGTCGGTCGTAGGCGTGAACAACCTCCTGGGTGTCAGCCTCACCGCCCCCACCACCTCCGCCGACCTCGCAAGCCAAGCCGCAGCGCTGCAGACGAAGCAGTAATCGCGTCCTTCGACGTACCCGTCCCGCGTTCGGCTGAGGATGAGGGGCGTGCGAACAAAGGATCACCGTATCCTGAGCCGGGCGCCATTGGCACCCGAGTCAAAGGACCCAGTTAATCGAGCCTCGAACCCTCAACTCCTCACTTCGGCGCCATCCTGAGGGCGCCGTCGAGGCGGATGACCTCGCCATTGATCATGGCGTTCTCGATGATGTGGAGCACGAGGGCAGCGTATTCCTCGGGCTTGCCGAAGCGCGTGGGGAACGGAACGCTTTGAGCGAGGCTCTCCTGAACGGGTTGCGGCATGCCCAGCAGCAGCGGCGTCGCGAAGAGACCGGGAGCGATCGCGTTGACGCGGATCCCGCTGCGGGCGAATTCGCGCGCGGCCGGCAAGGTGAGCGCCACGATGCCGCCCTTGGAGGCGGAATAGGCGGCCTGCCCGATCTGGCCCTCGTAGGCCGCGACCGAGGCGGTTGAGATGATGACGCCGCGCTCGCCGTCATCCAGCGGCGCGAGGCCGATCATGTCGGATGCCGCGAGCCGCATCAGGTTGAAGCTGCCGATCAGGTTGATATCGATGACGCGCTTGAAGGCCTCGAGCGGCATGGGTCCCTCGCGGCCGACGATGCGCTGGGCGGGACCGATCCCCGCGCAATTGATCAGCACGCGAGCGGCGCCCTGCGCGGATTTGGCTTTGGCGACGGCCGCCTCGGCGCTCTTGGCATCGGCGACATCGCAGGAGACCGCGAGGCCGCCAATCTCCTTGGCAACGGCGGCCGCTGCTTCGGCGTTGACATCGAGCAGCGCGACCTTGGCGCCGGCCTTCGCGAGCGCTCGCGCGGTCGCGGCTCCCAGTCCCGAGGCGCCGCCAGTCACCAGCGCCGAATGTCCGCCGAGCTTCATCCGTGTTCTCCCTTGTCGAATGGCCGGCGACGAATAGCAGATCGCCGAGGCGCGCGCGAGGTCAGGCCCGCGGCAAGGGCTCGCGCGCGCTGATCGCGGCGGCGGGCGGCGGCGCGGGCGCGCGCTCTTGCGCGAGCTTGGCCTCTCGTCGCGCGACGTAGATCGCCGAGGCCGCGATCGCGATGGCGCCGACCCAGGTCCAGAGATCCGTCACCTCCGAGAAGAGCGCGTAACCCAGGAACGCCGCGAAGGGTAGGCGCAGGAACTCGAAGGGCGCGCAGGCGCTGGCATCGACCAACCCGTAGCCGCGCACCATCGAAATATGCGACGCCGTGCCGAGCGCGCCCAGCACCATGAGCCACGCGATGGCCCCCAGCGAGGGCCACTGCCACACGAGGAGCGCCGGGATGAGAGCGAGCGGCGTCAGGAACAGCATGAGATAGGTCACGATGGCGGCCGGCGATTCCGTACGCGCCAGGAA
>DASZHJ010000086.1:0-2751 GCA_035938015.1 Allostellaceae bacterium
AGCGTGCGGCGGAGCATCTCGAGCGTGGCGAGCGGCTCGCGCGATGGATGCAAGGCTTCGCCGCGTCGCCGGGCGAAGCAACGCGGGCCCCAGATCGTCTCGATCTGGTGCGCCTCGTCGGTTTCGGCGATCGCGGGAAAGCGCACCACCTCCCCCGGCTCCTGGGCCAGCACGTGGCCGACCAGGTCGTCTTCGTGCAGCCGCTGCATGATGATGACGATGACGCCGTGCCGCTTGTCGTTGAGCCGGCTGTACAGGGTGTGGTCGTACCAATCGTTGGCGGTTTGCCGCTGCGCGTCGGAGAGCGCCTCCTCGGGCTTCAACGGATCGTCGATCAGGATGATGTCGGCACCGCGTCCGGTCAGCACGCCGCCGGTGGAGGTGGCGAGGCGGTAGCCCTGGCGGGTGGTGATGAACTCCTGCACGGCCTGTCGGTGCAGGGCGAGGCGCGTCGGAAACATCTGCCGATACCACGGGCTCATCATGATGCTGCGGCAATCGCGGGCGAGCTTGTCGGCGAGGTCTTGGGCATAGCTGATGCAAAGGATCTGGGCCGACGCATCATGCCCGAGGCAGTACGCAGGGAACGCGATCGAGGCCATCAGCGATTTCAAATGACGAGGCGGCAGGTTGATGATCAGCCGCCGGATCTTGCCTTCGCGCACCGCGGTCAGCTTCGCCGCGATGACCTCGAGATGCCAGTTCATCGCGAGCTCGGCCTGCGGGTTCAGATCGTGGAAACAGCGCGCAGCAAAGGTGCCGAAGTCCTGCCGCAGCAGAGCCGCGTACTCGGCCCGGGTTACGTTCTCGATCATCGGATTCTCATTTCGCGCCGTTCAACCGTGCCTTCAGCTGTTCGATGACCTTCTGGTCTGCCAAGCCGAAGGAGGTCTCCGGGGATGTCGGCTCGGTCCGGCATTCGATGTCCTGGATGATGTCGAGCAGGATCTTGATGGCGCGCAGATCGGCCTTGGCCGAGCGGTTGACGAGCTGCGTGATGATCGCTTCGCGCTTGGTGATCTTGCGGCGCCCTTCATTCTCCGCGACGATGACGCGCTCGTTCAGCGCCTCGGTCAGCAGGGTCGGCAGGTTCTTCGATTCGCGCGGCCGGCCTCGCGGATTGCCGGATTGACCACGCTTGAAACGGGTGTGCCGCGGCGGCTTGCCATAGCCTACCTGATAATCGCGCGGGGTTTCAGGCGGCATCGACCACCTCCGCCTCGCGGGCGAGATCATCAAAGCTGCCCCCGCTCACGGCATGGCAAGCGGTTTCGCCGGTCAGTGCCTGCCAGCGCAGGACGATCGTATCCATATAACCTGGATCGAGCTCCAACCCGTAGCAGCGCCGGCCGGTGCGCTCCGCCGCGATCACCGTCGAGCCGCTGCCGAGAAAGGCGTCCAGCACGATGTCGCCGCGGGCCGAGCAATCGAGGATCGCGTCGGCGACCATCGCCACCGGTTTCACGGTCGGGTGCAGCGCGAGAAGGTTGCCCTCCTCGCCGCAGCGGGCGAAGGAATTGACCCCGGGATAGCGCCAGACATTGCTGCGGTTGCGGCCAAACTGACCAAGCTGGACGTTGTTGCGGTGCGAGCCGCGCCCCTGTTTGAACACGAAGACGAGCTCGTGCTGGCTGCGGTAGAGCGAGCCCATCCCGGCATTGTCTTTGACCCAGACGCAGAGGTTTTTCAGCTCGCCATAGGCATCGCGGCCGGCGGCCAGCAGCTCGTCGAGGTGGCGCCAATCCATGCAAAGGTAGTGGAGCGATCCATCAGCGCTGAACGCGGCGAGGTTCCGGCAAGCCTGGCTGAGAAAGGCGGTGAACGCCTCTTTGTCCATCTCGCCCGAGGCCATCGGGAAGGGGCGATGGTGGATCGCACCGAGGCCGCTCGCGTGACCATCGATCGGCACATTATAGGGCGGATCGGTGAACACCATCCCGGCGCGTTCTTCCCCCATCAGCGCTCTGAAGGCCTCGGGGTCGAGGGCGTTGCCGCACAACACGCGGTGGGCTCCGAGAACCCATAAGTCCCCGAGCTTGCTGATCAGCGCCCCGGTCGTCAGATCGAGCAGAATGTCGGCCGGGTCGTCGGTCGTCTCGGGCAGGTCCTCGAGTGACGCGATCCGCAGATCGATCTCGCCCAGCTCGAAACCCGTGACCTCGATTTTGAAATCGAGGCCGAGCAGCGAGAGCTCCCTGAGCTGCTCGGCAAGGAGTTGGTCGTCCCATGTCGCAACTTCGGCGAGGCGGTTGTCGGCGATCATGAAGGCACGGGCCTGGGCCGTGGTGAGGTGATCGAGGCAGAGCGTCTGCACTTCGGTCCAGCCAAGCTCGCCACAGGCGAGCAGCCGGCCATGCCCGGCAATTACCTTGCCGTCGCAATCCACCAGGATCGGTACATTGAAGCCGAACGCCTCAATACTATTCGCGATCTGCCGGATCTGCTTCCTGTTGTGCAGGCGCGGGTTCGCGGGGTCGGGCTTCAGCGCATCAATTCGCTGGTGGACGATCGCCAATGGAAAACGTGGAAGCGATGTTTTTTCTTCAACACCTGAACGCGAGCGTCGCTCGGCTCTCCCTTGCATAGAAATACTCCTTTGTATATCTGATCACCAGAACTGTATGGTGTCCTGGTTTGCTCTCGATCGAGACACCTGACACGATCATCGCGAGCGAAATTCAGGATCGAGCAAGTATTTCTTGCTGGCTCGCGCCGGCCGAAACTATCGGCCCACACATCATTTATGCCGAA
>DASZHJ010000087.1:0-3384 GCA_035938015.1 Allostellaceae bacterium
CAGGACGTAGGGCGCGAAGTCTTTGGTGCCGCCGCCGACGTAAGGGTCGAGATATCCGGCGGCGAGATTCTCGACGACGCCGATGATGAGCCCGCCGATCACGGCGCCGAGCACCGAGTCGAGCCCGCCCAGGATCACCACGGGAAACACCTTGAGGCCGACCAGCGCCAGTTGGTTGTCGACGCCGAGCATCGCACCCCAGACGACCCCGCCAAGCGCCGAGACGATGCCGGCGAGCGCCCAGGCGAGCGCGAAATAGCGCGGCACGTTGATGCCCATCGCCATCGCGACCTGCTGGCTATCGGCGACCGCGCGCATCGCCACCCCCATGCGGGTGCGCAGGAAGAACCAGGTGAAGCCGGCGAGAAACGTGAGGCTGATCGCGGCGCTCACCAGCTGGACCGGCGGCAGGAACACGGGGCCCAGGTAGATCGGCTCGTCGCTCACCGGCATCGTGATGGCGCGCGTGCCTGCCCCGAACACCAAAGTGGAGAAGCCCCGCAGCAGCGCCGCGATGCCGATCGTCGCCATGATCACGGCGACCACCGGCCGGCCGATCAGCGGACGCAACACCACCCGCTCGAGCCCGAAGCTGAAGGCGACCATGCACAGGATCGCGATCAGGGTGCAGGCCCAGAACGGCAGGTCGGCCGCGTAGGCGCCGGCCGCGGCGATGAATGCCGCGAACATCACGAACTCGCCTTGCGCAAAGTTGATCGCGTCGGTCGCCTTGTAGACCAGCACGAAGCCGAGCGCGATCAGCGCGTACATGAGCCCGATCATCAGTCCGTTGGTCAGCAGGACCAGCGTGAACTGCAGGTCGAACTCAGGCATGGACGGGCTCCCGCGCCGGCGCAGCGGGAGCGGCCGTCTTGCCGATGTCGGGGATGTCGGGGACGCTGGCGATCTTCAGGCAAACCTTGAGCTTGCCGGTGCGGCCGTCCTCGTAGGTGATTTCCGTCGTCAGCTCGACATCCTCCGCTTCCCCGTAGAGCGCGGCGACCGCGGCCGCGTATTTCTCCGCCACGAAGCGCCGCCGGATCTTGCGCGTGCGGGTGATCTCGTTGTCGTCGGCGTCGAATTCCTTGTTGACCAGCAGGAAGCGGCGGATGCGCCCGCTCGGCTGCAGGGTGGCGTTGCAGGTGCGGATTTCCTCGGCAATGAGCGCGCGCACCTCGGGCCGGGCGCTGAGATCCTGGAAGGAGGTGTAGGCGAGGCCACGCCGTTCCGCCCATTTGCCCGCCGTCGCCAGATCGATCGCGACGAGCGCGGCGACGTAAGGCCGCCCGTCCCCGAAGGCCACCGCCTCGCGGATGAACGGGCTGAACTTGAGCTTGTTCTCGATGAACTGCGGCGCAAACGGAGTGCCGTCGGCGAGCGCGCCCACGTCCTTGGCACGGTCGATGATCACCAGATGACCGCGCGGATCGAGGAAGCCGGCGTCCCCGGTGCGGTACCAGCCGTCGTCGGTGCGCGTCTCTTTCGTCGCGTCGGGTTGTTTGTAATAACCCTCGAACAGGCCGGGTGAGCGGATGAGCACTTCGCCGTTCTCGGCGATGCGCACCTCCATGCCCGGGCAGACGCGCCCCACCGTGTTAGGATCGGCCTCTCCGTCCGGCTGCAGCGACGCAAGGCCGGCGACTTCGGTCGCGCCGTAAATTTGCTTGAGGTTGATGCCAAAGGAGCGGAAGAAGCGATAGGCATCGGCGCCGAGCGGGGCGCCGCCGGTGTAGGCCCAGCGCGTGCGGCGCAGGCCGAGCTGGTCGCGCACGGGCGCGTAGACGAAGATTTCGCCCAGCGCGAGGCCGAGCCGGGTCGCAAGCGAGAGCGGCTTGCCGTCGTGGCGGGAGAGCTCCGCGCGTTCGGCGAGGTTGCGGAAGAACTCGAACAGGCCGCGCTTGAGCGGCGAGGCGTCGCCGGCGCGGATCTGGATCGCCGTGAGCATGTTTTCCCAGATGCGCGGCGGCGCCAGAAACGTCGAGGGGCCGAGTTCGCGCAGGTCGCGCTGCACCGTCTCGACGTTCTCCGGACAATTGCAGGTGAATCCGACCAGCAGGCTGATGGTGGTCGAATAGAGGCTATCGCCGATCCAGGCCATCGGTAGGTAGCAGAGCCACTCGTCATCCACGCGTACGTCGCCTGCCGCCACGATGGATTCACCCACGCTGATCAGGTTCGCGTGCGAGAGCATCACGCCCTTGGGCCGCCCAGTGGTCCCGGACGTATAGGAGAACACTGCGATGTCGCTCGCGGTGCCCTTGTCGATTTCCGCCTCGACATAACCGGCGTGCTCCAACCCGAAGGTGCGGCCTGCCGCCCGGACCTCCTCGAAGGATTTGAGCAGCGGGGAATCGTAGTGCCGCATGCCGCGCGGATCGTCGTAGACCAGCAGCGCGAGCGCGGGCAGCTGGTCTTTGAGGGAAAGGACCTTGTCGACCTGCTCCTGGTCCTCCGCGACGATCACCGAGACCTCGGCGTGAGCAAACACATACGCCAGTTCGGACGCGATCGAATCCTGAAACACCGGCACCGCAATCCCGCCGAGGCTCTGCGCGGATAGCTGCGCCCAATAGAGGCGCGGGCGGTTGTCGCCGATCACCGAGAGCTTGTCGCCACGCTTGAACCCGTGCGCCGCGAGGCCGAGCGCGAAGTCGCGGACCTCATCGTAATATTGCGCCCAGGTGAAGGTGCGCCAGATCCCTCGGTCCTTCTCGCGCACGGCCGGCCGATTGCCGATGGTCGCCGCGTTGCGGCGCATGAGCGCCGGCAGAGTCGTCGCTGTCGCTGTCACGGCGTCGTGCCTCATCGCTTGGTGCCGAGATAGGCTCGGATCACATCGGGGTTACGCTGCATTTCCGCCGGCGTTCCCTCGGCGATCTTGCGGCCCTGGTCGAGCACCGCCACCCGGTCGGAAATATCCATCACCACGCCCATGTCGTGCTCGATCAGGATCATGGTCGTGCCCCACTCCTCGTTCACATCGAGAATGTAGCGCGCCATGTCCTCCTTCTCGTCCTGGTTCATGCCGGCCATGGGCTCGTCGAGGAGGACGATTTTCGGCTCGAGCGCGAGCGCGCGCGCCAGCTCGACCCGCTTGCGCAGCCCGTAGGCGAGCGAACCGGTCGGCTGTCGGCGCAGCTGCTGGAGCTTGAGGAAGTCGATCAGGTCCTCGACCCGGCTGCGGTGCTCCGCTTCCTCCTTCTGCGCCATCCCCCAATAGACGACCGAGGCGAACAGGCCGGAGTGCATGCGCACGTGACGGCCGAGCATGATGTTGTCGAGCACGCTCATGCCGTTGAACAGCGCGATGTTCTGGAACGTGCGGGCGACGCCCATGGCGGCGATGCGCGAGGGCCGTTCGCCGGTGATGTCGCGGCCTTCCAG
>DASZHJ010000088.1:0-16061 GCA_035938015.1 Allostellaceae bacterium
CGGCGCGGCATCGCCGCCGGGCGGAGGATTTCGCTCGGGAAATCGGCGGCGCTCAGGCTCGGCGGCGTCACCGCGGTGGTGATCTCAAACCGGCAGCAATGCGCCGACCCCGTGTTCTTCGAGATGTTCGGGCTCGACATCGCCAAGTCCCGAACCGTCGTCGTGAAGTCGCGCGGTCATTTCCGCGGCGGATTCGACGAATTCTTCAAGGACGAGCAAATCGTCGAGGTGGACTGCCCCGGCCTCACTTCGCCAATCCTAAGCCGCTTCGACTGGACGCGGTTGCCGCGGCCGGTGGTGCCGCTCGACGAAGATGTCAGCTGGACACCACCGGCGCGGTGATCGAGGGGTGATTACTTCTTCTCTTGCTGCTTCATGAAGGCTTCGGCGCGCTTGCGGAGCTCGTCCTCCGGCACGTCCTCCTTGTGCGTGGCGATGTGCCAGACATGGCCGAAGGGATCCTGCAACATTCCGGAGCGGTCGCCGTAGAATTTGTCCTCCACGGGGCGCACCATCTTTGCGCCCTGGGTGACCGCGCGATCGGCAACCGCATCGACATTGTCGACGTAGAGATAGATCGCCGTCGGCGATCCCCCGATGGTTTGCGGGCTGCGCACGCCCATTTCGGGAAATTCGTCGGAAAGCATGATCTTGGAATCGCCGATCTGGATCTCGGCGTGACCGATCTTGTCGCCATGGGCGAAGCGCATCACCTCGCTCGCGCCGAATGCCTTTTTGTAGAATTCGATCGCGCGCGCGGCACCGTTGATCGTCAAGCACGGCGTCACCGTATGAAATCCAGCCGGAACGGCCTTCTGCTTTCCTGCCATCGCTCGTCTCCCTTACTAAGGGGTGTGAGACACGTGCCGCAGACTCGCGGCGACGCGCATTGATGCACGCGGCGTCGCGCGGCCGCAAGCAGCGCGTCGTGTCAATAATGTGCGCGGAACCTCCGCGCGCTCAACCGAGTGCCGCCCGGAACTTCGCGGCGATTGCGGGAACGTGATCCTCGTGCAGGCACACCGGCGATAGAACGAGCACGCCTTCGGCAACGCGCGAGAGATTGCAACGCACGCTCGGAGCGCCCGCCTCGAGTCGCTCGACAAGTCCCATGATATCGAGCCCGTCGCGGCGCGACTGTAATCGCACCGTCACATAAGGGATGCCGGAGTGGCGCGCGTCGTCGCTCGCGGCAACATCGAGCCCGCGCACGGCCGCGAGTGCGGCGGCGAGCGCCGATGAGATCACACCCCAATGAGCCGCCCGCCCGCCATCATCCTCGATGAAGCGACGCATCGCGGTGAGCAAGCCCACGATTTCCTCTTTTCCGACCTTGCACGGGCGGCCGATGCCGTGGTGAGGCAATCCCGGCAGAGCGCGCTTATCGATGAAGTCCGGCGGCGGATTGAACTGGTCGACGAACACATCGAGGTCGAGGTTCTGCAGCGCGGCGGCAGCGACGAGATCGCGGCGGCCGGCGAGGATGCCGGAGGCCTGTGGTCCCCCGATCGCCTTGCCGCCGCTGAAGGCGACGAGCGCCGCGCCCTGCGCGGTGAATCGGCGGAGATTTTCCTTGGGCGGCAGCTCCGCGGCGGCGTCGACCACCACCGGCACGCCCTTCGCCCCTGCCGCCCTCACGACCTCGGCGAGCGGCGGCAGCGAGTGGGGCTTGGCGAGGTAGTAGACCGCGGCGGTGCGCTCGTTGATCGCCGCCGCGATCTCCCACGCCTCGACATCGCGCACGCCGGTGCCGCTGAAACGGTCGGAGAGTCCGACCTCCACCACGCGCGCGCCCAACGCGCTCGCCGCGCGGTCGTAGAAATTGCGGTGGCTGCGCGGCACCACGATTTCGGATTTCATGCCGGCGGTGTCGGGCAGGCGGTTCATCTTGTCGGGATCGAGGCCGGTCATGCAGGCGGCGAGTCCCAGCAGCACGCCCGCCGCGGCACCCGAAGTGACCAAGCCCGCCTCGGCGCCGGTGGCTTCCGCGATCAGCGTGCTCGCGCGCGCCTGCAACTCCACCATGTCGACGCAGTGCTGCGAGGCTTGCGCCATCGCCTCGGCCACCTCAGGCGCCATGATGCCGCCGGAGAGCCGCGTGTTGGGGCCGCACGCGTTAATGATGGGCGTGACGCCGAGCCGCTCGTAGATGGTCGTCATGTTTGGGTCCTTCGACTCGCGCTGCTTTGCAGCGCGGCTCAGGATGAGGCAGATTGGTCATTTCACAAACCCAATTCAGGTAGGCGAAGCGAGGCGGCACATGGCTGGCAAACGGTATGGCGGCTTCGAGCAGGCCCATGGCGCCCGCGCCGCGTCGGCGGCGGGCACGCGCCAGGCGGCGGAAGTGGCGGTCGCTTGCCTCGGGGCCGGTGGCAATGTGGTCGACGCCGCGATCGCGGGCTCGGCGGTGCTCGCGGTGATGCTGCCGAACGCCAACAGCATCGGCGGCGATCTCCTGGCGCTGGTGAAGCTGGGCGGCAAGCCCGTCCTCGCCGTGAACGCCACGGGTGCCGCACCCAAGCGCGCCACCATCGAGGCCTACAAGACGCTGGGGCACAGCTTCGTCCCGGAAACCGGCGGGCTTGCGGTGCAGGGGCCGGGGCTGGTAGCGGGCTGGCAGGCGCTCCACGAGCGCTGGGCGAGCCGCCCACTCGCGGAGTTGCTGGCACCGGCGATCGCGCTGGCGCGCGACGGGTTTCCGCTCGGTTGGCGGGTCGCCGCCGCCACCGTGAAGCACGTCGGAGACTATTCGAGCCTGCCCGGCTGGAAATCGGTGTTCGCCCCCAACGGCGCCGCGATCAAGGAGGGAGAAAACTTCCGCCAGCCCGCGCTCGCACGCACGCTCGAGACCATCGCGCAGAAAGGACCTCGCGCCTTCTACGAAGGCCCGATCGCCCGCGATATCGCGCGCGCCGTGCAGAAGGCCGGCGGTTTCCTCGCCGAGGACGACCTTGCGGCGATCAAGGCCGAGGTGTTGCCGGCTCTCACCATGCGCTATCGCGGCCTTGAGGTCGCGAGTCAGCCGCCGATCACCCAGGGCGTCGTGCTCCTGCGCGCGCTCGGGCTGCTGCAGCAGCTCGCGCCCGAGCCGAAGCGGCTGTCGCGGGCGGCGTTCTGGGTCGCAGCGGCGCGCGCGCTGCGCCGCGCCTTCGACGAGCGGCTTGCGATTCTGCGCGACGGACCCGAGGCGCGAATGCAAGCGGAGGCGATCCTCGCGGGGCGCGCCGAGACCCTCGGTCTTCCGCGTTTCGAATTCGCCGCAGCCGCCGACAATACGACAAAACTCTCGGTGATGGATGGCGAGGGCAACGGTGTCGCGATGATCCAGAGCGTCTATGCCGAGCTGGGCTCGGGCGTGGTGGGCGAGGACACGGGCGTTCTCCTCAACAACCGCATGATCGCGTTCTTCCTCGATCCGGCCAAAGCCAATCATCTGGCGCCGGGCCGGCGGACCATGCACACGCTGCACACCTTCATGGCGTCCGACGAGACCGGGCTCAAATGGATCGGCGGCTCACCCGGCGGCGACAACCAGCCTCAGGTCAACCTGCAGGTGCTGACTCGCATCCTCGATCTCGGCGAGGCGCCCGGAGACGCGGTTGCGGCGCCGCGCTGGTCGGTGGTGCCAGGTACGAAACCAAAGGACGCCGCCAAGCAAGCGCCGGGCATCGAATGCGAGCAGGGTGTGCCGCCAGAAGTGCAACAGGCCTTTGCCGCCGCGGGATTTCCGGTGGCAGAGAAGCCGGCGCTACGCGCCGGCAGCAGCAAGATCGTAGGCCGCGGCGTGACACCGGGCCCGCTCGGCGCCTTCGCGGATTGGCGCCGCGAAGGAGACGTCGCGGCGAGTTAGCGCTTGCCCGGATTTCGGGCAGGGATTTCAGCCGGTTCAATCGGCTAGGGAGCACGCCTGCATTCCGCCAGAGGCTCGGCGATATTTTTTGCACGCATTCTACCCGCGGTTGGAAAGTAATAATTCCGCTCCTATGTTAGAGCCGCTCCGCCGGGTCTGGCGCCCCCACCCGGCTGCCAGGAGGCCCTTCACATGAATGACTATGGATATTTGATCTTTGTGCTCGTCGTTGCCGTGCTCGCGCTGTCGGCGGTCGCCAAAGGCATACGCATTGTGCCGCAAGGATCTCAGTGGACGGTTGAGCGCTTCGGGCGCTATCGCGCCACATTGTATCCAGGCTTGAACCTCGTAATCCCTTTCATCGATACCATCGGTCGAAAACTGAATGTGCAAGAAACGGTGTTGGAGATTCCGAGCCAAACCGTCATTACCAAGGACAATGCCTCGGTCCTCGTCGATGGAATCGTCTTCTTTCAGGTAATCGAGGCGAGTAAGGCCGCCTACGAGGTGCAAAATCTGCACCAAGCACTCCAGAACATCACGATGACGAACATCCGAACCGCTATCGGTTCACTCGATCTCGATGAAACATTGTCTCAGCGTGATCATATCAATATCAAACTTTTGCAGGTTCTCGATAGCGCATCACAACCGTGGGGGATCAAGGTCACGCGTGTCGAATTGAAGGACGTGCGACCGCCCGAGGATGTGATCCAATCCATGTCGAAGCAGCTCACCGCTGATCGGCAAAAGCGCGCCGCAATCTTGCAGGCCGAAGGCGTCAAACAAGCCGCAATTCTTGAAGCCGAAGGCGGCAAACAGGCCCAAATTCTCGCCGCCGAAGGACGCATGGAAGCGGCGAAACGGGATGCCGAGGCGCGCGAACGATTGGCACAAGCCGAAGCCAAAGCCACGGAAGTCGTATCCGACGCGGTGAAGAAAGGGGATGTTCAAGCCTTGAATTATTTCGTCGCACAAGCCTATGTCACGGCGATGGGGAAGATCGTTGCCGCGCCAAATTCAAAACTCGTCCTGATGCCGCTGGAACTCTCCAGTCTGGCCAGCACCATCGCCGGAATTGGCGAACTCGCCAAAAAAACGCTGGAGGCCAAGTGACCATCTGGTATTGGGCGATTGCTACCGCCGTCATCGCTTATGTCGAAATGCATGCGCCAGGATTTTATCTTATCTGGATCGCCTGTGGTGCGGGGACGACAGCGGCTGGGATCGGACTTTTTGGCATCTCGCTCGAACAGCAATTGATCACGTTTGCCCTCGCCTCGGTGGTTTTTTGTATCGTCGGCTATTTCGTCTATCGTGCCCTCAACGTCCAACCCATGACCTCACTGAACCGGCGCGAGCTGGGGATCGTGGGGGCGGAGGGCGTAGTGGCCGAGCCGATCCAGAATGGTCACGGCAAGGTCAGATTGGGCGATACCGTATGGCTGGCCCAAGGGCCGAATTTGCCGGTGGGGGTTCCGATTCGAGTGCGAGCCTTGCGTGGCACCACCGTTCAGGTCGAAGCAAAAACCAACACAGGAGAATCAATCTCGCAGCACTGAGCGGCAGCTCTTTACTTCGGAAGCAGCATCCGGCCCCACTCGACCGCGCTGGGCACCACGTCAGGCACCGACGGCACGATGCTGAAGGTCGAGGCAGCTTGAGCGGCAACAGGGGCGACAGCCCGCGCCCGTTGCGTCGCTCACCTCAGTGCACGATCATGCCCGTGAAGACATAGGCCTGCAGCATAACCAGGATGCCAACCAGGCAGGCGAGCGCGATCGAGTGAAAAAAGACGTAGCGCAGGATCGAACCCTCGTGGCCGAACCAGTTGGTCGCCGTCGAGGCCACGACGATCGACTGGGCGTCAATCATCTTGCCCATGACGCCGCCCGACGAATTGGCTGCGCCCATCAGGATCGGCGAAAGCCCGAGCTGCTCCGAGGTGATCTTCTGCAGGTTGCCGAAGAGCACGTTCGAGGCCGTGTCGGAGCCGGTGAGCGCGACACCAAGCCACCCCAGGAGCGTGCCGAAGAAGGGATATAAGACCCCGGCATGGGCGAAGGCGAGGCCCAGTGTGGCATCGAGACCCGAGAGCCGCGTCAGCGTGCCGATGCCGAGCATCGCCGAGATGGTGATCAGTGACACGCCGCAGATCCTGATCGTCCTGCCATAGACCGTGAGCAGTCGCGCGGGCGAAAAGCCCATGATGAAGCCCGCAATGATCGCCGCAATGAGCATTCCCGTGCCGGTGAACGACACATAGGTGAATGGGAACTGCCCACGTTCCGGCGTCGCGGCCGCCACCACGGGCGGTACCTTATTGATCAGCTTGTCGAGGCCCGGAACATCGTACGTCCAGCTGAAGATCGGATTGACATAGCTCTTGAACCAGTTGGTGCCCCAAACAAGCAGCACCGCGCAGACGATGATCCACGGCAGGAGCGATTTCCACACTTCGCTTGTGGACGGGCGCCGCTCCGAGACTGCCGCGCGCGCCGGCATGGTGGCGGCCGAATCGTCACGGCCGCGAAGCTTTGGCGAGGTCCAGAGCTCCTGCGGGCGCCAGATCTTGAGGAAGCCGATGAGGCAGGCCATCGACACCAGCGAAGCGCCGATGTCCACGATCCACGGATTGACGAAATTCGATATCAGGAACTGCGGGATCGCGAAGGAAACGCCGCAGACCAGGATTGCAGGCCAGATCGCCATCATGCCGCGCCAACCCGCGAAGGCCCAGATCAGCCAGAATGGCACGATCAGGGAGAAGAACGGCAATTGCCGTCCGACCATCGCGCCCAAGAGGCCAGGATCGATACCGGTGACGCTCGCCAGACCCGCGATCGGCGTGCCGAGGGCGCCATAGGCGACCGGCGCGGTATTGGCGATCAGGGACAGCCCGGATGCTGCAAGCGGCGAGAAGCCCAGTCCGATCAGGATCGCGGCGGTGACAGCCACCGGTGTGCCGAACCCCGAGGCACCCTCGAAAAAAGCGCCGAAGCAGAAAGCGATCAGGAGCAACTGCAGCCGGCGGTCGGGCGACACGCTGCCGATGGTCTGCTGCAGCGTCTCGAAAGCGCCGGTGTCCTTGGTCAGCTGATAGAGGAAGATGACGTTGAGTACGATCCAGCCGATCGGGAAAAAGCCGATCACAACGCCGAGGATGCCGGCGCGGATCGCCATGCCCGCGGGCATCGTGAAAATGAGCGTGGCGACCAAGATCGCCGCCGCGAGCGCGATCATCGCCGCGAAATGCGCCCTGACCTTGCCGGAGGCAAGCAGGACAAGCAGCGTCACGACTGGAATCGCCGCCGCCAACGTCGACAGAAATTCGCTGTTCAGCGGATTATAGACCTGGCTCCACATGAGCGGATCCCCCCTCCCCTGTCCTCAATGCTTGTTCTCGATTACCGGCCAACTTCGGCCGGCTCGGCCTGCCTTTATTTACTTGGAATCATGTCAGATTCGTCCAATAACGACAAGTCGGCACGTGCGGTGCCCAAGACTATCGGGGGCTCGAGCCGCAGCGCCGCGACGACCGGCAGGGACTTAGGCGGATTGAGCGGTGGGGGTCGGGGTCAGCGGCAAACGAGCGCCGATCAGCCCGGCGACTTTTTCGGGCGCATCCACGAAACGCAGCCCGATCGAGTGGCCTTCCTGCCAGACGATCTCCGCGCGCAAGGGGCCCATGCGGTCGAGTGTCAGCGTTACCAGTTCGCCTGTGCCGAGCGGCTGAGCCAGGTAGATCCGCGCGCCGCCAAGCGATAGATCGACCACCACGCAGTCGAAGCGCCTGGAACCGTAAGCGAGCTTTGCGGCCCACAGCACGCGCTTGCGCACATTGCGGCGCAAGGCCGCCGCATCTTCCTCGGAAATCGGCGCCGTTCTGCTCTCTAAGGGGTCGCTCGTCATGACCGCTCTCGGACTCCGGGCTTCCCTGGGACAGAGCCCCAGTGGGACAAAGTATGGCCGCCACATCTTTATTAATGCTTACGCAGGTTGGCGCTTTGCAGACAATTTCACCGGCATTGCCGGTATCGGCGGTGCCAGCGCCCACGGCAATCACTCAACTGCTGGAAGGGCTTGTGCGGAGATCGCCGGCGTGAACGCGCGAGTGCGCTGCCCAGCCCCGGCGCGTAAGCTCAGCCTTGCTGCAGGAGCAAACGGAGAGATGTCATGAGGATCGCGGTCATCGGCATAGGCTCGGTAGGCGGTACGCTCGGACGACGCTGGGCGGAGCTCGGACACGGCGTGACGTTCGGCGCGAAGGATCCGGAGAGCGACAAAGCCAAGGCGCTGGTCGCTCAAATCGGTCATCGGGCGTCTCTCGCCAGCGTTCCGGAAGCGACGGCGGAAGCCGAGGTCGTCGTGCTCGCAACACCCTGGAACACCAACGCGGACGCGATCTCTTCTGCGGGAGACCTCTCCGGCAAGATCGTCATCGACGTCACGAACCCGCTGAAGGCGGACCTCTCCGGCTTGGCCGTGGGGCCCGACACCTCCGGCGCCGAGATGGTGGCGAAGCTCGCGCCCGGCTCGCGCGTCTACAAAGCGCTCAACCAGACCGGGTACGAGAACATGGCGAACCCGATGTTTCCGACCGGTCGAGCGGTGATGTTCGTGGCCGGGAACGAGCCTGCGGGCAAGTCCGTGGTGCTGAAGCTGGTCGAGGAACTCGGCTTCGAGGCGATCGACGCGGGCGATCTCAGCGTGGCACGGCTCCTGGAGCCGCTGGCGATGCTGTGGATCCATCTGATGGTGCGTCGCAAGCTCGGCCGAAAATTTGCCTTCGCGTTGCTGAGGCAAGACTCCTGATGGAGCGGAGGCCGCAGCCCTGGGGCTGTGACTTCCTTGGGGATTGACTTCGGTCCGATCCGAGCAAGCTCGCTCACCACAACCAAGCGGCTCAACGAGTGAATCGAAACAGCGCAGCAATTCAGCTGAGAGTTGCGCACGCAGCGTGCCGCTTGCGCTTTCTGTTGCGTTGGGGCGTCATGACCTCCGCCGCGGCCGCGGCGATGCTCGCTGCTATTGCAATCGCGCAGGCGCAATCTCAGGCGCCCCAATCCGAGCCCCCGAAAACCGACACGGCGCAACCCGAAACGCCCGTGCCGCCTCAGGCGGTGATCCCTCCGGGCACGCCTGCCTCGGCGACCGTGCTCGACAAGAGCTACGTGCAGGGCGTGCTCGGAAAGGATGTGCGCAGCGCTACGGACGAGGACATGGGTCGCATCGTGGACGTGGTGGTCGATAGTACCGGCGAGCCACGCGCCGCAGTCATCGACTTCGGCGGCTTTCTCGGTGTTGGCAGTCGAAAGATCGCCGTGGACTGGAACGCGCTGCATTTCTCGCCCAGCGACAAGCCGGGTCAGGTGACGCTAAATCTGACCAAGGACGAAGTGAAGGCCGCGCCCGAATATGGCGACAAGAAGCCGGTGGTGGTGCTGGGTGCAACTGGCGGCGTGCATCCGATGCCGCAGGACGAGCCGGCGAAGCCGGAGTAGGCGCTCTGGTTACGGGGCTCACCTGGCGGGACACCGATCGCCGCGGCGTAAGCCCGGCGACCGAAACCGTTCAGGACCACGCGCCCGCGCCCTCGTCGAGCAGCCGAGCCGGCCTCGACTGGTTCAACTTCTTCATCGCAAACGTGCAGACGGGTTTCGGCCCGTTCATCTCGGTCTACCTGACGACCGAGCAGTGGACGCAGGTCGATATCGGCCTCGTGCTGACGGTAAGCGGCGGCTTCGCGCTGCTGGGCCAGGTGCCGGCTGGCGTGCTGGTTGACGCCATGTCCTCGAAGCGCCTCGCAGCGGCGATCGCGGCCGTTGCGATCGCCGGCAGCGCGCTGGCGCTCGCGGTCTGGCCGATCTTTCCGTTGGTGATGCTGGCGGAGTTGTTGCACGGTCTGGCGAGCTGCCTGATGACGCCGGCGATCGCCGCCATCAGCCTCGGCCTGGTGAGCCGCACCGAGATCGCCGAACGGCTCGGACGCAACGCGCGGTTCGCCTCGATCGGCAACGGCCTTGCTGCCGCGCTGATGGGAGCCTGCGGGCGGCTAATCTCCAATCGGGCGGTGTTCGTCTTGGCAGCGGTGCTCGCCATTCCGGCGCTGATCGCACTCCGGTACATCAAGCCCAGCGAGATCGATCCAGTCCGTGCGCGAGGCGGCACACCGGAACGCAACCCGCGCACGCTCGCGGCGCGGCTGCACGGCATCGCCGACAACAAACCGCTGCTCATTTTCGGCGGTTGCCTAGTGCTGTTCCATCTCGCCAACGGCGCGATGCTTCCGCTGATGGCGAGCGTGGTGACCATGCGGTCGCGCGAGTGGGCGACGGTGCTGATCGCCGCTTGCATCGTAGCGCCGCAGCTGCTGGTCGCCGTCTTGTCTCCCTGGATCGGGAGAAAAGCCGAGAAATGGGGACGCTGGCCCTTGCTGATCGTGGGATTTGCCGCGCTTCCGCTCCGCGGCGCTTTCTTCATCTTCGTGACCAGCCCCTATCTGCTGGTTGCCGTGCAGCTGCTCGACGGCATTTCCGCGGCCGTTATGGGCGTGATGCTGCCGCTGGTGGTGGCCGATGCCACGCGCGGCAGCGGCCATTTCAATGCGGCACTCGGCGTGGTCGGCACTGCCGGCGCGATCGGGGCATCGCTGAGCACGACCTTGGCAGGCTACGTCAGCGACAGTTTCGGCAACACCGCGGCCTTCGTCTGCCTCGCGGGCATTGCCGCCGCCGGTGCCTTGATGGTGGCCGGGTTGATGCCGGAAACGCGGCCGACCCGAGACTGAGCGGAACGCCAAACAAAAGGTGCGCAACAATGGCGAAATCGCCGAGCAACCCTGCGACGAACCCCGACCCGAGGACGGAGTTCTATATCGCGGCCACGACCTCGCTGCTGGAGCGCCGGCCGCGGACGCTGAAGCATGGCGATACCTTCGCCATGTTCGACCACTACGGCGACATTCCCGCCGACACCCGCAGCCCGACTGGCTTATTTCACGAGGATACGCGCCACCTGTCACTCTTCGAGCTTGCTCTCGAGGGGCATCGACCCTTGCTTCTCAGCTCGACCTTGCAGGAGGACAACGCGATTCTGACGGTCGACCTCGCTAATTCCGACATCTATCGTGGCGGCCGCATGGTGCTGTCGCGCGAGACCCTGCACCTCGTCCGCTCGAAATTTCTCTGGCGGGCGAACTGCTACGAGCGCCTGACCCTTCGGAATTTCGACATGGCGGCGCATCGCGTCCTCCTCGGGCTCAGATATGGCGCCGACTTCGCGGACCTCTTCGAGGTTCGCGGCAGCGTGCGCGAGCGTCGGGGCGAGACGCAGGTCGAGCAGCCGAGCGCGAGCTCGGTCCTGTTCCGGTATCACGGCCTCGACGGCCTGGTGCGCACCACCCGCATCGACTTCGATCCGGTCCCAACCAAACTCGACCGGGGAGAAGCCATTTTCGAGCTGCTGCTCGCTCCGCATCAACGCGCGGCCGTGCTGGTCACCGTGCGCTGCAACAGCGAGCAACGGACGAGACCCGGCGAATTCTTCGCAAGCTTCCGCCAGGCGCGAAACGATCTGCGCGCGGCCGCCTCCCGCGCGACCGCCGTTGACAGCTCCGATGCGATGCTCAATCGCGTGCTCTGCCGGTCGGTCGCCGACCTTTACATGCTGCTGACCGACACACCGCAAGGGCCCTATCCCTATGCCGGGATTCCGTGGTTCAGCACCGCCTTCGGCCGCGACGGGATCATCACCGCGCTGGAGATGCTGTGGCTCGATCCCGCCATAGCCCGGGGTGTCTTGCAATTCCTCGCGGCGAACCAGGCTCGCGAAGTCGATCCCGCGCGCGACGCCGAGCCCGGCAAGATCTTGCATGAGACGCGGCGCGGCGAGATGGCGCGGCTCGGCGAGGTGCCGTTCGGCCTCTATTACGGCAGCGTCGACGCGACGCCGCTATTCGTCCTCTTGGCGGCCCGGTATTTCGAGCGCACCGGCGACCGCGCCGCGCTGGAGGCGCTTTGGCCGAGCATCGAGGCCGCGCTCGGTTGGATCGACGGCTTCGGCGATGCCGACGGGGACGGCTTCGTCGAATATCGTCCTCACCCGGGCAAGGGGTTGACCAACCAGGGCTGGAAAGACTCGCAGGATTCGATCTCGCATGCCGACGGCAGTCTCGCCACGGGTGCGATCGCGCTTTGCGAGGTGCAGGCCTACGTCTATGCGGCCAAGCGCGAGATGGCCGGCGTCTACCGGGCGCTCGGACGCTCCGAGGCGGCGTCCACGCTGGATCGGCAAGCCGAGACGCTGCGCCAGCGCTTCGAGGATGCGTTCTGGTGCGAGGAACTCGGCACTTATGCGATCGCGCTCGACGGCGAGAAGCGGCCCTGCCGCGTCGTGAGTTCCAATGCCGGCCATACGCTCCTTGCGGGCATTGCGAGTTCCGATCGCGCCCGCCGGGTCGCCCGTACGCTGCTCGATCGCGATTCTTTTTCCGGCTGGGGCGTGCGAACGCTCGCGACCTCGGCGCGCCGGTACAATCCCATGTCGTATCACAACGGCTCGGTCTGGCCGCACGACAACGCACTGATCGGGACCGGGCTCTCCCGCTACGGCTGCAGGGATGAGGCCCTGCAGCTGTTCGACGGTATTCTCGATGCCACGAAATGTATGGAGCTGCTACGTCCGCCCGAGCTGTTCTGCGGGTTCAGTCGACGCCGCAACAGAAGCCCGACGCTCTATCCGGTGGCGTGCTCGCCGCAGGCTTGGGCAGCCGCGGCGCCTTTGGCGCTCCTGGAAGCCTGCCTTGGCCTCAAATGCGACCACGCGAACGGTGAAATCCGATTCGAGCGCCCGATGCTGCCGAAAGGCATCAGCGAGGTGCGCATCCGCCGGCTCCAGCTCGGCGACGCCAGCATCGACGTTCTGCTACGCCGCCACGCCAGCGACGTCGCGGTCAACGTGATCGAGCGCCGCAATGCCGTACGCGTTGTGGTGGTGAACTGATCGGCGGCGGTCGCGAACGGGCAACCGCCCGAGGGCGTCAGTCCGCCGCCCCAACGTGCCGGCGCGGCGTCGAGATCCGCTGCGGCAGCGCGTCACGCAGCGGACGAATGTAGGGCAGGCCGTATCCGCAGCAGCCGCCGATGATCTGCACGCCCGAGTCCACCCATTGGCGCGCACGCAGTGCAAACTCCTTGGGCGAGATCTTGTTCTCGACGGATCGGTCGCGCGCCTGAGACATGTAATCCTTCCGCTCGGCGTCGGGATAGACGCCCATGGGCCCCGGCCACCGCTTGAGAGCGATCTCGAGGGCGGCGGTCGTGTCGTCGATGCCAGAGTGAAAGATGCTCAGGACCGAGCCGCCATGGGACATCACATCGTCGAGCACATCGGCGAATCTGTCCTGCGAGAGATAGCCGGTCCGAACCGCGGAGTCGCTCGGCTCGCGCCTCACTTTGAAGCCGACCCAGAACGGCGCGCCCGTCGATTTGCAGGCGTCGCTGACCCATTTGCGGTGGGTGTTGGTGCCCGTCGATTCCGCTAGAAGAAAATCGACGCCGGCCTCGATGAGCAGCTCCGCTTGCTCGCGGAGATTGGCGCGAAACTGATCCTCGGTGAAGCGCGAGCGGTGCCGCAAGCTCGCGAGGTCCTCGCCGCCGGTCGTCATCCCGAAGTTCGAGATCGATCCGGCGATCAGCACCGGCCGATCGCGGCCGGCTTTGTCGCGCGCCTCGCGGGCCAGCAAGACCGCGCGTCGGTTGAGTTCCCCCGTGAGATCGCCCATCCCCAAGGGCTCAAGATTGTGCCGGGCGGAGGCATAGGTGTTCGTCGTGAGAATGTCGACGCCCGCTCTGACGTAGAGCTCGTGCATGAGCTGCACGGTTGAGGGATGGGTCTGGAGCGCCGTCGCCGCCCAAGCCGTGTGATAGATGGGCAGTCCCATCTCCTGGAGTTGAGTCCCGATGGCGCCATCGAGGATGATCACGTCGCCTTGGCCCACACGCTTTTCCAGATTTTTAAACTCGCTCATGGTTCTCTCCCTAGTTGGGACGACAGCCCGCTTGGTGATGATGCCCCAATCTTGATCTCGCGATCGGTAAAATATTTGTCGAGAGCGGTGGAAGCGCCGGAGGGCTCGGCAAGCGCCACATAGGTGTCGGGCCTGAGTAGATAGAGGGCATCGCGCGCCAAGCCGACCGCTTCGTATTCCGGCTTCCAGTCGAAGACATGCAACGGCACTTCGCGAGGGGCACACCAGGACGAGAGCTCGGCTTTGGCCGAGCCGTAGACGTGCACCTGCCAGGTCATGGCCGAAAGCGAGGAGAAGTTGTCCTCGAGCTCGCCCCGCATCCACGGCAGCCGATCGCCGCCGTGAACGTGGCCTGCGGACCCTGCGCTGAGCAACCCTCCGCGATAGTTGATGGTAATCTGCGACACGGTCCGGAACATGTACTCGCGAACCGATTCGAACGCGACGACCCTGGGGAACAACACCGGGGCAATGCGCGTGCGCAACACGGCGGCGATCGGACCCTCGGCGGTAGCTAAACTGAACACGCGATCGGTGGTCGCGACGAGCCGCCGGGCAAAGCCGATCCGCTCGGCCTCATAGCTGTCGAGGAGCTTGTCGGAGGCGCGTCCGGCGATCACCGTCGCCAGTTTCCAGGCCAGATTGATCGCGTCGCCGATGCCGGTATTCATGCCCTGGCCGCCGGCAGGGCTGTGAATGTGCGCGGCGTCGCCAAGCAGGAAGCCGCGGCCCTTCCGGAAATGGTCGGTGACGCGGTGATGCACATGATAGGTGGAAAACCAGTTCACCTTCTCGACTTGCACCTTGAGGTGCTCGATCGCTCGACCGCTCACGTCCTCGAACTTGAGGGTATCCGCGCGGTCGGCACGCTCGTCCCGCACGGTTCCGATCAGGCGCGCCCGCCCCTTGCCGGCCAATGGAAACACCGCGAGGAAATCGGCTTCGTCGAGATCGACGTGCAGCTCGCCATCGACCGCCGGACCGCGAGCATCGACGTCGGCGACGTAGAAAAGGTGCCGGTACGTGCCGCCGGGGTAGCCCGTGCCGAGCGTGTCGCGAACGGTCGAGCGAGCGCCGTCGCAGCCGGCGACATAGCTTGCCTCGCATGAGCTTTCTTGGCCGCCGGGCCCGCGCAGGCGCGCGACGACGCGATCGCTCTCCTGGGTGAAGCTTGTCAGCTCGACCCGCCGCTCGACCGAGACGCCCAGCCCCTCCAAGCGGTGGATCAGTAGCCGCTCGTGCTCATCCTGGGGAAAGATTTGCAGGAACGGATAGGCCGTCAGATCCTGGCCCACGGTCTCGAACGGCAGACGCGCGGCCCGCTCGCCCTTCACCCAAAGATTGACGGCGGGAACCTTATGGCCCCGCTGGACGACGGCATCCGCGAGATCGAGCTGGCGATAGAGCTCAAGGGTGCGCGCGTGCACCGCCAGGGCGCGCGACGTCGTGCCCGGTTCGGCGGTCTTGTCGATGATGCGAACCTTCACACCCAGCTTCGTGAGCCAGAGCGCCAAGACAAGCCCGGTCGGGCCGGCACCGACGATCAGAACGTCGCTCTGGGTCATGGCGTCCTCCGTTCCCGGGCCCGGTCTTGCATGGCAGTCCTATAGAAACATCCGCCGACCCCGGGGTGTTCCTGGGCGAAGTGACGCTTCGAGTGCCGTTATTCCGGCGCGAGCACCGCCGGAAAGCCGGGTGCGCGAAGGTCGGTGCCGACGGCATCCTCCAGAAGTTGCACGATGCGAGTGGACCAGGCATCGCCGCCGTACCGAGCCTGGCCGCGCCGGAAGATCTGCTCGGTCATGCCGGCGAGCTCCAGCGGCACACCGAGCTCGCGGCCGAGCTGATGCGCGAAGCCGAGGTCCTTGCATGCGAGATCCATGGTAAAGCCGATGTTGTAGCTGCCGTTGAGCACCAGCTGGCCCTCGGTCTCGTGCACGAAGCTATTGCCGGAGCTCGCCTTGATCGCCGCGAAGGCCTGGGCGAGGTCGAGACCGCCGCGCTTCGCCAACATGAGCGCCTCGCCCGCGGCGACCAGATGAATGAACGCGAGCATGTTGGTGATCACCTTCATCACCGAGGCCTTGCCGAGCGGCCCCATATGAAACACCTGGCCGCCCATGGCCTGAAGCGCCGGTCTGTGCGCCTCGAAGATCGCAGCCTCGCCGCCCACGAGCACGG
>DASZHJ010000089.1:0-13157 GCA_035938015.1 Allostellaceae bacterium
GTTCTGGTCCGAAAGCTGCCGCGCTCGTCACGCCTCGTCTATCAGCACTTCGGCGGTGGCATCAAGATGATGCGACCTTGCGAAACACTCGTGATGATCGGTCGCGACGCGCACGATGTTCCCGACAAGGAATACGGCGCCTGGGTCGCAGATAGCTACGCCGAGGCGGTGTCCCGCCGGCGCTTGCGCTTGGATGGCGTGCGCGCGACCGTCGGCACCTCACAATCGGCAAAGCTGCGCGTGCGCTATGACCGGCTGCTCATGCCCTGGCGCCGTCGCGGCTCCGACCTGTTCGTGCTCGGCCTCTCGATGCGCCGCCAGCTGTCGACGGTTGCCTGATCGACGATCCCGGCGATATCGGAGAGCATCGCGTTGCGTCCCATCCACATCAGCAGTAGTGGCAGATCACCGCGGAACGTCATGCGCAGCAGCACGGATTCCTCGACCTCATAAGGTCCATTGGCTCGCACGAGGCCCTTGGCGTGCGTCTTGTGCTCGACCAGCCCCCAAGTGCAGGCGGTATCCCAGCGCGAATAGGCATAAGAGCGGGATATTCTGGGCATCAGAGCCGCGAGGCCCTTGCCCCGGAAGTCGGGCCGCACCCAGACCGCGCCGCCGTAAGCGACCCGCCCTCGAATGAGCGGTGCTGATGGAGCCTCGCACTCGATTGATTCGCCGGCGGCAATGCGGGGCGCCGGATCCTCGTAGAAAACCCGCATCGAGCGCAGCTCGGCAGCGAGCGTTGTGTGTTCCCAATCGAAGAACCGTGCGGCGTGAGTTGCCACCGTTTCGTCATTCTCATCGATCGCCTCGAGCCAGAACGCGCTGTCCAGGCGGAGATTGCTGAACTGCGGATTGAAGACCGGGGCCAGCGCGGGCCAACTGTCCCGGTTGCGCTCGTTGAGCGCCACGAGCGCGTCGAAATCCGCACGGAGCCGCAAGCGCACGCCCTGGTCGCGCGCGGCCGTGTCCGCGATGAGGAAAAAGCGGCCGAGCAAGTCGTGCGGACCATGAAGCAGCGTGATTTGGTCGAGCAGCCGGCGGTGACGGATGAACATGGGTGAGACCTCCTGAGGCTGGCGTCGGATTTGGCACGGCGGAGCGATGCACTGAGAGATAGAAATAGCTTCGCAGACGCCATGCTCGGGAGCACGCTCGACTCGACGCGGAGTGCCGCGACTCGGGTGTTTTTTCATCCGCTGGCCCAAGCGACTCGACCGCGCGTTGCTGCCGGGGGTCGCCGCCGCTATCATCCCGCGCCCTTGCGGAGACTCGGGATTCATGGACTTCGAGCTCAACGACGAGCAGCGCGTGATCCAGGCGACGGCGCGTGATTTCGCCGACCGCGAGTTCCGTCCGCGCGCAGCCGAATGGGACGAGCGGGAGATCTTTCCGGTGGATGCGCTGCGCGAGGCAGCGGCGCTCGGATTTGCCGGCGTCTACGTCAAGGAGGACGTCGGCGGCTCCGCGCTCTCGCGGCTCGATGCCGCCCTGATCTTCGAGGAGCTCGCTACCGGATGCGTCTCAACCGCGGCCTATCTGTCGATCCACAACATGGCCGCGTGGATGATCGATCGCTTCGGCAGCGCCGAGCAGCGCCGCCGGTTCGTGCCACGGCTCACCACCATGGAGCACTTCGCGAGTTATTGCCTGACCGAGCCCGGCGCGGGGTCCGATGCCGCGGCGCTGAAGTCGCGTGCGGTGCGCGAGGGCGATCACTACGTCATCAACGGCGCCAAGGCCTTTATCTCCGGGGGTCTCTCGAGCGACGTGTTCGTTTGCATGCTGCGCACGGGCGGCGCTGGCTCCAAGGGGATCTCCACCATCGTGGTGGAGAAAGAGACGCCCGGCCTTTCCTTCGGAAAGAAGGAGAAGAAGCTCGGCTGGAACAGCCAGCCGACAGCGATGGTTTTGTTCGAGAATTGCCGGGTGCCCGTCGCCAACCGGCTGGGCGAAGAGGGCGACGGCTTCAAGATCGCGATGATGGGCCTCGACGGCGGACGGCTCAACATCGGCGCTTGCTCGCTCGGCGGCGCGCGCGCTTGTCTGGAGGCCGCGCGCGAGTACATGGGGGTGCGCGAGCAGTTCGGCAAAAAGCTCGCGGAGTTCCAGGCGCTGCAATTCAAGCTCGCGGACATGGCGACCGATCTCGATGCTGCCCGGTTGATGGTGCATCGCGCGGCGGCGAGCCTCGACGGCGGGCGGCCCGATGCGACGCTCCACTGCGCCATGGCCAAGCGCGTCGCAACCGACGTGGGCTTCCGCGTCTGCGATGACGCGCTGCAGCTCCACGGCGGCTACGGCTACATTCGCGAGCTGCCGATCGAGCGCTATCTGCGCGACGTGCGCGTGCACCAGATCCTCGAAGGCACCAACGAGATCATGCGGGTGATCATTGCCCGGCACCTGCTGGGCGCATGAGCGAGGCCGACGACATACTGCTGGAGCGCCGCGGCGCCCTTGGGATCGTCACCCTCAATCGGCCCAAGGCGCTCAACACCCTCAGCCTCGCGATGTATCGCGTGATGGATCCGAAGCTCCTGGAATGGGGCAGGGATCCCGCGGTGCGCGCGATCGTGGTGCAGGGCGCGGGCGATCGCGCCTTCTGCGCGGGCGGAGACGTCCGCGCGATCTACGATGCCCGCGCGCATCCGCAAGACCACCCAGGCGACTACAAGGCGGATTTCTTCCGCGAGGAGTATCGGCTCATTGAGCGCGTGCACCGGTTTCCCAAGCCCTATATCGCGCTGATGGACGGGATCGCCATGGGCGGCGGCATGGGCGTGTCGGTGAACGGCTCGCATCGCGTCGCGACCGAGCGCAGCCTCTGCGCCATGCCGGAGGTGCACATCGGGTTGTTTCCCGACGTGGGCGCCACGCGCTACCTCAATTTGTGTCCCGGCAAGATCGGCCTCTATCTCGCGCTGACGGGCGCCCGCATCAAGGCCGCCGACATGCTCTATTGCGGCTTCGCCACGCACTACATGCGCCACGAACGCGTGGCGGAATTGACCGAGGCCTTGGCGGGAATCGACTGGCGTACCGGCAAGGAGCGTGCCCAGGTGGGAGCCGTGCTCGGGCGCTTTCATGAGAGCCCGGGCGCGCCGCCGCTTGCCTCGCTTCGCCCGCAGATCGACCGCTGCTTCTCGGGCGCCACGGTCGAGGCGATCCTGGACGCGCTCGCCAACGAAGGCAGCGACTGGGCGCGCGAGACCCGCGCCACCATCGAGCGTGCCTCGCCCATCAGCCTCAAGATCACCTTTCGGCAGATGCAGCTCGGCGATGGCCGCATGGACATCGAGACGGCTTTGGCGCTGGAATACCGCATGACCCAGCACGTGATGGCGGCACAGGATTTCTACGAGGGGATCCGCGCGGTTCTCGTGGACAAGGACCAGAAGCCGCGCTGGGAGCCCGCCTCGCTCGCCGAGATCGGCGAGCCCGAGGTTGCGCGGTACTTCGAGAGCCTCGGCGAGCGGGAGCTCGTCTTCACATGACGATGAGGAGCCCCCCATGAGCAAGATCGCATTCATCGGCCTCGGCAACATGGGCGGACCGATGTCCGCGAACCTGCTCAAGGCCGGTCACGACGTCCTCGGTTTCGACCTGGTGCCCGCGTTGCTCGACGGCTTCGCCAAAGCGGGCGGCAAGGTCGCCAAGAGCGCCGCGGCGGCCGTGGCGGAGGCGGAGGTCGTCATCACCATGCTGCCGGCTGGCGCCCATGTGCGGGCGGTCTACGCCGGCGACGGCGGCGTGTTCCCTCATGCGCGCAAGGGCGCACTGCTGATCGACAGCTCCACCATTGACGTCGAGAGCGCGCGTTTCGTCGCCAAGGCGGCTGCCGAGCACGGTTTCGACATGGTGGACGCGCCGGTCTCAGGCGGTGTCGGCGGCGCCGCGGCGGGGACGCTCACCTTCATGGTGGGGGGCAGCGCCGCGAGCTTCGAGCGAGCTCGGCCGATCCTGGAGCGAATGGGCAAGACCATCGTGCATGCCGGCCCTGCCGGCAACGGCCAGGCCGCGAAGATCTGCAATAATATGATGCTCGCCGTCTCTTTGATCGGCGTCTGCGAGGGGTTTCAGCTCGCGGAGAAGCTCGGCCTCGACATCCAGAAGCTCTACGACATCAGCTCGAAGTCGTCGGGGCAGTCTTGGGCGATGACGAATTATTGTCCGGCGCCGGGACCCGTGCCGTCGGCGCCCTCCAACCGCGATTACCAGGCGGGCTTCACTGCGGACATGATGCTGAAGGATTTGAAATTGGCGCAGCAGGCGGCGCAGACAGCAGGCGCGGTCACGCCGATGGGAGCCGAGGCGGCGGCGCTCTACCAGTTCCTCGTGGGTAGCGGCCTCGGCCCCAAGGATTTTTCGGTGATGTTCCGCTTCCTTAAAGGCGCGCGCTGATCCGCCGCCCCATTTTTGACACGGGGGCGTACAGCAATTGCGGCGAATGAACCCTTCGGTTGCGCGCGCGCAACCGCTGGAAACCCTAATCTTTTCTGCAAGCTTAGAAATTTTCGCCAAAATGCATTTTGCTTACGAACCATTAACCAGTAAACCTGTAGCATTCGCTCACTTGACTGCAGATTTGAGGGGCACCCATGGACGCCGCTTATCTCGACGTGATCGCGTTGGTCGAGCGCTTGCACCGCCAGTTCCTGGAGGTGGTCAAGCTCGAGCTCGACAACCAAGGCGTCCACGACATCAATAACGTGCAGGCGATGATCCTGTTCAATATCGGCGACCTCGAGATGACGGTCGGCGAGTTGACCCTGCGCGGGTGCTATCTCGGCTCGAACGTGTCCTACAACGTGAAGAAGATGGTCGAGGCGGGCTACATCATGCAGGAGCGCTCGCTCCACGACCGCCGCTCCGTGCGCGTGCGCCTGACCGACAAGGGCCAGGAGCTCCGCAAGAAGATCATCGTCATGCATCAGCGGCACGTGGCCGCGCTTGCCAAGGGACCGATCAAGAACGAGGACCTCGTCGCCGTGCACGGCACGCTGCGCCGGCTCGATCGGTTCTGGACCCAGCTCGTGGAACTCGGACCCCGCGCACTGCAGATCTCGCCCGCGGCCTGATCTCGCTCCGCCATTCGCCATAAGCCGAGGCTTTAGCCCGCGATTTCTCGCGTGGTAGGTTGCGTCCCATGTCAGGGGCGCAGCTTTCGAGATCGCTCGTCGGTCCACCGCCAGACCGTTTGGCGACGTTTCCGCGATGAGCGGATCGGCGAAGGCTGCGCGCGCGCGCCGCCGCCGGCGCCCACGCCGGCGGATCTGGCAGTGGCTGGGACCCGGCCTCATCACCGGCGCCTCCGACGACGACCCCAGCGGGATCGCAACCTACTCGCAGGTCGGCGCCCAGTTCGGCTACGGCATGACCTGGGTCATGCTGTTCAGCTTTCCCCTGATGGCCGCCATTCAGGAGGTCTGCGCCCGCATCGGGCGGGTCACCGGCGAGGGCATCGCGGGCAACCTCCGGCGCTACTACCCCGCCTGGCTCTTGCGCTTGATGGTGGGCCTTTTGCTGGTCGCCAACGTGATCAACCTCGGCGCCGATCTCGGCGCCATGGGCGATGCGCTCTATCTCGTCCTGGGTGGCGCGCCGAAGCTTTTGTACGTCGTCCTGTTCGGCGCGCTCTGTGTCGGCCTCGAGATCTTCATGCAGTATCGCAACTACGTGAACGTGCTCAAATGGACAACGATCGCCTTGTTCTCGTATTTCATCACCGCGATGGTGGTCGATGTGCCCTGGCTGCAGGTTCTGCACGACACGATCGTGCCTTCGATTTCGCTGGAGACGAAATACATCGTCTCGATCGTGGCGGTGATGGGCACCACCATCAGCCCCTATCTCTTTTTCTGGCAATCCTCGCAGGAGGCGGAGGACGAGCGCGTCGATCCGCTCGCCCATCCGTTGGTCGACGCGCCCAGTGAGGCTCCTGCCGAGATCCGGCGCATCCGGATCGATACCTATCTGGGCATGGGTTTTTCCAACCTGATCTCGCTCTTCATCATCATTACGGCGGCGGCCACGCTGGGCGCTCACGGCATCACCGACATCGAGACTTCCGCCCAGGCGGCCGAAGCCCTGCGGCCGATCGCGGGCGAGTTCGCCTTCCTGGTTTTCGCGCTGGGCATCGTCGGGACCGGGCTGCTGGCCGTGCCGGTGCTCGCGGGGTCTGCGGCCTATGCCGTTGGCGAGGCGCTGCAGTGGCCGACCGGCCTCGCGCGGTTTCCGATGGAAGCTCGGGCGTTCTACGGCACGATCGCCTTCGCCACGGCGGTCGGCGTGGCGATCAATTTCGTCGGCGTCGATCCGATCAAGGCATTGTTCTGGACGGCGGTGCTGAACGGCGTGATCGCGGTGCCCTTGATGGTCGTGAGCATGATCATGGCGATGTCGCGGCGCGTGATGGGGCGGTTTGTCCTTCCGAAGCCGCTCGCGGTCATGGGTTGGCTCGCGACCGCGGTGATGACAGTGATCGTGGCGGCGATGTTTCTGACCTGGAACCAGCAGGGATAGCTCATGGCGAAGCGCGCGCGTCTGCGTGAACTCGGTATTCGGGTCGGCCGGCTGGAGCCGGGCCCGCTCAATGCGATCACCGATGTCGCCGGCGTGGAGGTCGGCTACGCCACCATCGTCGAGGACGCGCCGGCGATTTTGCGCACGGGCGTGACCGCGATCTGGCCCGGCGGCCGCGACATCCTTGCGCGGCCGGTGTTCGCGAGCATCCATTCCTTCAACGGCAATGGCGAGATGACGGGCTCGCACTGGATCGCCGAGCAAGGCCTGCTCACCACGCCTATCGCCATCACCAACACCCACAGCGTCGGCTTGGTGCGCGACGCCGTCGGCGCCTATCTCGTGAGGCACGGCGGCGATGCGCCGTGGCTGCTGCCGGTCGCCGCCGAGACCTATGACGGTCGGCTCAGCGACAGCGAGCGTCTCGCGGTCACCATGGATCACGTGTTCGCGGCGCTGGAGAGCGCGGCCCCCGGCACGGTCGCGGAAGGCAATGTCGGCGGCGGCACCGGCATGATTTGCCACGAGTTCAAGGGCGGCACCGGCACCGCCTCGCGCGTGGTCCAAGAGGGCGGGGCGCGCTACACCATTGGCGCGCTCGTGCAGGCGAATTACGGGGAGCGCGCGCTCTTGCGGGTCGACGGTGTGCCCGTGGGCGAGGCGATCGGCATCGACGCGGTGCCCTCGCCGCGGCGGCCGTCGAGCGACACGGGCTCGATCATCGTGGTGCTCGCGACCGACGCGCCGCTGCTGCCGATCCAGTGCCAGCGCCTCGCGCGCCGCGCCACCACCGGCCTCGCCTGGGTGGGCGGCCTCGGCGCCAACAGCAGCGGCGACATCTTCATCGCCTTCAGCACCGCCAACCGCATCGATCCCAGGTCGCCGACCTCCGCGGTCACGATGGTCTCGCCGGACACCATGACCGCGCTCTTCCGCGCCGCCGCCGAGGCGACGGAGGAAGCCATCCTCAACGCGCTTTGCAAGGCCGAGACCATGACCGGCTACCGCACCACCGCCCACGCCCTCCCGCTCGACCGGCTGCAGGAGGTGATGCGGGAGTACAAACGGCTCTAGCGGGATCATTGCCGACCGCGTGTGACGGCCCCAATGGCCTTCGATTGGGATCTGGACGGGTTGATTTTCGCAGAGCCGGTCACTGATTTGCTTGGGTAAATCGGGTCTGCTTACCCAATACCGGGATTCACGCTGGGCGGTCCTTGCGCTGACGGGTCTTCTCGTGAGGCAACACCCAACGCGCGCGAAGGCGCGGTGATGGCGCGGGCAGGGCTCCATGCCGTGTGACTCCTCGACTTCAGGCAACGCAAAGATCAGGAGGATTTCACCATGGCCGCGTTATGACGGCCTGAACAAAAGGAGACTGCCGATGGATATCCGCATGACTCCCGCCGCGCATACCCCTCACCCAGCTTCGCCTAAGCTCGCTCCGCTCGCTAAGGCTTCGCAACCCTCTCCCTCAAGGGGAGAAGGGGTTCTCTGCGCGTGGCTCGTACCACACCGCTGCTAAAACGCCGCGATCCCTGTCTGCGCCCGTCCCAAGATGAGCGCGTGGATGTCGTGGGTGCCCTCGTAGGTGTTGACGGCCTCGAGGTTCATGACGTGGCGGATCACGTGGTACTCGTCGGAGACGCCGTTACCGCCGTGCATGTCGCGCGCAACCCGCGCGATGTCGAGCGCCTTGCCGCAGGAGTTGCGCTTCAGCATGGAGACCGCCTCGGCGGACGCCTTGCCCTCGTCCTTGAGGCGGCCGAGGCGCAGGCACGCCGCGAGGCCGATCGCGATCTCGGTCTGCATGTCCGCGAGCTTTTTCTGGATGAGCTGGTTCGCGGCGAGCGGCTTGCCGAAGGCGCTCCGCGAGAGCGTGTAGTCGCGTGCCGCGTGCCAGCAGAATTCCGCGGCGCCGAGCGCCCCCCAGGAAATGCCGTAGCGCGCGCTGTTGAGGCAGGAGAACGGGCCCTTGAGGCCGCTGACGTTCGGCAGCAGCTGCTCCTCGGGCACGGGGACGTCTTCCATGACGATCTCGCCCGTGATCGAGGCGCGCAGCGAGAACTTTCCCTCGATCTTGGGCGCCGAGAGCCCCTTCATGCCCTTCTCGAGAATGAAGCCGCGGACCTTGCCGTCGTCCGTCTTCGCCCAGACCACGAAGACGTCGGCGATCGGCGAATTGCTGATCCACATCTTCGAGCCCTTGAGCACGTAGCCGCCGTCGACCTTGCGCGCGCGGCTCTTCATACCGCCGGCGTCGGAGCCATGGTCGGGCTCGGTCAGGCCGAAGCAGCCCACCCATTCGCCGGTCGCGAGCTTGGGTAGATATTTCTGCCGCTGTGACTCCGTGCCGAAGGCGTGGATCGGATGCATCACCAGGCTCGACTGCACGGACATCGCCGAGCGATACCCGCTGTCGACGCGCTCGATCTCCCGCGCGATCAGGCCGTAAGAGACATAGTTGACGCCGGCGCAGCCATAGCCCTCGATGGTCGAGCCGAGGAAGCCCAGCGCGCCCATCTCGTTCATGATCTCTCGATCGAAGTGCTCGTCACGGAACGCGCGCTGCACGCGCGGCATCAATTTTTTCTGCGCATAGGCCCGCGCGCTCTCGCGAATCAGGCGCTCGTCCTCGCTGAGCTCGTGCTCCAGCAGCAGCGGATCCTGCCAGTCGAAGCGCGGGTTCTCGCTCGCCTGAAGTTTGTCGCGGCGCGCGGCGGTGGGGGTCATGGCGGGAATCCTTGTCGCGGGAAGCGTAGCAGGGTTGGGATCAGGCGGCGGCGTCCGGGATGATCGCCGTGCTCTCGATCTCGATGAGCGCGCGGCCCTCCACCAGGCCGGAGACCTCGAGCAAGGTCATGGCGGGAAAGATGCGGCCCATGATGTCGCGCCAAGCTGCGCCGACCTCGGCAATGTGCGCGAGGTAGCGTTTCTTGTCGGTGACGTACCAGGTCATGCGCGCGACATGCTCGGGCTTGGCACCTGCCGCCGCCAGCACCTCGACTGTGTTGGTGAGCGCTTGGCGCAGCTGAGCGATGAAGTCGTCGCTCTCGAATTGCTGCGCGGCGTTCCAGCCGATCTGGCCCGCGACCATCACGACCGTGCCACGGCCGATGACGGCGTTGCTGTAGCCCTTGGGCCGTGCCCAACCCGGCGGATTGATCGCGCGCAAGCCGCTCATGGACTGGTCTTAATGCGAAACCCTTCCCGCGGCAACCGCGCGACGCCAAATTATGCCGCGCGGGTTGCGAACTCCGCGGGCATGGTGATCTCCAAAATCTCGCAATTCTTCGAGCACGACAACATTTCGTGGCGGATACCCGGCGGTTGATAGACGGAGCTCCCGGCCACCATGTCGACGCTTCCGAAGCCGTCGTACCAGAATCGCGCTTTGCCTTTGAGCACATAGACGAGTTGGAAGCCGAGCGCGTGGGTATGCTTCCCCTGGCCGCCGCGCATGGCGTCCCGCGCGCGGATCACATGCGCGCCGAAGCGCCCTTTGGTTGCGCGGTCGATGCCAAGATTGCGGTAGAGGAAATAGGGGCGCAGCCCGTCCGGCTTGAAGTTCTTGTCGGCGGGATGGGAAACCACGGGTCGCCCCTTGGCTCGGGACCTCACGGGCTCGCGCGCGGCGGCTTTCTTCGGCATGGAAGCCTCCCCTTCGGATTGATGGTTGGTGCCGCTATCCTAACAGCCGGCCGAGGGGTGTCCCAGTGTGATGGTTCCGAAGTTCGCTAGCGAACTTCGGAACCTGAATCACACTGGTTTCAATAACTTTGTGGCCCGCTCACCCCTAAAATTCGCCGTCGTCGAATTTCAGGGGCGGGACACAAGCGGGGCAGAGCGTGGCGGAGGGGCGCGAGGTGATCTTCGAGTTCGTGCGGGTCGGGCGCGCGGTGAAGGTTTCCGCCGTCGATCCTGCCACGGGCACGGAAGTCTCCATCATCGGGGATCCCGTGGTCGGCGAAGTCGCGTTGAAGCGCCTCGCCGTGCGGAAGCTCGATTACGTCCTCGCGCGCCGAAAGACGCGCTGATCGGCGACATGGTAGGGTGCGTGCGATCGTGATGGAGCGCGGATAACATGAGGCGGTTCGCAGCAGCCTATCTAGTCGCGACGGCGGCACTGGTCGGCGTCGCTGCCGGCGCGCCCAAAGAGCCGGAGCCGATCTCGGTCGGCCTCGCCGGCCCGATGTCCGGCCAGTTCGCGTTTGTCGGCGAGCAGATGAAGCACGGCGCGCAATTGGCGATCGACGACATCAACGCCAAGGGCGGCGTGCTCGGGAAAAAGCTCAAGATCGCCATGGGCGATGATGGCTGCGATGCGCAGCAGGCCTCGACCGTGGCCAACCAGTTCGTGCAGCAGAAGGCGGCGCTCGTGGTTGGCCACTTCTGCTCCAGCGCGTCCATCCAGGCCGCGGCTGTCTATGCCCAGGCGGGCATCCTGCAGATCACGCCGGCCTCGAGCGATCCCAAGCTCACGGAGGATGCCGCCTCGAAGGGCTGGACCAATATTTTCAGCATCGCCGGCCGCGCCGACGCGCAGGGCGGGGTGGCGGGCGACTACCTCGCCTCGAAGTACAAGGGCAAGAAGGTCGCCATCGTCGATGACAAGTCGCCCTACGGCAAAGGCCTCGCCGAGGAAACCCGAAAGGCCATGAACAAGAAAGGCCTCAAGGAGGCGCTCAGCGAGCAGATATCGCAGGGCGACAAGGATTTCTCCCCTCTGATCGGTAAGCTCAAGCAGGGCAACATCGCCGCCGTTTATTTCGGCGGCTACCAGGCGGAGGCGGGACTATTGGTGCGCCAGGCGCAGGAGCAGGGTCTCAAGGCCCAGTTCATCGCCGGGGATGCACTGGTCACCGACGAGTTCTGGAAGGCGAGCGGACCGGCGGGCGAAGGCGTGTTGATGACGTTCCGGTCCGATCCGCGCGACCTCCCCGCCGCCAAGGATGTGATCGAGGAGTTCAAGAAGCAGGATTACGATCCCGCGGGCTACACGCTCTTCACCTATGCCGCGGTGCAAGTATTCGCGGACGCGGCGGGTCAGGCGAAGTCCCTGAAGCTCGCCGATCTCGTCAAGGCGCTGCACTCACACAAGTACGCGACCGTGGTGGGCCCCATAACCTTCGACAAGAAAGGCGGCGTCCTCAATCCCGACTACGTCCTCTATGTTTGGCACAACGGCAAATACGAGGAGCAGAAGAAGGGGTCCTAGTGTCCCGCGCTGAAACTCCGGGCCACTAATCCGCTGGGCCACACTAAGCGCCGGATCGGCGCTATTTCTTCGCGATGCGTCCGGCGCGCGCTCCGGTGCGACCGAGGCCGATCTGCTTGGCGAAAGCGGAGCGCTGCTCGGCATAATTGGGTGCGACCATCGGATAATCCGCCGGCAGTCCCCACTTCGCGCGATAGGCGTCGGGCGTGAGGCCATAGGTCGAGCGCAGGTGTCGCTTCAGCATCTTGAGCTTCTTGCCGTCCTCGAGACAGATCAAGTAATCCGGCGTGATCGACTTTCGCACCGGCACCGCCGGCTTGAGCGCCTCGCCCCGGCCGTCTAGCGGCCCGTGATCGAGCGCTCGCAACGAGGAGTATACGGAAGCGATGATGTCCGCGAGCTGTCCGGTTGGCAGGGTGTTGTTGCTGACATAGGCGGCGACCACGTCCGTCGTCATGCGCAACAACTGATCTTCCGCGGATTTCCCCGGAGCTTGTTCAGCCATTTACCTTGCCCCTTGAATTCTAGCCCTAGATTAGTGCGATTATTCTTCCAGGAAGCCGTTATTGTCAATGGAAGTGGTAAATTCTCCTAATAACGAGTCCTTTGGCGTCTTCAGCGTGTGTTGGCGCTCCTCGAGGGTGGACCACCCTCCCTTGGTCAGGGGGTCGTTGTGTGCCGATCCGTCGGGGGATCGGCCGGATCTTCTATGACGCGAGCAATGGTGGGCATGCTCGCGCCCGCCCGCGAGATTTGGTAGGATCGCAAGCCTGATCCCGTTCACTCCCGGATGCCATGGTCGAAACGATCGCAATCGCTGCCGATCACGCTGGATACGATCTGAAAGCTCTGCTCGTTCCCGAACTCAAGTCCCTCGGTTTCGAGGTGCTGGACCTCGGGACGGGCAGCCGGGATTCCGTGGATTATCCGGATTTCGCGAACGCGCTCGCCCGCGCGATCGAGCGGGGCCAAGTCAAGCGTGGCATCCTCGTCTGCGGCACCGGGCTCGGCATTGCGATCGCGGCCAATCGGCATCGCTGGGTCCGCGCCGGTGTTTGCCACGATGCCACCACGGCCCGCCTCGCGCGGCAGCACAACGACGCCAACGTGCTGGCGCTCGGCGCTCGTGTCGTGGGGTCCGAGGTCGCCAAGGATTGCCTGCGCGCCTTCCTCGCTACCGAATTCGAAGGCGGGCGCCACGCGCGGCGCGTCGCCAAGATGTCCTAATCTCCAAGCGTCGGATCATCATGCCTATGCAAAATCCGCGTCCCGCCGCCAGTCCTGACGATGCCTTCTTCGGGGGATCCGTCGCTGAGCGCGATCCCGAGCTCAATGCCGCGCTCAGGAAAGAGCTCGGCCGACAGCGCGACCAGGTCGAGCTGATCGCGTCGGAGAACATCGTCTCGCGCGCCGT
>DASZHJ010000090.1:0-1712 GCA_035938015.1 Allostellaceae bacterium
GCTCAAGGAAGAGCCGATCCCGTCTGGGCTTGCGGGCGAGCACCAGGACGGCGAGCAGCCAGTGCCGATCGGCTCCTATGCGATCGTGGACGACCTCCCGCCGCTCGAGGCCGTCGAGGTGTCGATCCTGGTATGGCCCACGCTCCCCGGACGCGGCATGCAGGCACTGATGGCCCTGGGTCCAGTGCGTCTCGTCCTCGACGATGCCGGGGCCGCGGCGCTCGTGGTCGGCGCCGAGACCCTTTCGACCAAGGAACCGCTCCGACGCAGGACCTGGTACCGCGTCGAGGCGCGCTACGATCCCGCGACGGGCTCGGCGAGCGTTCGGAGTGCTCCACTGCCCGGTCCCCACATGGACCGCGTTGCGGAGGCCGACGGCAAGCTCGGCACCGGCGTGCACGCCACCGGGCCGCTGCTCATCGCGGCAGCACGGGGTGCTGGCGGCGCGGCCCAACATTTCAACGGCAAGATCGAGGCGCCGATGTTGCGCTCGGGAAGCCTCGCAGCGCAGTGGGATTTCGCGCGCGGTATCGGAAGCGCGCGCGTGGAGGACGGCTCGCCGCATGGCCTCCACGGCCGCACCGTCAATGCGCCGAAGCGCGCCGTGACCGGCTCCCGCTGGGACGGCTCGGTCCACGATTGGCGCAGCGATCCCGCTCATTACGGCGCGATCCACTTTCACGCCGACGATCTCTACGACGCCGCCTGGCGACCGAGCCTGCGCTTCCGGCTGCCGGAGACGCTGCGAAGCGGCTGCTACGCGGTGAAACTGCAGGCGTCGGGACCGCCGTTCTACGTCGGCTTCATCGTGAGCCCGAAAAAGGGCGCGCCGCGCGCCAAGCTCGCGGTTCTTGCCTCTACTGTCACGTACCTCGCCTACGCCAACTATCGCCGGCGCATGTCGCCGGGCCCGTCCGAGCTCACCATGGGCGCGCTGCCCACGGTCGACATGACCGATGTCCTGCTGGCCGAGCATCCGGAGTTCGGCAGCTCGACCTACGACGTGCACAGGGACGGCTTCGGCGTCGGCCACGCCTCGGCGCGACGGCCGCTCTTCAACATGCGGCCGACCGGACGGTTCTGGAATTTTTCCATGGACCTTTGCCTGATCGATTGGTTGGAGGCGCAGGGAGTTGCGTACGACGTGATCTCCGAGCACGAGCTGCAGGAGCGCGGCGTCGAGCTGCTGACGCCCTATCGCGCGGTACTGACGCCCAGTCACCCCGAGTACTTCTCCCTCGAGATGCTGCGAGCGCTCGAGGGCTATCTCGGCGCCGGGGGCCGGTTCATGTATCTCGGCGGCAACGGGTTCTATTGGCGCGTCAGCTTCGATCCCGGGCATCCCGGGTTGATCGAGCTGCGCCGCGCGGAGGATGGCACGCGCGCCTGGGCGGAGCAGCCGGGTCAGTACTATCACGCGACCGGCGAGTACGGCGGGCTCTGGCGCCGGATCGGCCGGCCGCCCAATGCGCTGGTGGGCATCGGCTTCATCGCCCAAGGCTTCGATGCGTCGACCCATTACCGGCGCACACCAGCCTCGCGAGACCCGCGGGCGGCGTTCTTGTTCGCGGACATCGAGGAGGACGTGATCGGCGATTTCGGTGCCTGGGGCGGCGGCGCGGCTGGGCTCGAGATAGACTGCTACGATGCAAGCCTGGGCTCGCCGCCGCACGCGCTGGTCGTAGCGTCCTCGGAGGGCCACAGCAACGCCT
>DASZHJ010000091.1:0-3740 GCA_035938015.1 Allostellaceae bacterium
TGCATCCGAGATCAGAATGCCCCATTCGACGAACGGATAACGCTCGCTCAGTCGGGCAAGCTCGGCCGGGTCGGTGCGGTCGTCGGCGCCGGTGATGGTCACGCGGTCGAGGATCATGGTCGGGACGCTAGCACGACCGCACAGGGTCGTGAGTCGAAGGACATACATCCGCCGGCCGCTGGCGAACCCCATCGACTGGGAAAGAATTCCCCGCTATAAGACCCGCGCCCGGCGCCGGGATGTGCCCGGTTTCCGGGCAAACCCCGCAACCCCAAGGCCTTCGACGCGCTGTCGCCGTCCTTTAACCGTTCGCCGCCATTTTGCGCCCCATGGATATTCGCAACATCGCCATCATCGCCCATGTCGATCACGGCAAGACGACGCTGGTCGATCAGCTGCTGCGGCAGAGCGGCACCTTCCGGGTGAATCAGCAGGTGGCGGAGCGGGCGCTCGATTCGAATGATCTCGAGCGCGAGCGCGGCATCACCATCCTCGCCAAATGCACCTCGGTATTCTGGCACCACGTGCGCATCAATATCGTGGACACGCCCGGCCACGCGGATTTCGGCGGCGAGGTCGAGCGCATCCTCAGCATGGTGGACGGCTGCCTGGTGCTGGTGGACGCGGCCGAGGGTCCGATGCCGCAGACCAAGTTCGTGGTTTCCAAGGCGCTCGCCCACGGCTTGAAGCCGATCGTGGTGATCAACAAGACCGACCGCCCGGACGCGCGGCCCCACGAGGTACACAGCGAGGTGTTCGATCTCTTCGCGATCCTGGGCGCCAGCGACGCGCAGCTGGATTTTCCGACGCTCTACGCGTCGGGCCGGATCGGCTGGGCCGCCGAGGCGCCGGAGGGCCCGCGCGAGAATTTGACGCCGCTCTTCGAGCTCATCCTCAGCCATGTGGCGCCACCCAAGGCTGATCCCGCAAAACCCTTCGCGTTGCTTGCCACCATCCTGGAGCGCGATCCTTATTTGGGCCGCGTGCTCACCGGTCGCATCGAGAGCGGCACCGCGCGCGTCAATATGCCCTTGAAGGCGCTTGGCCACGACGGACGGCTCATCGAGGAGGGGCGACTCACCAAGCTGCTCGCCTTCCGTGGCCTCGAGCGCCAGCCGATCGAGGAAGCCGGAGCCGGCGACATCGTGGCGATCGCGGGCCTGACGGAGGCGACGGTCGCGGACACGATCTGCGCCATCGAGGTGGAGGCGCCGCTCGCGGCCGATCCGATCGATCCGCCGACCCTCGCGATGACCTTCTCGGTGAACGACAGCCCGCTCGCGGGTCGCGAGGGTACCAAGGTGACCTCGCGCCTGATCGCCGAGCGTCTCCATCGGGAGTCCGAGGGCAACGTCGCGATCCGCGTGCGCGAGAGCGAGGAGAAGGACGCGGTGGAGGTTGCCGGCCGCGGCGAGCTGCAGCTGGGTGTCCTGATCGAGACCATGCGGCGCGAAGGCTTCGAGCTCGCGATCTCGCGCCCGCGCGTGCTGTTCAAGAGCGATCCCGAGACCGGCCAGCGCCTCGAGCCCATCGAGGAAGTGGTCATCGATGTCGACGAGGAATTCTCCGGCATCGTGGTCGACAAGATCTCGCGCCGGAAGGGCGAGCTTCGGGAGATGCGCCCCTCGGGCGGCGGCAAGCAGCGCCTTTCGTTCCTGGCGCCGACCCGCGGCCTGATCGGGTATCAGGGCGAGTTTCTCACGGACACCCGGGGCACCGGCATCATGAGCCGGCTCTTCCACGGCTACGCACCCTACAAGGGACCGGTCGAGGGCCGCCGCACCGGTGTCTTGATATCGACCGCCGACGGCGCTGCGGTTGCCTACGCGCTCTGGAATCTGGAGGACCGCGGTCCGATGTTCGTGACCCCGGGAACCCAGGTCTACGAAGGCATGATCGTGGGCCAACACACCCGCGACAACGACCTCGAGGTGAACCCGATCAAAGGCAAACAGCTCACCAACATCCGCACCACCGCCAAGGACGAGGCGGTGCGCCTGACGCCGCCGATCCAGATGACGCTCGAGCAAGCGATCGCCTATATCGCCGACGACGAGCTCGTGGAGGTGACGCCCAAGTCGGTGCGGCTCAGGAAGCGCCTGCTCGATCCCAACGCGCGCAAACGCGCCCAGCGCACCGCCGAGGCGGAGGCGGGGTAAGCTTTCGGCTTCAGGTCCGTTACGCTGCGGGATTCATCTATAAAATACGCGCGAGATTTTCTTAAACTCGCCAAATAAAACCGGGCTCTATCCGGCGGTATTACGCGGCAATTCCTCTCGTGTTAACAAAGTATTAAGCATTCTGACGGCATCGTCTGACCCGGATGAATTCTATCGATCAGCCGAGAATGGGTCATGGCGGGCGGAGATAAGCGGGCAAAGCTGCTGTCCGATCTCTTGGCGGCGAAGGGCGGCGCTTCTGCCCTACCTGCCGAGCCCGAGCACGCCTCGGTGATCCAGATCGCCGATCGACGCCTCAGCGAGGACCGCGCCAGCGAACCGGCAGCCGCGCCGAGCGTGCTTTACAGCAAGGGTGCCGCCACCGCCTCGAGCTTCCGCCCGTCCTATTGGTCCTTCGATCACGATCAGCAGTCGGAGCCGACCGTCGAGCCCGCCGCCCGGGTCGAGCCTGTGCCGCCCGCGCCCATTGCTCCCGCCCCGCATGTACACAACTCCAAGCCGCTCCCGGTCAACTTCGTCATCGGGTTCGGCTGTCTCGCACTCGTGGTCTCCACGAGCCTGTTCGTGCTCTCGGTCTGGCATCGCGCGGAATTGCCCGCAGCGCGGCCGGAACCGGCCCCGATCGCGCTTGCATCCGCCCCCGTGGCACCGGTGATCGTGCTTCCGTCACAGCCTCCGGCCGGGACCATCGCCGCACCGCCTGCACCAGCTCCTGCGTTGGTCGCTCTGGCGCCGGCCGATCCCACACCCGCACCTGCGCCGCCGCCGGCGGCTCTCGCCCCGGCGCCGGCGCCAGCGCCCCCCGTTTCCGCCCCGGCGCCTGTTGTGAGCGAACCGCCGCCGGCTCCGGCTGTCGCCGTGTCGATCGCAGGGGCCCCCATCGAGCCCGCTCCGGTCGTGGCCTCGACACCGGCGACTAGCCCGAATCCGCCGGCCGATGCTCAGCAAGCCGCTGCGCTGCTGGCCCGCGGCGACGATCTGTTGGCCACGGGCGACGTCGCGGCAGCGCGGCTCTTCTATCAGCGCGCGGCCGAGCAGGGGAGCGCTTCGGCAGCCACGGCCGTGGGTCAGACCTACGACCCCGCCGTCCTCGAGCTGTTGCGGGTGCGCGGGGCGCGGGGCGATGCGCAGATGGCGGCGGAGTGGTATCGCAAGGCGATCGCGGCGGGCGACCTGCAGGCGGAGATCCGTCTGAAGCGGCTGCTCGCGCGGACGCCGGGTTGACGAGTCGCGCCGGGCGCGGCCAGAGGGCGCGGCGTTGGGTCCGCCGACGCCCTTGACGGCACGAGAGAAATCACGGCCCGCGGAAAAAGCTTGGGGACGGAGTAAGCTGAGGGCACAGGGTAGAGAACGAAGCCAGCCGTCCAGGAGCGGTGACCAGAATGCAATCGCGGATTTGCGGAAACCGGCGCCTCCTCGCGGGCGCCTTCGCGGCTTTTGTGCTGATTGCCGGCGCGGGCAGCCCGGCAACGGCACAGTCGATCGTCGACCGGGCGAATCGGGGCCTGGTCTACATCGCCACCAGCAGCGTGCTCGGCACCGACGTGCGGATCGCCGAGG
>DASZHJ010000092.1:0-6868 GCA_035938015.1 Allostellaceae bacterium
AATGGGGATCGAACGCGCGCCTCGGCAAGGGCCAGTGGATGATCGTCGAGGCAGACGAGAGCGATGGCACGTTCGTGCGCCTGCCGACCGAGATCGGCATCGTGACCAACATCGATCCCGAGCACCTCGACCACTTCGGCTCGGTCGAGAACATGCACCGGGAGTTCGAGACCTTCTTCCGCAACATTCCCTTCTACGGCCTCGCCGTCACCTGCATCGACCATCCGGTCGCGCGCGACATGATCGAGCGGCTGGAATTGCGCCGCGACGGCCGCCGGCTGCTGACCTACGGCACCACGCGCGGGGCCGATCTCCAGTTGCGCGGGCTACGCTACGAGCGCGGCTCCATCGTGATCGACGCCGAGCTTGGCGCCCGCGTGCGCGGTGGCGCGCGCGCGATCCGCGGCTTGACGGTGCCCATCCTCGGCCAGCACAACGCCTTGAACACGCTCGCCGCCATTGCCGCCTGCAGCGAGGCTGGCCTCTCGGACGAGGCGATCCGCGCGGCGCTCGCTACGTTCACCGGTGTCAAGCGCCGCTTCGAGCTCACCGGTACCTGGAACGACGCGGCGATCTACGACGACTATGGCCATCACCCGGCGGAGATCGCGGCCGTGCTCGCGGCCGCGCGCCCGGGTGTACGCGGACGGCTCATCGCCGTGTTTGAGCCTCACCGCTACACGCGCGTGCATGATCTCTTCGGCGAGTTCTGTGCCTGCTTCCGCGACGCCGACAGCGTCATCGTGGCGCCGCTCTACTCAGCCGGCGAGCCGCCCATCGACGGCATCGACCACCACTACATCGCCGAAGGCATCCGCACCGCGGGGCATCCCGCGGTCGCCTCCATCGAAAGCCCACGCGACCTCGTTCCCCTCCTGCGCCGCACGCTGCGGCCAGGCGATACGGTCGTGTGTCTCGGCGCCGGCACTTCGACCGAGTGGGCGCATGCGCTTCCCGATTGGCTCGGCAACAATGACCAGGAGCCGAGACGCGCCGGCGGCGCGCACTAGCGCGTTCTGAATGCGCCGGGGAGGCGCCCGTTGACGTTTCCTGACCTCACTGCCGACCTCAAGGCGAAGCTGCCCGGCTTGAAGGGCCGGCTTGCCGCCAACGTTCCGTTGGCGGACATCACCTGGTTTCGCGTCGGCGGCCCCGCGCAGGTGCTGTTCACTCCCGCCGATGAGGCTGACCTCGCCTACTTCCTCAAGCGCGCGCCGGTTGATCTGCCGGTGACCGTCGTCGGGCTCGGCTCCAACCTGCTGGTGCGTGACGGCGGCGTCCCTGGCATCGTGATCCGCTTGGGCCGCGGCTTCGGCAACGTCGCCGCCGAGCCCGACAGTTGCGTCCGCGCCGGCACCGCTGTCCCCGACGTGAAGGTCGCGCGCGCCGCAGCCGATGCGGGTATCGCTGGACTAGCGTTCTATCGCGGCATCCCCGGCTCTGTCGGCGGCGCGCTGCGCATGAATGCCGGTGCGCACGGCCGCGAGACGAAGGATGTTCTCATCGGTGCCCGCGCCGTCGACCGGAAGGGCAACGTGTGCGAGCTCTCGCTCGCCGACATGGGCTTTACCTACCGCCACTCGGATGTGCCCGATGATTTCATCCTCACCGAGGCGCTCTACCAAGGGACGCCCGGCGAGCCCGCCGCGATCCTGCGCGAGATGGACGAGGTCGCCGACTATCGCGAGAAGAACCAGCCGATCCGCGAGCGCACCGGCGGCTCGACCTTCAAGAACCCGCGGGGAAATAGCGCCTGGAAGCTGATCGACGAGGCCGGCTGCCGCGGCCTGCGTATCGGCGGAGCCAAGGTCTCGGACATGCACTGCAACTTCCTCATCAACGAGCGCGGCGCCACGGGCGAAGACATCGAGCGCCTGGGCGAGACCGTGCGCGCGCGGGTGAAGGCGCGCTCGGGCACCATGCTGCAGTGGGAAATCATCCGCTTAGGGCTGCCGCTGCCCGGATGCGCTACGGGCGAAGCCCTCGCGGAGGCGGCGTTCTCATGATCGGTCAGGTGGGTATCGGGAAAGCGCCCGAGCGCACGCGCGAGCATGTGGCCGTGCTGATGGGCGGCCTTTCCGCCGAGCGCGAGGTGAGCCTGCGGTCGGGCGCCGCCGTTGCTGCCGCGCTCGCCAGCGAGGGCTATCGCGTCACCCCACTCGACGTTGGCCGCGACGTAGCCGCGAAGCTCGCCGAAATTAAGCCTGACGTGTGCTTCAACGCGCTGCACGGCCGCTTTGGCGAGGACGGCTGTATCCAGGGCGTGCTCGAATGCGCCGGCATCCCCTACACGCACTCGGGCGTGCTCTCGTCCGCACTCGCCATGCACAAGGAGCGGGCGAAGGACGTCATGGGTCCGGCCGGCGTGCCCGTCGCCGACGCCGAGGTGGTGACGCGCCGCCAGGCGCTCGAGCGCCACGTGCTGGAGCCGCCGTACGTTGTGAAGCCGGTGGCGGAGGGGTCGAGCGTGGGCGTGGTGATCGTCCTGCAGGGCGCCAATCGCCCGCCGGAGCTGATCGGCCAGGGTGGCACCCCCGACGACATCGTCATGGTCGAGCGCTACATCCCAGGCCGCGAACTCACCTGCGCCATCATCGGCGACTTCGTCAGCGATGTGATCGAGATCGTGCCGCTCAAGGGTCTCGCCTTCTACGACTACGAGGCCAAATACGCCGCCGGAGGCTCCAAGCATGTGCTTCCGGCCGGAATTTCACCCGATGTTTACCAATTGGTCCGGAAATACACGTTGGCCGCCTGCCGGGCGCTTGGCTGTCGTGGCGCGGCGCGGGCGGACTTTCGCTACGACGACAGGGCCGATGGGGCGGGCGAGTTGATCTGCCTTGAAGTGAATACCCAGCCGGGGATGACGGAAACTTCTTTGGTACCTGAGCTGGCACAACATGCGGGCTGGTCGTTCGGCGAGCTCGTGCGCTTTTTGGTCGAGGATGCGAGTTGCAACAGGTAGGGGGCGTTGCTGAATCCTCGTGGCGGGTGCAACACGCACCAGCGCCCAATCCCTCTACGGCCCCACCCAACGATCTTCAAAGCCACCCCTCCGCTCGTGCCGCAGCTTCCCTGGGCCCCCTCCCGCCGTCGCCGCTGGCCCGCCGTCTGATGCGCCGGCGCGCGCTTGGCCGCAAGCTTGGTCTAGCGGTATTTGCTGCGCTTTCCGGTGCGCTCGCCTTCTCGCTGCTTACCGATGCCGGGCGCCAGACGCGGGAAGCCATGTCGCTGCTGCCCGAGGCCGACCAGGTGCTGTTCTGGACCGGCCTGCGCATCGACCAGGTCGCCTTGAGCGGCCAGCGCTTCACCCCCGATTCCGATATCTTCGACGCGCTCGATCTCGCCAACGCGCGCTCGCTCCTGACCTTCCACAGCAACGCCGCGCGCGGGCGCATCGAGGCGCTGCCGTGGATCGAGACGGCGAGCATCACGCGCGAGATCCCGGGCGCGCTGGAAGTCCGAGTCACCGAGCGCAAGCCGACAGCCCTTTGGCTGCACGAGGGGCGCGAGATCCTCATCGATTCATCGGGCCGCGTACTCTCCGCCTTGAAGCCCGGCACGCGCGTGAAGCTGCCGCGTATTGCCGGCGAAGGCGCGCCCGAGCATGCCCAGGCGCTGCTCGAGTTGCTCGCCCGCTATCCCGCCATCGCCGAGCGCTTCGAGGTTGCCGAGCGCGTCGGCGGCCGGCGCTGGTCGCTGCGCTTCAAGAATGGGGTCAGGGTGGAGCTCGGCGTCGACCGCGAGGCGGTCGCGTTCGCCGGGCTATCGTCGTCGGAGGACCTCGGCAAGCTGCTCGACGGCCACGATCTGATCATCGACCTGCGCACACGCGGCCGCATCACTGTGCGCGCCGCGGGCCCCGAGGCCAGCGCGCAGACCGCATCCAACACGCAAAGCTAGGGGTCCAGAAATTGACGATGCTGAGCCGCGAACGACCCGAAGGCAGGAACGCCGCCATCGTCGGCCTGCTCGATATCGGCACGAGCAAGATCGCCTGCCTCATCGCTGCGCTGGAGCCCGCCGAGGGGGAGCGGTCGGGCCCCCGCGCCAAGGTGCTGGGCGTCGGGCACATGCGCTCGAAGGGTTTGAAGGGCGGCGTCATCACCGATCTCGCCGAGTCGGAGGCCGCCATCCGCGCGACCATCGCCCAGGCCGAGCGCATGGCGCACGTGACGCTCGAGGAGGTGTTCGTATCGGTGTCTTGCGGACGGCTGCAGTCGTCGAATTTCACGGCCACCGCAGACATCGAGGGTGGCGTCGTGCGGGCTGAGGACATAGACCGGCTGATGGCGGCTGCACGCTCCTATGCCGAACGCGACGGCCGGACGCTGATACATCTCAACCGCATCGGCTTCCGTCTCGACGGCGTCTCCGGCAGCGACGATCCGCGCGGCATGGCGGCCGAGCGTCTCGCAGCCGACCTGCACACGGTCGCCGCCGATGAGGGCCCGGTTCGCAACCTCCTGCTCGTCGTCGACCGCTGCTATCTGTCGGTGCGCGCGCTCGTCGCCGCGCCCTACGCTAGCGCCATTGCCGCCACCAGCGAGGAGGAGCGGCGGCTCGGGGTTACCTGCATCGATATCGGCGGGGGCACGGCCGGCGTCGCGGCGTTTGCCGAGGGCCATTTCATCCACGCGGCGACGGTCCCCATGGGCGGCCACCACATCACCCACGACATCGCGCACGCATTGCAGATGCCACTTGCAGAGGCCGAGCGAATCAAGACGTTGTATGGCACAATGATCCCCGCTCAATCGGACGAGCACGAGGTGTTTTCCTTTGCGCTCACGGGCGAGGAGGAAGGCGCCCGAGGCCGTGCGACGAAGGCGCAGCTTTCGGGCATCATCCGCCCGCGAGTTGCCGACATCCTCGGTCTAGTGCGCGAGCGGATGGAGCAGGCGGGCGTCAGTGCCTACGCCGGGGAGCGCGTGGTGCTCACTGGTGGTTCGAGCGGGCTCGTTGGGCTCGGGGAGTTTGCCGCCAACACGCTTGGCCGGCCCGTTCGGGTCGCCAGGCCCCACCAGGTTGGCGGGTTGCCGCAGGGCGTGACCAGTCCGGCGTTCTCGACAGTAGCGGGTCTTCTTGCCGTGGCTGCGGCCGGGGGCGAGCAGACTGGAGCGTACGGGGGCGCCGAGGGCGCGGGTTATTTCGGTCGCGTCGGGCAATGGCTCAAGGCCGGTTTCGGTTGATCGGGCCTCAAGAATACGAAGGCGCATCCGCCCGGCGCCAGGAGCGGGAGAGGCGAATGCCTGAAGTTCTCGGTCGAGCGGCTAATGGGAGCGCGCGGGCACGATGAGCATCAAGCTGCAGCTCCCTAAGCTCATGGATCTGAAGCCGCGGATCACCGTCCTCGGTGTCGGCGGCGCTGGGTGCAACGCCATCAACAACATGATCGCCGCGGGGCTGGAAGGCGTCGATTTCGTCGTCGCCAACACGGACGCGCAGGCGCTTGCCACTTCGAGTGCGGAGCACCGTCTGCAACTCGGCGTCAACCTGACTGAAGGGCTCGGCGCGGGCTCGCGCCCCGAGATCGGCGAGGCTGCGGCTGAGGAGGCGATCGACGACATTCGCACGCAGATCGCCGGTTCGCACATGGTCTTCATCGCCGCCGGCATGGGTGGCGGCACCGGCACGGGTGCTGCGGGCGTCATCGCGCGCGTGGCCAAGGAGCTCGGTATCCTCACGGTCGGCATCGTGACGAAGCCGTTCCACTTCGAGGGCGCGCGCCGCATGCGTATCGCCGAGGTCGGGATCGCAGAAGTGCGCAAGCACGTCGATACGCTGATCGTCATTCCCAACCAGAACCTGTTCCGCATAGCCAACGAGAAGACGACCTTCGCGGAAGCCTTCGTTTTGGCTGACCAGGTGCTCTATTCGGGCGTCGCCTGCATCGTCGACCTCATCATCAAGGAAGGCCTCATCAACCTCGATTTCGCGGACGTGCGCACGGTCATGAGCGGCATGGGCTCGGCTGTCATGGGCACGGGCGAGGCTTCCGGCGACCAGAGGGCGACGATCGCCGCCGAGGAGGCCATTGCCAATCCACTTCTGGACGACGTCTCGCTACGCGGTGCGCGCGGACTGCTGCTGTCCATCACCGGCGGGCGCAATCTGACGCTCTATGAGGTGGACGAGGCGGCGAGCCGGGTACGCCAGGAGGTCGATCCCGAAGCTAACATCATCGTCGGCGCCACCTTCGACGAGACGCTGGGCGACCGCGTGCGTGTCTCTATCGTCGCGTCGGGGATGGCCCGCATCGAGGGACCGGCGGTGCAGACGCCGCGCAGTCCAGCCGATATGCGCGGGCGCATCCCGCAGCCGCAGCCGCCCGTAGAGCGGTCCGCGCCGGCGTATGCGCGTTCCGGCGACGAGGACGACATTAAGCGGCGCCTGACGGAGGCGATCGGGCACGAGGCGAGCCGGCAAACGCCGCCCGCGGTGCCGGCATCCAACGGCGCCAAACAGCAGATGCAACGCGAGCCGCATCGGGAAACTTGGCGCGCACCGGGCAATGTGGTCATCGAGGAAGGCTTCTCGCCGTCGGCGTGGCCGCAGCCGGCTACGCGCTCAACCGCACACGAGGGCGATGCAGCCCAGAGCCGGGCCGAGCAATTCACCCCGGCGCCGCCGACGGACATCCGCCGCTCAGCGCGCCGCATGCCCGACGTCGACGACTTTCCGCCGGTCGCGCAGCGCGAGTACCGCGCTAAGGTCGGGCCGGCTCACGTCAGCCCTCCGCCAGCGCCGCGCGTTGCAAGCGGACGAGAGGGGCCGGAGGAGGCGCCGCGGCGTGGTTTGCTACAGCGCCTGATGAGTCGGGCGCGTCGTTCGCAGGAGCCGGAAGCCGCCTCTCATTATGACGATC
>DASZHJ010000093.1:0-31484 GCA_035938015.1 Allostellaceae bacterium
AAAAAACACATCCGCTATGGGGGCCGGGTGGTCATCTTGGGGTTCGGCAGCATCGGCCAGGGCACGCTGCCGCTCATCCTGCGGCACGTGGACATGGACCCGAAGCGGATCACCATCGTCACCGCCGAGGAGCGCGGACGGAAGGAGGCCGAGGACCTCGGCATCGCCTTCATCATCAATCCGCTGACCCGCGAGAACTACTCGCGTGTGCTGGAACCGATGCTGGGCGCCGGCGACTTCCTGCTCAACCTCTCGGTCGACGTCTCCAGCATCGCGCTCATCGAGTTCTGCCATCGCAAGGGCGCGCTCTATCTTGACACCTGCATCGAGCCGTGGCCCGGCGGCTATACCGACACCTCCCTCTCGCCCTCGCAGCGCTCGAACTACGCGCTGCGCGAATCCGCTCTGAACGTGCGCCGGAAGACCGGCGGCAAGGGCCCGACCGCCATCCTGACCCATGGCGCCAACCCCGGGCTGGTTTCGCATTTCGTGAAGCAGGCGGTGCTCGACGTCGCGGACGCGACCGGCCTCAAGGTCGCGGCGCCGAAGACGCGGGCCGATTGGGGCGCGCTCGGCCAGCAGCTCGGCGTCAAGGTGATCCACATCGCCGAGCGCGACACGCAGGTCGCGAGCCGGCCGAAACGCCCTGGCGAATTCGTCAACACCTGGTCGGTCGACGGCTTCTACAGCGAGGGCTCGCAGCCGGCGGAGCTGGGCTGGGGCAGCCACGAGCGGCATTTTCCGGCCGACGGCAAGCGGCACGATTTCGGCTCCGATTGCGCGATCTACCTGAACCGGCCCGGCGCCAGCACGCGGATGCGCAGCTGGACGCCGCTCGAGGGCCCCTATCACGGCTTCCTCATCACGCACGGCGAATCGATCTCGATCTCGGATTACTTCACCGTGCGCGAGCGCGAGCGGGTCGCCTACCGTCCGACCGTGCATTACGCCTATCACCCCTGCGACGACGCCGTGCTGTCGATCCACGAGCTCGCCGGCAAGAACTGGCACCTGCAGAACGAGAAGCGGATCCTAATGGAGGAGATCATCGAGGGGATCGACGAGCTCGGCGTGCTGCTGATGGGCCATGCCAAGGGCGCCTACTGGTATGGCTCGGTGCTCTCGATCGACGAGGCGCGCGCGCTGGTGCCCTATCACAACGCGACCGGCCTGCAGGTGACCGCGCCGGTGCTCGCCGGCATGATCTGGGCGATCGAGCATCCCGACCGCGGCATAACCGAGCCCGATGAGATGGACTTCGACCGCGTCCTGGAGATCTGCCGCCCTTATCTGGGCAAGCTGGTGGGCGCCTACAGCGACTGGACGCCGCTCCACGATCGCGGCCGGCTGTTCCCCGAGGATGTCGACGCCAGCGACCCCTGGCAGTTCAAGAATTTCCGCGTGATGTGACCACGGGCGTGCCACGAACGCGCGCCGTTCTGGGCTCGGCGCTTTTCTTTGTGGTCGCACCGTGCCTGCTCGCGGGCGTCGTCCCCTGGTGGATCACGAATTGGGAGTTTCGCTCGCCGTTTTTCGGTGAGGGTCTGACCCGCGCCCTGGGGTTGATTTTGATCCTCGCGGGCCTGCCGGGGCTGGTGGATTCGTTTGCCCGTTTTGCGCTCCAGGGACTGGGCACCCCGGCGCCGATCGCGCCCACCCGGAATCTCGTCGTGACCGGCCTCTATCGTTACGTGCGCAACCCCATGTACATGGCGGTGGTCTCGGTCATTCTGGGTCAGGGCGTGTTGTTGGGCGAACGCCGCCTCATCGTCTATGGCGCCCTGTTTTGGCTGGTCTGCCACGTTTTCGTGGTGGCCTATGAGGAGCCCACGCTCGAGCGGACATTCGGGGACTCGTATAGGGCTTTCCGAGCCCATGTGCCGCGCTGGATCCCGCGGATGACGCCGTGGCACGCTCGAAGAAGGCATCTCGGCGAACGGTGGTAAACTGGCGCCGATGGAGTGAGGACCCGCTCGCTCGGGAGAATCGGCCCTATGGGCAAGATTGGACGCGCGCTCATCGCGCTCGCCATCGCGTTGGTCCTGGCGGGGCCGGCCGCCTGGAGCCGCGAGGTCGATCTCGCGCTCGTGCTCGCGATCGATGTCTCCGGCAGCGTCAATGCCGAGCGCTGGGAGCTGCAGCGGCGCGGCTATGAGGCCGCCTTCAATAGTCCAGAGGTGCTGCAGTCCATCACCTCGGGCCCGCACAAGGCGATCGCCGTCACCATGGTCGAGTGGTCGGGCGCCAGCCATCAGCGCCAGGTGGTCGAATGGACGGTCATTTCCGACGAGCTCTCCGCCGCGACCTTCGCGAGCTTGATGGCCGAGGCGCCGCGGGTCTATTCTGACTGGACCTCGATCAGCGCCGCCCTCGATTTCGCGACGCCGCTCTTCAAAGAGAGCGGCGTCGCCGCCGGACGCAACATCATCGATGTCTCCGGCGACGGCGTGAACAACCAGGGCCGGCCGATCAACGACGCGCGCGATCAAGCGCTGGCGCGGGGCATCGTCATCAACGGTCTGCCGATCCTCAGCGATTATGAGTCCCTGGATGGCTACTACGAGGATCACGTGATCGGCGGCGCCGGCGCCTTCATGGAGGTGGTGAAAGACTATTCCACCTTCAGCAAGGCCGTGCTCGCGAAGCTGGTGCGCGAGATCTCCGGGAACGAGGAGCGCGCCCGGGCGATCCTGGCCAATCGCGCTTCAGTGCGGCCGGTTCAGGCGGCCGAGGCCGTGCCGTCGGGCCCGAGATAGATAGAGCCGGCCTTGATCTTGATCGGTACGGGCTTGAGGCTCTTGCGAGCGCAGGGACCCGCGAGACAGAGCCCGTCCTCGATCCGGAACAGCGCGCCGTGAGTGGCGCAGAGAATGTACCGCTTCTCGAGATCGAGGAACCGGTCGGGGACCCAGTCGAGCGGCGAGCCCAGATGCGGACAGGAATTCTCGTAAGCGACCACACGCCCATCCTGCCGCACCACGAATATCGCGCGCGTCTCGCCGCCGCCACCGCCGATGCGGAAACCCCGGCTGCCGGGCTCGGCGATCTCGTCGAGGCGGCAGAGCGGCGTGGAGCTCAAGCCTTGACGCCCGCCATCTTGGCGATGATGCGCCACTCGTCCGCGCTCACCGGCGAGACCGAGAGCCGCGACAGCCGCACCAGCGACATGTTCTTGAGCGCCGGCGTCGCCTTGACGGTGGCGAGGCTCACCGGCGTCTTCACGGGCTCGACCGGGACCAGGTCGACCATGACGAAGCGGCCGCTCTTGTCGGTCGTATCGGGATAGGCCTCTTTCACGATCTCGGCCACGCCGACGATCTCCTTGCCCTCGCCCGAGTGATAGAAGAAGGCGCGGTCGCCTTTCTTCATCGCCTTGAGGTTCGCGGCGGCCTGGAAATTGCGCACGCCGGTCCAGTTTGTGCGCTTGTCCTTGACCAGTTGGTCCCAGGAATAAGCGGACGGCTCGGTCTTCAGCAGCCAATAGGCCATGGGTGCCTCTCCTCAGGTACCTCTTGCGCGGGCGACGATGAAGATACGGCGAAATGGCAGCAAAGTGTGACCGTCGGCGCGGCGCGGATAAGCGCGGCGCAACCGCTCGGCGCAAGCCCGCTCGAAGGCCCCGCGCTCGGATCCCGCGAGCTCCGTCAGAAGCGGGCGCAGCGCCGTGCCGCGCATCCAGGTGAGCACCGCATCCTCGCCGCCGAGCACGTGCAGGTACTCGGTCTCCCAGATATCGAGCCCGCCCTGCGCCAGCGGCGCCAGCAGGTCGTAGTAGATCTCGGGCGCGCCCACGGGATCGGGCCGCAGCAGCGGCGTCAAGGTCGCGGCCCAAGGCCCCGCCCGCGCCGCCTCGCGCATGAGGACGTGGGAGGGCGCATCGAAATTGCGCGGCATCTGCACCGCGAGGACGCCGCCGGGCTTCAGCATGCCCATCATGCGCGGGAACAGAGTCTCGTGCCGGTCGACCCATTGCAGGACGGCGTTGGAGAAGACGAGCGCCAACCGCTCCGGCGGCGTCCAACTCTGCAGGTCCGCTTGCTCCCAGCGGATCGATGAAGGCTCGGCCGAGGCCTGGCTCAGCATTTCCGGAGAGGAATCGATCGCGGTGAAGCGGCGGTCGGGCCACCGCTCGGCGATGGCGCGCGCGTGCACGCCCGTTCCGCAGCCGAGCTCGGCCAGAGGACCGGGCGGCAAGTCGCCGACCCGCGCCAGCAGGTCGAAGCCCGGTCTCAGCCGCTCGTCGGAGAACCTCAGATAGGTTGCGGGGTCCCACGCCACTGCCGTTTTGCTCCGTCTGCCTGCGAACCGCGCCTCTCTTAGCCGATTCCCACGCGTGCGGCACGGTAAACGCATCCCGATTATTTAGCATATTTAAACTGTTATATAGGCAGTTTGACGATATTATCGGTGTGAAATATTATCTATTCACATTTCATCATCGCCTTCATGACGACCGCGAAGCAGGAGTTGGCAATGGCACGAGACTCCGGTCCCTCCAAGGTCGAGCAGGTCAAGCTGGCAAGCCATGGCCTGCGCGGCACCCTCGCCGAAGAGGTCCACAACAACGCCCCGACCTTCAGTGGGGCGTCGGCGACGCTGCTCAAGTTCCACGGCATCTACCAGGGCTATGACCGCGACAGCGCCACGGAGCTGAAGCAGAAGGGCCTTGGCAAGCAGGCCCAGCTCATGGTGCGCGTGCGCATTCCTGGCGGCCGGCTCACGGCGGCGCAGTACCTGGCGCTCGACGAGCTCGCCGACCGCCATGGCAACGGCACGCTGCGGCTCACCACGCGGCAGAGCATCCAGTTTCACGGCGTCTTGAAGCGCGACAGCCACGCGGCGATCGCCGGCATCAACCGCGCGCTGCTCACCACGCTCGCCGCCTGCGGCGATGTCGTGCGCACCGTCACCACGGTTCCCGCGCCGATCCGGGACGCCGTCCACGCGCGACTCGATGCGGACGCGCGCCGGCTCTCCGCGCACCTGCTGCCTCAAAGCCACGCCTATCACGAGATCTGGCTCGACGGCGAGCCGGTCGCGGGCGAAGCCGAGGAGACGCTCTACGGGCGCACCTATCTGCCGCGAAAATTCAAGATCGGCCTCGCCACCCCCGAGGACAATTCGATCGACGTGCTCACCAACGACCTCGGCATCGTCGCGCTCTTCGAGGGAGACGTGCTCGCGGGCTACAACCTCGCGCTCGGCGGCGGGCTCGGCATGACCCACAACAACCCGCGAACCTTTCCGCGCCTCGCCTCGCCGGTCGCCTTCGTGGCACCCGAGGACTTGCTGCCCGCGGCCGAAGCAGTGGTGCGCCTCCACCGCGACCACGGCGACCGTGCCGACCGCCGGCACGCGCGGCTCAAGTACGTGATCGCCGAGCATGGCGAGGCCTGGGCCAAGGCACGGCTGGAGGAGTACCTGGGCAAGCCGCTGGAAGTTCCGCGCCCGATGCCGCGGTTCCAGGTTCTGGACCATCTCGGCTGGCACGAGCAGGGCGACGGTCGGCTCTATCTGGGCGTGCCCGTGCCGAGCGGCCGGCTCGCCGGCGAGGCCCGGCAGGCGCTGCGCCAAGCGATCGCGCGGTTTGGCGCCGACCCCATCATCAGCCCGAGCCAGGACCTCATCCTCAGCAACGTGGCGCCGCAAGATCGTCCGGCGATCGAGGCGCTGTTGCGCTCGGGTGGCATTGCGCTGGTCCAGGACGTGACGCCGGTGCGGCGCTGGTCGCTTGCCTGCCCCGCGCTTCCGACCTGCGGTCTCGCGCTCACGGAGGCGGAGCGGGTGCACGATCCCCTGATCGGCGGCATCGAGGCGGCGCTGGCGCGGCACGGCCTCGAGCACGAGCGGCTAGCAGTCCGCATCACCGGCTGCCCCAACGGCTGCGCGCGTCCCTACGCCGGCGACATCGGCATCGTCGGCCGCATGCCCGGCTACTACGCGCTCTACGTGGGCGGCGATTTCGAGGGCACGCGGCTCAATTTCCGGCTGCTCGATCGGGTCGCGGAATCGGAAGTGGCCGCCACCCTGGAGCCGCTCTTCGGGCTGTTTGCCCGCGAGCGTTTGCCCGGGGAAGGCTTCGGCGATTTCTGCCAGCGCGCCGGCAAGGCTCGACTCATCGATGCGCTCGGCACCGCTCTACAGGAGGTTTCCTGATGTTTCCCATCGTGCTCGATCTCTCGAGTCTGCCCGTGATCCTCGCCGGCAACGGATCGCAGGCCGCGCGCCGTCTGGCGCTGCTCGACGACGACGGCGCCGGATCCGTCACGGTCTACGCGCCGGGCCCCTGCGAGGCGCTCGCGAGCGCCGCGCGCTCGCGGCTGGTGCGCCGGTGGCCGACGTCCACCGAGATCGCTTCGGCGAGATTGTTGTTGATCGCCGACGGCGTCGAGGCGAGCGCGCTCTCCGATCTGGTCGCGGTCGCGCGCGCCGCCCGCACCCTCGTCAACGTCGAGGACCGGCCGGCGCTCTCGGATTTTCACTCGCCCGCCGTGGTGCGCCGGGGCGAGCTTTTGGTCACGGTCTCGACCGGCGGCCGCAGCCCCGCCTTGGCCCGCCGGCTCGCCCGTTTCCTTGGCGAGGTTTTTGGGTCAGAATGGCAGGCACGGCTCAAGGACCTCGCGGCGCTGCGGGGGCAATGGCGGGAAGCCGGCGCGGATCCATCGATGGTTAGTGCGTGGACCGAAGCCTGGGTCGACCGTCACGGGCAATTGCCGAGCGAGTCCGAGGCCGCGGCAGCCGTCATACGGCAAACGGGAAGGCCGAATCTCGCTGCCGCATCTTGAGGCAGCGAAACACTCATAGAGATCGAATAGGAGGAGGAGAAGAAATGTCACTCAGGCTTGGTGAAATCGCACCCGACTTCACGCAGGAATCGACCGAGGGCCCGATCAGTCTCCATCAATGGGCGGGCAACAGCTGGGTCGTCCTGTTCTCGCATCCCAAGGACTTCACGCCGGTCTGCACCACGGAGCTCGGCACCGTCGCCAAGCTCAAGGGCGAGTTCGACAAGCGCAACGTCAAGGTGATCGGACTCTCTGTCGACCCCGTCGGCGATCACAAGCGTTGGGCGAACGACATCAAGGAGACCCAGGGCACGGCACCGAATTATCCCATCCTTGCGGACGCCGATTACAAGGTCTCCAAGCTCTATGACATGCTTCCGGCGGCGGTATCGGGCGATCCCAGCAAGCGCACGCCCGCCGACAATCTGACCGTGCGCAATGTCTTCATCATCGCGCCGGACAAGAAAGTTCGGCTGATCCTGGTTTATCCGATGGCGACCGGCCGCAATTTCAGCGAGATCCTGCGCGTCATCGATTCCATGCAGCTCAGCGACAAGCACAAGGTCGCGACGCCCGCGGATTGGAAGCAGGGCCAGGATGTCATCATCACGACGGCCGTCAGCGACGAGGAGGCCAAGACGCGCTTCCCCAAGGGCTTCAAGACGCTGAAACCCTATCTGCGCATCACGCCACAGCCCGATCTCTAGACGATCGCGGCCCAGCCGCTAAGGAGAAGGCGGCGCCGGTCCCGGCGCCGCCTTATTCTTTCCCCGCCCGGAGCGGTTCGCCGCTCGGAGCGCACGCCCAACGCTCAGATCGCTTCCTTAAGGTCCTTCGCAGCGCGGAACGCGACCTTCCTGCTCGCCTTGATCTTGATCGGCTCGCCGGTCGCGGGATTGCGGCCCATGCGCGCAGCCCGGTGACGGACCGCGAGGATGCCGAGCCCGCCGATACGGACGCGCGAGCCCTTCTTGAGGTGCTTCACAAGGAGCCCGACAAAATCGCCGAGCATCGCCTCGGCCTGCTTCTTGGCAATCTCGTGGCTCTCGGCGAGCGATGCCGCGAGATGCTTGAGGGTCACCGTCGTCGGGGTGCCCGCCTTTTGCGTCGCCATTCCTGTTTCCCTCTTGTTGGACGCCGACTGGTGTCGGCCACAAAGAGAGAATCACAAGAGGCCGCACAACGCAAGAAGTCCCCGTATTACGCGGCAATCCCATCCTTCCTGTTTCCGGGCGCGAGTACGGCTGCAACCGCGCCCGGAGGCGACTCGCCCATCCCGCTCGCTCTTAACAGGCGCGTAACCCTCGCCGAGTATCATTTGCGCCGCCACAAAACGGGTCGCGCCGGGAATTCCAATGTCCAGCTTTCTCAAACTCACCGAACGCCACGACGAAGCGCACAACCCCGCCAACAACCTGGCGCTCGCGGTTGCGTTTTCCGGAGTGGGCCTTCTCAACACCCTCATGCCGCTGATGATCGGGGGTCTCGCCTACGCCCTGCACCTCTGGGGCTGAGGCATCGCAAGTCGCGCGCTCAGGCGAGCGGGTATTCTGCCTGATCCTCGTAGATGGCGCCGCTCTTCGTGAGATAGCTTGCGACCAGGTTGAACCCGTCGACGTCGAAGGGCTCGGCGCGGAACAGCGCATTGGCGGCCAGGAACCCCTGCACTTTCGGCCCTAAAGGCGGCCTCAGGCGGGCCAGCGAGACATGGGGCGTAAACCGCCGAGTCTCCGGCGGGAGTCCCGCCCGCTGCAGCGCGCTTTCCACCTTGCCCTGAAGCTGCAGCAACGGCGGCGACTTCTCGACGCCGACCCACAACATGCGGGTGCCGAACTGACCGACGCCCGCGAGCGACAGTTGGAAGGGCGGTCCCGACAGGCGCAGGAGCGCCGCATCGATATCGCTCGCCAGTCCCTCGTCGACCTCGCCGATGAAGCGGAGCGTCACATGAAAGTTGCCGGGGTCCACCCAACGCGCCTCTGGCACGCCGAAGCAGAGGGTGGAAAGCCGGAGCTTCAACGCGGGCGGCAGGTCGATACCGACGAAGAGGCGCAGCATGATGCCCCGCGGGAGATCGCTCAGAGGAACAGCGCGAGGACGCCCGTATAGCCATAGAGCCGGTCGTGGGCGATCTCGCCGTTGCCGAAAAATCCGGCGAGCGGGAAGTCCCCGAGCGCGTCACGGATGGTCCTGAGCTCCTCCGATTCGCCCGCGAACAGGTTGGGTCCGCGGGCGACGCAGCTGAAATAAAGCCCCGCCCTGGGAGGCGTCGGGGCGCGGCGTTTCAGGCTATCGAGCATCCGCTTCAAGTCCTCGAGCGCGCTCGCGGCGTCGCGACGGCAGAACAAGATGGGATCGCCGGGCGCCATCCGCTCGGCGATCGCGATCCACTGCCGCTCCGCATCGATCGCCATCAGATTGCGCACGAGGTAGTCGCCGGTATCGGAGCCGCGCACCGGGATGCCCGCGAAGATGCGGCCGCCGACCTTGCGCAGGTCGCGCGCCAGGAGCTCGCCGATATCTTCCTTGAAGACCTCGAGGGCCGGCCGGTCGTCGATCGCCATCACGATATTCTCGCGCGCCTCCGTCACCCGGCGCACCGGTCCGATCGGCGAGCAGCCCTGCGTCAAGCCCGTCGCCACGCCGATCTCGGGCGCCAGCATCACGCCGGAGATTCCGCCTTCGACCACCCGCTCCGCGATCTGGCGCGGCGCCGCCCGCGATGAGGCCGCGAGGCCGCCCACCAGGAAGAGCCCCGCCTCCGCGCTGAGCGCCGCCAGCGTCTGCACGACGCGACCGTCCCTCGGGTCGCCATGCACCACGCCGAAGGCCGGATGAGCCCTGGCGAACCAGTCGGCCTCCGCGGCGGCGAGCGCGCGGCCGCCCGCCGTCTGCGGCCCGAACACGCGAAAGGCACCCTCCGGCCAGCATGCCACCAGCGCGCTCGCAGCCGGCACCTGAAAATACTCGCGGCCCGCGCCGCAGACGCCGAGCCCGATGCTGCCGACCCAGTGCTGCACCCGCGTGCGCTCGCGCAGGAAGGTGAGGATGCTGGCGAGATCGTCCGCGATCGTCTCGGTCACGTAGAGGAAACCGAGGCTCGCGCCCTCCGGCAGCGGGAGCAGCGCGTCGGCGCACGCCTTTGCAACCTCGGCCCAGCCGGCGCCCTGTCCGTGGGCGGCGCGGAACTGCCCGTCGCTCATCCGTTGCCGGCCGCCGCGGCGCCGAGCAGCCGCAGCACGTAGGGGCCGACGCGATCCACGATCACATCGACGCCCCGGGCGTTGGGATGCAATCCGTCCGACTGATTGAGAGCGGGATCGAGCGCCACGCCCTCCAGGAAGAACGGATAGAGCAACACGTGATGCTGCTCGGCAAGCGCGGGAAAGATCGCGTGAAAGGCCCCTTGATAGTCGGCGCCCCAATTGGCGGGCGATTCCATGCCGAGCAACAGCACTTTCTCATGGCGCTGATCGAGCCGGGTCAGGATCTGGTCGAGGTTCTTGTAAGTCTCCTTGGGATCGACGCCGCGCAGCGCATCGTTGGCACCGAGCTCGACCAGCACGGCATCCGCGGGCGCCGCCAGGGACCAGTCGAGCCGGGCGAGCCCGCCGGCGCTGGTGTCGCCGGAGACGCCGGCATTCGTCACCTCGGCCTCGACGCCGTGATCCCGGAGCCACGCCTGCAACCGCACCGGAAAGGACTCCTCGAGGCCAAGCCCGAAGCCGGCGGTCAAGCTGTCGCCGAACGCGAGGATGCGCGTGGTGGCGCCGGCGGGTGTTCCAACGCACGCGAGCACGCCCAACGCCAAGCCGAGATTGACAAGCTTCCGCCACAGTCCATAACCAGACTCACGCGCGCTCGAGGAATCATTACAACCGATCCATGTCCGCATGAGTATCCCGGCCGACGCCGCCATGATCCTGCTTCGAGATATCGAGGTTACACTGACGAGCGCGGCCGGTGCCGTCAATGTGCTGCGCGGCGTGTCGCTTCGCTTGGCGCCGGGCGAGACCGCGAGTCTCATCGGTCCCTCGGGCTCCGGCAAGACCACGCTCTTGATGACGGCGGCCGGACTGGTGCGGCCGAGCGCGGGGCGCATCGAGGTCGCGGGCACGGATCTTTCGACACTCGACGAGGACGGGCTCGCGCGCTTTCGGCGCGATACCGTCGGCATCGTATTCCAGGGCTTTCACCTGGTGCCGACCATGACCGCGCTCGAGAACGTGGCGTTGCCGCTGGAGTTCGCGGGACGGCGCGATGCGTTCGAGATCGCCGCGGAGTCGCTTGCGGCGGTCGGCCTCGCGCCTCGCCGCGAGCACTATCCGGCCGAGCTCTCGGGGGGCGAGCAGCAGCGAGTGGCGCTGGCGCGCGCCTTCGCGGCGGCGCCGAAGCTGATCCTCGCCGACGAGCCCACCGGCAATCTCGACGGCGCCACCGGCAAGCAGGTGATGGACCTGCTGTTCCGCCTGACGGCGGAGCGCGACACGACGCTGCTGCTGGTGACTCACGAGCTCGATCTGGCACGCCGCGCGCACCGCATCGTCGAGCTCGCGGACGGCAAGATCGTGCGCGACGGCGCGCGGCCCGTCGCGGCAGCGGCGGCGCGGTAGCTGCGGATGTACGACGCGTCCTCGAAGCCCTCACCCTCCCATCGCCTGACGGCGATGGGTCCCTCCCTCTCCCACTTCGTGGGCGAGGGGCAAGTGAGCGCTGAACATGAAAGCCCCTCTCCCGCGCTTGAGCGGGAGAGGGAGGGACCCAGCGCGAAGCGCTGGGAGGGTGAGGGCCTAGCTTCAACGTTCAGCGACCCATGACCACTCTCCCACTCGCCGCTCGACTGATGCGCCGGGAGCTTCGGGGCGGGCTGCGGGGGTTTCGGATCTTTCTCGCCTGTCTCGCGCTGGGCGTTGCGGTGATCGCGGGCGTGGGCTCGCTCGCCGCCGGCGTGCGCGCGGGACTGGAAGGCGATGCGCGCGCGATGCTCGGGGGCGACGTCGAGCTCAACCTGGTGATGCGACCCGCGAGCGAGGCCGAGCAGACCTATCTCGATCAGCACGGCAAGGTTGCCGAAGTCATCGGCCTGCGCGCCATGGCGCGGCGGGACGACAACAAGCAGCGCAGCTTGATCGAGCTCAAAGCGGTGGATGGAGCCTATCCGCTTTACGGCGCCGTCGAGCTCAATCCCGCCCGATCGCTTGCCGACGCGCTCGCGCAACGCGACGGGCTCTGGGGCGCGATCGCGGCGCCGGCGCTGCTCGACCGCCTCGGTCTCAAGGTCGGCGATGTCGTGCGGGTGGGCGATGCCCGTTTCCAGCTGCGCGCGGCGCTCAGCCACGAGCCCGATGCCGCCACCGGCATTTTCATCCTGGGCCCGCGCCTCATGATCGCAAAGTCGGCGCTCGCTGAGACCGGGCTCATCGCACCCGGCTCGTTGATCGGGTACGGCTATCGCGTGCGGCTGCCGGCCGGCGCGACCGCCGGCGCGTGGATCTCCAATCTCAAGACGGCATTCCCCGACGCGGGCTGGCGAGTGCGCGATTATGCCAATGCCGCGCCGAACCTGCGGCGCTTGCTGGATCGCGTGGGCCTGTTCCTGACCCTCTTGGGCCTGACGGCGCTGCTGGTGGGCGGGGTCGGGGTCGGGAATGCCGTCAGCGGCTATCTCGCGAGCCGCACGCTCTCCATCGCGATCTTCAAGTCTCTGGGCGCCGCCGGGCGGCTCGTGTTCTGGACTTACTTGCTGCAGATCGCGGTGCTGGCGGCGCTTGGCATCGCGTTGGGCCTGGCGCTGGGCGCGCTCACGCCGGTGCTGACGGCGCAGCTCCTGCCGACGGATCTGCCGGTGACGGCGCGGCTCGGGCTTTATCCGCTGCCGCTGCTGGTCGCCGCCGCCGCGGGCGCCCTCACGACCTTGGCCTTCGCGCTCGGACCGCTCGCGAACGCACGCACGGTGCCGCCAGCAACGCTTTTCCGCGAGGCCGCGGAGGCGCCGAGCGCGTGGCCGGGCAAGGGCATCCTGCTCGCGCAAGGGCTGGTGACTGCGGCGCTGGCGGCGCTGGTGATCGCAACCACGGTGGATCGTCGCCTGGCGTTCTGGTCGGTGCTGGGTGCGCTCGCGGTGCTCGTGGTGTTTCGCCTGGCGGCGGCGCTTACCATCGCGGCGGTGCGCCGCATCGGCCGGCCGCGCCGGCCGCTGCTGCGCCTGGCACTCGCCAATCTCGGCCGGCCCGGCGCCAATACGGCGAGCGTGATCGCCTCGCTCGGCCTCGGCCTCACCGTGCTGGTGGCGTTGACGCTGGTGGAGGGCAACATCGCCTTGACCCTCGACAAGGATCTGCCGGAACGCGCGCCCTCATTCTTCTTCATCGACATTCAGCCGGACGAAGCCGCGGGCTTCGATCAGCTGCTGGCGGGATTCGCGGGAGCGAGCAACATCGAGCGCGTGCCGAGCCTGCGCGGGCGTCTCGTCAAGCTCAACGGCGTGCCGGTGGATCAAGCGCCCGTGGCGCCCGAGGCGCAATGGGCGGTGCGCAGCGAGCGCGGGCTCACCTATTCGCCGACCGTGCCCACGGGCTCGCGCGTCGTCGAAGGGAGCTGGTGGCCCGCGGACTACCAGGGCCCGCCACTGGTCTCCTTCGATGCCGAGCTCGCGCGCGGCATGGGCCTCAAGCTCGGCGACAGCCTCACCATCAACGTGCTCGGCCGCGACGTCACGGCGACCATCGCCAACCTGCGCGCGATCGATTGGACCTCGCTCCGGATCAATTACGCGCTGGTGTTCTCGCCCGGCACGTTCGTGGGCGCGCCCGAGACCTTCATCGCCACGGCGCGCGTGCCGCCCGAGCGGGAGGCGGCGCTCCAGGCCGCGGTCACCGACCGCTTCGCCAATATCTCCGCGATCCCCGTCAAGGACGCGCTCCAGGCGGTGAGCCAGATGGTCTCGCAGGTCGCCGTGGCGCTGCAGGTGACGGCGGCGATCGCGCTGGGCGCCGCCGGGTTGGTGCTGGCGGGCGCGCTCGCGGCATCGCGGCGGCGGCGACTCTACGAGGCCGTGGTGCTCAAGGTTCTGGGCGCCACCCGGCGGGACCTGGTGCGGGCATTCCTGCTGGAATACGGACTTCTCGGGCTGCTGGCGGCGGCCGTGGCGAGCCTGCTGGGCACGATCGCCGCCTATCTCGTGCTTACCCAGGTCATGCGAACCGACTGGGTCTTCCTGCCGGGTGCGGTGGCGCTCTCGGCGGGGGTGGCGCTCGCGCTCACCCTGGTGCTGGGATACGCCGGGACTTGGCGGGCGCTCGGCGCCTCGCCGGCGGCCTACCTGCGGAACGACTAGAATCGGGGCCGTCATTGAAACTTCCCGGCTTTGTGCCAATATCCAGCGCAGAAATCCCACCGAACCCGTTGGGGTTAGACAGAGAGGAAATCAATGGCTTACGACTGGCAAAACCGCGCGACGGCGCGTCCGGGCGCTTGGGCCGACGTCGATACCGGCCTGCGCCAGTACATGCTGCGCGTCTACAACTACATGGGCGCCGGGCTCGCGCTCACCGGGCTCGTCGCTTATGCGGCGGCCGCCTCGGGCATCTATGCCTCGATCGCCCACACGTGGCTCATCTACGTAGTGATGTTCGCGCCCATCGCGGCGGTGTTCCTGCTGGTGGCGCGGATCCAGAGCATGAGCCTTGGGGCCGCGCAGGCGAGCTTCTGGGGTTTTGCGGGCCTGATGGGCTTGTCGCTGGCCTATGTCTTCCTGGTCTTCACCGGGGTCAGCATCGCCTCGACCTTCCTCATTACCGCGACGATGTTCTTGGGGACAAGCCTCTACGGCTACACCACTGGCCGCGACCTCACGGGTGTGGGCTCCTTCATGGTCATGGGTGTGATCGGCCTCCTTGTCGCGATGGTCGTCAACATGTTCCTGGCCTCGCCCGCGCTGCAGTTCGCGATCTCCGTGATCGGCGTCATCGTGTTCACCGGGCTCACCGCCTGGGACACGCAGCGCATCAAGGAGAGCTATGTCGTGGGCGACGACGGGACGCTCGCCGGCAAGAAGGCGATCTATGGCGCGCTTACGCTCTACCTCGACTTCCTCAACCTGTTCCTGTTCATGCTGCAGTTCATGGGTCAGCGCCGCGACTGACGCGCTCCCCACACCCCGCTGAACCGCCCGCGAGGCCGCTCCTCGCGGGCGGTTTTGTTTGGGGCGCTACCGGGAAACCACCGCGCGGGCGACCTCCTCCCGCAAAAGCTTGCGCCGGAGCTTGCCGTTCTCGGAGCGCGGAATGCGATCGAGCCTGACGACACGGAATCGCCCGACCTGGACGTGGCGAAGCGCGTGCTGGATGCGGCTCATAAGCTCTTCATCATCGTGCCCGACATGCGCGACCGCGATGCACAGCTCCTCGATACCATCCGCGTTGGGGAGCGAGCAGACGCCCACGTCGCCCGCGGTTTCCTGGCCGAGAAGCCAAGCTTCCAGAACCGCGGGCAAGAACTTCTGGCCGCCGATGTTGAGGAGGTCGTCGGCTCGGCCAAATATCTTCAATTGCCGGCCTGGACGGATCACCCCGACATCGCCCGGATAGAACCAGCCGTCCCGAAACAAACGCGCCGTCGTCTCTGGATCGTCGATATAACCCTCGCTCATGCCGGCGGCCTTGAGCCTGATCCGCCCCATGTCTCCGAAAGGCACGGGCTTGTCGCGGTCGTCGACCGCCTCGGCCTGTACCTGCGGCAATAGGGTTCCGAAACCATCGGTGTCGGGCCGCCAGATCGTGCTGACGGCGGCGACCTCGACCGTGCCGTAGAGATCGCAGAGAGACGCCGCCAGGCGTGCGGTCACCTTCTCGCGAAGCGTGGGCGAGACCGTGGCGCCGAACGACATGATCGTGAGCTCGCGCGGCTTCGCGAAATCCGGCGCCAGGTGATCCATGGTGCCCCCGAGTTGGACGGGCAGGAGAATGGCATGGGTGATCGAGTGCGCGGTCAGCGCCTCGATCGTACCCATCCGGCTTTCGAGCACGAGGGTCCCGCCCGAGCGCAGGCACGCGCTCCCGAGATCGTAGGTGGCGCGGACGACGAGCGGCAGGGTCTGCAGATAACGGCAGCGATGGTCGAGCCCGAATACCCAGCGCCATTGCACGTTCAGGCTATCGTGCATCCTCCGCGTAATCAGGAACCGCTTGTTGGCGCCGGTCGTGCCCGAGGTCTGCACGATCCGCACGGGATCGTCGGGTGTCTTTGGGAGCGCGGGCTCCTCGCCCTCGTTGGCGCGCGCCAGCACGCCCTGGATCCAGGGCCGCGTCAGCGCGTGCCGGCGCTTGGCCGCCGGGATCGGACACTCAGGCTCGGCCACGGCGAGATCGACGCTCGCCAGCAGTGGAATGCAATTGAGTGCGTCGCCACTCAGGAACGATGCCGCCGCAATCCCGAGTTGCTCGCACGCGAGCAGGAGCAACCAATGAAGATAGAGATTGTCCGCGCCCACCGCGATGGAGCCCCCGCGGCTCGGCCCGAGCTCGCGCACCGCGCGCATGGCCCTGCGAATATCCTCGCGAAATTGTGCAAACGAAATAGTGCGCCCATCGTGGATGACGGCAACGGCGTCGGGGCGATCGGCCGCGTGATAGGCCACATAGTCCGCAGTCATGGCCGCGGACCATAGGGCGGGAGAAGACGGGCGATCAAGCCGGAGCAAGCCCAGCGGGCGCGCACCGAGCGAGCGATCCTACAATTTGTTGAAATTTGTGTGTGATTTCGGAGGTTGAACCCAAGAATGACTCTGGGCCGGCGGCGGCCGGCGGACTTCGATCCTACCGGCCGACCGAGGGAGCGGCATCCGATGCGCCTCGTTGCGCTCGATTCGCTGCGCGGGCTCTGCGCGCTCATGGTCGTGCTGCTGCATATCAATTCCGCGAGCCACATCTCGGAAGCGACTTTCGTGCGCCAGAGCTGGCTCTTCGTCGACTTCTTCTTCGTGCTGAGCGGATTCGTCATCGCATTCGTGTATCTCGACAAGATCGAGAGCCCGGCCGCGCTGGTCGAGTTCGTGATCCGCCGCTTCGGCCGTCTCTGGCCCCTGCACGCGTTTGTCCTGTTGTTGTTCGTGGCCTCCGAATGCCTGAAGCTGGGGCTGAGCCACGCTGGCGGATTGCCGACGCACGAGCCGCCCTTCAGCGGGCACTACACGCCCGGCGCGATCGCGGCGAACCTGCTGCTGGTGCACTCCCTCGGGCTCTACCACCTCGAGACCTGGAACGGACCGAGCTGGAGCATCAGCGTCGAGTTCTACACCTACCTGGTCTTCGCCGTCGGCTGCCTGTTCGCGCGCCGGCGGATCGCCGTCGTCGCGCTGTGCCTGATCGCGCTCAGCATCCTCGTGCTCGGCCTGTGGGCGCCCGACTATCTCGGCACCACCGTCATCTTCGGCATGGAGCGCTGCCTCTACGGGTTTTTCCTGGGCGTGCTGACCGCCTTGGCGTTTCGCGCGCTCCGCCGGCGCAAGACGCCGCTGCCGATACCGACAGCGCTAGAGGCCGGCAGCGTGGCACTCGTGGTCGCCTTGGTGCTGGGCTGCAGCGCGAGCGAAGCTTTGACGATGCTGGCGCCGCCGGTGTTCGCGGGCGTCGTGCTGGTCTTCGCCTTCCAATCCGGATGGCTGTCGCGGCTCTTGCTGACGCCGGGATTCACGTGGCTCGGCGACCGGTCCTACGCCATCTACATGGTCCATGCCTTCGTGATCGAGCTCCTGAACCGCGCGCTCATGGTCGCGGGCGGCCTTACGGGGTTCCACGCGGTGACGCCGATGCCGGTCGCTGGAGGTGTCGCCGACCTGGTGTTCATCCACGACCGTTTCGCCACGGACCTCTTCGTGCTGCTCTATGTCGCGATCGTGCTGGTCGGCGCCGACTTCGCGCACCGCGCCGTCGAGCAGCCGGGCCGCGGCTTCTTCAACCGGCTCGCCCGGGGCTATCGGCAACGGCAGGCGATCGCGCGGCTGGGTCTGGCCTTGAGCGCAGACGCAAACCCCGCCACCAAGACATCGCCATAGCTCAGAGGACGAGGCGAATGCGGTGGCTCCTCGAGCCGGTACGGGGCTTCGCCGTCTACTTCCCCTCTCGCCTGACCGCCCACTTCACCGTGGCACCCTGCGTCCCGACGTGGCCCGCGAGCACGACTTGCTGGGTCTTTCGGATCTCTCCACTGCCGAGGTAGACGCTTTCGGCGAGGCTTAGCACGGCGCCTTGGGCGCGCAGGCGCCAGCCGACGCCGCTTGCCAGACGCAGCAGTGCGGCGCTGCCGTCTTGCGTGAGGGACGCCTGCACCTGCGGGTGCAGGTGGAAGCGGATCGCGAAGCTCTGGCCGGGCTTGCCGCTGAGGCGGTCCTCGCCGCGGAGGTCCTCGCCGTCCTCGGCTAGGAAGAGCTGGCGGCCGTGGGTCAGGCCGAACTCCGCCCGGTAGCCGTCATGGGTCGCTGAGATCCATTGGCTGCCGTCCTGCTCGGCGCGCTCGCGGGTGATGGCGCGGGGATGCCTGTGCATGTGCCCATCGGCATCGAGCTCGGAGCTGGGCTTGTCCGCCACGATCAAGGTCGAGTGCGCGGCCGTGGTGCGAAGCGCCGCGTGCCAGGCCACCTTGGGTCCGCGATAGGCGCCGCAGTTCACGATCAGCCGCTCGCGCCCGTGGCTCATCTCGAAGGCGAGCGTGCCCGCGTGCGGGTGGGCGCCCCAGCGCTCGGAGACGGGCGCGCCGCAATCCGCGATCACGATCGACTTCCCCGCCACGAGCCGCTCGAAGCCGGACATGGGCGCACTCGCCGGCGGCCGTCCCTTCGCCTCCGAGCGCGCGAGCACCAGGTCGATCCCCGCGGGCTCCTGCTCCTGGCTGTCGTTGAAGAGCGCGAGGCGGCCGTCGCCGTGGCGGAAGAAACGCACCATGGGTGCCGCGCGGTCGATCGCGCCGTGGAGCGGCTGCGGCACCTCGATGCGGGCCGCATAGAGGGCCGCGCGCGCGTCGATCAGGTGCCGGAGCGCCGCCAGCTGTGCCGCGGGGCTGCGCGCGCGGTGGCCGCCGTCGGGCAGGATCTGCGCCTTCGCCTCGGTCTCCAGAAGCTTCAGCACCGCATCGATTTCGCGGTCTTTGGCCGCGAGCGCGATCTCGGCGGCGAGCAGCCCCTTCAGTGCCGCCAGCCGGCCGAGGCCCAGGGCTTCCCAGCCCGCGCTGCGGCGGAGATGGCGCGCCTGCCGGCCGAGGCTGCGCAGGAACGCACGGCGGAGCGCGCCGTCGCCCGCCTCCGGCGCCAGGAATTCCGCCTGGGCGATCCAGGCATAGAGCCGCTCGCCCATGACGTCGGCGCGCCAGACCAAGGGGTGCCAGCGGTCGTGCCGCTCGAGCCAGCCGCGCAGCAGCGCGCGGGCGCGCTCCGTCGCCGCCTCGCTCGCAACCGAGGCCACGTCCGCGATCCAGGCGAAGCCATGCAGCTCCGCTTGCCAGTCGGGACCGGCGAGGCCCATGTCCCAGGGCCGCTCGGCGCTGACGATCGGCTCGCCCGCGAAGCGATAGGTGCCTTCGACGATCGCCTGCCCGCGGCGGGGATCCCCGGGCCAACGCTCGTCCAGATTGAGCGCCAGCGCCTTGGGCGAGCGCCCCCACAGCCGCACGCGATGCGCGGGTGTCCGGCAAAAGGCCGCCCAAAGCCGATATCTGACCCGCCGATCCCCCGTTGCGACGGCCATGGTCGTGCGCGGGACTCCTATTTGCCGGCGCGCAGCCGGCGCATGTTCTCGGCGTAGCGGGGCGGGCCGCCGGCGAAGGTCGCGGTGCCCGCCACCAGCACGTCGGCGCCGGCGGCGATGGCGGCGCGCGCGGTCTCCGGATTGATGCCGCCATCGACCTCGAGATCGATCGCGCGGCCGGTATAGTCGATGCGCTTCCTCAGCGCGCGGATCTTGTCGACCTGGCTCGACAAGAAGCTCTGCCCGCCGAAGCCGGGATTGACCGTCATCACCAAGATCAAATCGAGCTGATCGAGGACGAAGTCGATGACCTCCGGCGGGGTCGCGGGATTGAGCGCCACGCCCGCGCGCTTCCCGGCGTGCCGGATCGCCTGCAGCGTGCGATGGAGATGCGGCCCCGCCTCGGGATGCACGGTCATGATGTCCGCGCCCGCCATGGCAAAATCTTCGATGAGGGGATCGACGGGCGAGATCATCAGATGCACGTCGAGCGGCAGCGTCGTATAGGGCCGGATCGCCTTCACGACCATGGGGCCGATGGTGAGGTTGGGCACGAAATGCGCGTCCATCACGTCGACGTGGATGTAATCGGCGCCCGCCTCCGTGACCGCTCGCACCTCCTCGCCCAGTTGCGCGAAATCAGCCGACAGAATCGAGGGCGCGATGCGAATCGGCTGCTGCATGGCGATGTCAGTAACAAGGATCGCGCCGTCCCGCAAGGCGCGCGGGTCAAGCCGCTTTGTCTCTGCGCGCCAACCTGTGGTCCGTCTCTCGGCTGGATGGGGATCGTTGCGTCCCTCGACTCGGCGCTTCGCGCAGGCTCAGGATGACGCCATTTTTTCTGCCATCAACCAATCGTCCTCATCCTGAGCCGCCTGGGTCAGCAGGCGAGTCGAAGGACGCAGCGTGTCTACGCAATCGGGAATCAGCGTAAGCGCCGCCGGCGGAGTAATGCCGTCACTCCATCCGCACGAGCCTTGCGGCGTAGAAGCCGTCGAGGCCGTCGGTGGCGGCCAAATGGCAGGGAAAAGTGCGCAGGTCGCCGTCCGCGGTGAGGCATTCCTTGAGCCCGCCGATCTCCTCGGCGGCGACGGGACGGCGGCGCACCGGCGCTTTACGGGCGAGGAGCCGCTCGATCTGCTGTGAACCCTCCTCGGGCTCGAGCGAGCAGGTGCAATAGACGAGCGTGCCGCCGGGCGCGAGCATGGCGACGGCCGCGTCGAGCAAGCGCTCCTGCACGGCCGCGAGCCGGTGCACGTCATCCATGCTCTTGAGATGCGGCACATCGGGATGCCGCCGAATGGCGCCCGTGGCGGTGCAGGGCGCGTCCAGCAGCACAAACTGCGCGGGCTCGCTCGGCCGCCAGCTGCCGGCATCGCCGCTCACGCACTCGGCTTCCAGATGGAGGCGCACCAGATTGTTCTTGAGCCGCTGCAGCCGGCGCGGCGAGCGGTCGATGGCGGTAACATTGGCACCGGCGGCGGCGAGCTGCGCGGTCTTGCCGCCGGGCGCCGCGCAAAGATCGATGACGCGCTTGCCCGCGATCGGCCCGAAGAGCGTGGCGGGGATCGCGGCCGCGGCGTCCTGCACCCACCAGGCACCTTCCTGATAGCCCGGCAACGCCATGATGGCGCCGCCGCTGCCGCGGCGGATCGTGCCGGTCGGCAGCGTCGTCGCCTCGAGTGCCGCCGCCCATTTCTGGCGCTCGCCACGAACGGAGATGTCGAGGGGCGCCTCCTTCAAATGCGCGGTCGCGATGTCGCGCGCGGTGGTCTCGCCATAGGCCTGGCTCCAGGCCTGCCAGAGCCAATCGGGCGTGTTGAGTCGCGCCGCGTCCTGCTGGGCGGCGAGGCCCGGTCCTTCCAGGCTCAAGCGGCGGAGCACGGCGTTGACCAAGCCCTTGTAGGTCAAGAAACCGCGGGCGCCCGCGAGATCGACCGTGGTCGCGACCGCCGCATGCGGGGGCGTGCGCAGGAAGAGGAGCTGCGCGATGCCGAGCCGCAGCATGTCGTGTACGGCGGCGGCGCGCGGCGGCAGGGGCGAATTGAGACAGTGCGCGATCAGCGCATCGATCTGGCCGAGCCGGCGCAGCACGGTCGCAACCAGAAGGCGCGCGAAGGCCCGGTCGCGCGGCGCCAGCGTGCCCATGTTGGAGTTGTCGTCGATGGCGTCGTCGAGGGGCCGTCTACGGCGCAGCACCGCGCCCACGAGGTCCACGGCCACCGCGCGCGCGGAGGGAAGGTCCATCACTGTCGGAGCCGGCTCAACCACCGCAAAGTACCCAATGTTCCCTGCGGCCGCGCTACCCCCGTGCGACCGCATATCCCAGTCCCCAATTAATTGAAACTGGCACCCGGAGATGCCGGCTTCAAGCCCTCTCCCTCCGAAGGGCTCTTGGCACGACGGGTGCGGGGCTGGTCCTATAGGGCATGCCGAAGACCCAACCGACGCCCAAAACCGCGCCAACTTCCGTGGAATCCGCGGTGGCTCCGCCGGCGAAGCCCGCTGATAAATCGACTCAAAAGCCGGTTGAAATCGGCGGACCCGCCGGGCCCGAGCCCACGCGATATGGCGATTGGGAGGTGAACGGCCGCTGCACGGATTTTTGAGCGAGGCTCCCGGAGACGGCGCCACGCGGGTCGCTACTGGAACGCGCAGCTCCAGGCCTGAACTTCGCAATTGGTGCCGCCCTGCTGGGTGCAGGCGGCGACAGCATTCGCCTGGGCCTGCTCGCCCCTGCGTGCCTGTGCCACGGCAAAGCGCTTGTTGTCGCCTGCCGCCACCGCGGCACAGCTGTTGAAGATGGTCACGACGACCTTGCAGTCGTCGCCGTACTTCGCGCAGTTGGCAAGCGCGTGCTGGTCGGCGTCCCCCTTCGTGCGATAGTCGTAGGACCAGCCGGCCGCCTGGCTCTCCGCGCCAAAGGCGATCGCCCCATAAGGGGTCGCATTCTTACCGCATTGCTGCACGCACATGTCGCGCAGGGTGGTGTATCCCGGTTGATCGCCGACCCCGCCAAAACATCTGTCGATACAACGGTTGACGTCCTCGGCCCGCGCCATCGGCGCCGCCAAGCCGAGGACGATGGCCAAGCCCGCGGCCAAGATCCATCGAGATGTCATGAGTTGCCCCTCCCAAATGCCGGCGAATCGCCCCCCTCTGCCCGATCGATTCCTATCGAGATCCCGGCGCGCTCGCAATCGGGCGGGCTCCCGTTCCGTGCGCACTACACCGCACCGGCGCTTGATCGACCCACCCGCGCGCCCTATCGTCGAACGGAATTTTTCACGCCCAGGATTCGCATGCCCGACGATGCGCTCCGCCCGGTGAGGCGGGCCTTGCTTTCCGTGCACGACAAGACGGGGCTGGTGCCGTTCGCACGGACGCTGGCCGCGCGCGGCGTCGTGCTCATCTCGACGGGCGGCACGGCCCGCGCGCTCGGCGAGGCGGGGCTCGCCGTGGTCGAGGTGGCGGGCCTTACCGGATTTCCGGAGATGCTGGACGGGCGGGTCAAGACGCTGCACCCCGCGATCCATGGCGGGCTCCTGGCGCGGCGCGACCGAGCGGACCATCTGGCGGCGATCCAACGGCACGGGATCGAACCCATCGATCTCCTGGTCAGCAACCTCTACCCCTTTGCCGCGACCGTGGCGCGCGGCGCCGGCTTCGACGAATGTATCGAGAATATCGATGTCGGCGGGCCCGCGATGATCCGCGCCGCCGCGAAGAATTTCGAGGGCGTGGCCGTGGTGACCGATCCCGCGGAGTACGAGGCGGTACTCGCGGAGCTGGCGGCGCATGACGGCGCGACCTCGCTGAGGCTGCGCCAACGGCTGATGGCGCTCGCCTTCGCGCGCACCGCGGCCTATGACGTCGCGATCGCGGAGTGGCTGGGCGCGCGCTCGGACGAGGTGTTTCCGGAGACGCTGGGCATCGCCGCGCGCTTGAAGCAGCGCCTGCGCTACGGCGAGAACCCGCATCAGCAAGCGGCCTTCTACGTCGGCGGCGCGCCGCGGCCGGGCGTCGCCACCGCCGAGCAGATCCAGGGCAAGGAACTCTCCTACAACAACCTCAACGACACCGACGCTGCGTTCGAGCTGGTGGCGGAATTCGATGCACCCGCGGTCGCCATCATCAAGCACGCGAACCCCTGCGGGGTGGCGGTGGGCGCCGATCTCGCGGAGGCCTATGCCAAGGCGCTCGCCTGCGATCCCGTCAGCGCCTATGGCGGCATCGTCGCGGTCAACCGGCCCTTGGATGCCGCCGCCGCGGAGCTGATCGGAAAACTCTTCGCGGAAGCGGTGATCGCGCCCAAGGTCGAGCCCGACGCACGGGGCGCGCTCAAGCGCAAGTCGCAGCTTCGGATCCTCGTGACCGGCGGCATGCCCGATCCTGCGGCGGCGGGCGTCACGCTGCGCTCGGTCGCGGGCGGATATCTGCTGCAGACGCGCGACAATGGCCGCATCGGCGCGAGCGATCTCAAGACCATGACCAAGCGCGCGCCCAATCCGCGTGAGCTCGAGGATCTGTTGTTCGCGTTCCGCGTCGCCAAGCACGTGAAGTCGAACGCCATCGTCTACGCCAGGGCGGGCGCCACCGTGGGGATCGGCGCCGGCCAGATGAGCCGGGTCGACAGCTCACGCATCGCCGCCTGGAAAGCCGCCGAAGCCGGCAAGGCCGCGGGCCTCGCCGAAAGCCCCGCCAAGGGCTCGGTGGTCGCCTCCGATGCGTTCTTCCCGTTCGCCGACGGGCTGCTGGCGGCCGTGGAAGCCGGCGCCACCGCCGTGATCCAGCCCGGCGGCTCCATCCGCGACGACGAGGTGATCGCCGCGGCCGATCAGGCGGGGGTCGCGATGGCGTTCACGGGGCTGCGACATTTCCGGCACTGAGGAAGCCACTAGGTGTTAGCTCCCCCTCACCCTTCCCTCTCGCCGTTGGGGAGAGGGTTGCGCAGCCTTAGCGAGCGCAGCGACTCCCGGGTCGAAGAGCCCGGGGGTGGGTGAGGGGGCGCCGATGGCTGATGGCTACGAGCCGATAGCTCACACACACCGCCCGCCGTCCACCTCCAGCGCCACGCCCGTGATGAACTCCGCTTCGTCGGAGGCGAGGTAAAGGGCGGCGTTGGCGATGTCGCGGGGCGTGGAGAGTCGCCCAAGCGGGATCGAGGCGATGAATTTCTTGCGGTTCTCGGGCGTGTCGCCGCCCATGAAGCTCGCGAGCAGCGGAGTGTCGCCGGCGACGGGGCAGAGCGCGTTGACGCGGATCTTGTCGGGCGCCAGCTCCACCGCCATCGCCTTGGTCAGGGTGATCGCGGCACCCTTGGAGCCGCAGTACCAGACCAGACCCGGCCGCGGCCGGATCCCCGCGGTCGAGGCCGTGTTGATGATGCAGCCGCCGCCTTGCTTGCGAAAGACCGGCACGGTGTGAAGCGCCGCGAGATAGATCGACTTCACGTTGACCGCGAAGACGCGATCGAAGAGCGCCTCGCTCACCTCCAGCATGGACCCGTTGACGTGGGTGACACCGGCGTTGTTCACGATGATGTCGAGCTTGCCGTAGCGCTCGAGCGCGGCGCGCACCAGGCGCGCCACGTCGGCGTTGACCGCCACGTCGGCGCGCACGAAGAGCGCGCTCCCCTGTCCCTGCGCCTTCTCGATCTCGCCGAGCACGCGCTCGCCGCCGCGCTCGTCGATGTCGTTGACCACGATGCGCGCGCCTTCCTCGGCGAAGCGCTTGGCGATGCCTTCGCCGAAGCCGGAGCCGCCGCCGGTGACGATCGCGACTTTGCCTGCGAGCCTCATGACGCGTCCTCCCTCGATTTCGCGCGACTTTGTCACGCGCGCGGGGAGTTCGCCAGCGCTAGACCAGGATGTTGAGGATCTGTCCGCGAGGAATGGCGGTGCCGCTCGCCGCCTGCTCGGCGAGCTTGTCGCTCGCCTGGGCCACCATGTCCGCGATCCTGCGCTCGGCGTCGGCGGCGCTCTTGACCGAGCTCAGCGCGGCCGCGTTGCGCGTCTGCAGAACGCTGAGAGTGGCGGCGGTCAGATTCAGGGGAGGCAGGGAATTACTCATGAGGCCGGCTGATCCTACCACTAAACCGTGAACGCGACGTAAAACCCCGGTGATCACCCGGCACCGACAGGTCCCAAATCGCCTCGTTATTCCAATGGAGTGCGCGGGGGCCAGGAGATTGGCCGAATTAGATGAAGAATCCTCTTCCCAAGGGGTAAGGGACTGGGCGATTCTATGACCCAATATGCGGGGGACCCCCCGGAAGCGGGCGGAGGTCCGCCGGCCATTTGGCGGGAGAGGGATCGGGAGAGGGATATGGACCGGACCAACGAGGGGATCGAGGTCAGGGCGGCGCAGCAGGCGGCCGACATCCGCCGCGCTGCACAAGAGGCCCCGCAGGACAGTGTGGTGGCGCTGGTGGACCAGAGCCGGCTCCGGCGCGAGTGCCTCAAACTTGCGCTCACCGAGCATGAGTCCGCTTGGCGCATTCTCGACCTCGCCTCCGCGGAGGATGTGCTGCGACTCGCCGAGGGTGGGCAGAAATTCGATCTGTTGCTGCTGGGCGCCGCGACGGCGGAGCTGGTCGACCTCGCGCAGATCGAGATGCTGCATCAGGCGTTGCCGGAGACGCCGATCGTGGTGGTGGCCGAGAACGACAATCCGCACCGCGCGCGGCTGATCCTCAACGCGGGCACGCGCGGTTTCCTGCCGGCCTCCTTGAGCCTCAAGGTGCTCTTGGGCGCGCTCGACCTGGTGCTCGCGGGCGGCGTCTACGTGCCGTCCTCGCTCATCGATGCGGGCCCGCCGCGCGCCAACAGCGCGCAGACGCCGAAACGGCAGAACGAGCCGTGGTCCGAGCTCACCCGGCGCCAGCGCGATGTGCTGGCCCTCATCGCGCAGGGCAAATCCAACAAGCTCATCGCCGACGCCCTCACGATGTCCGAGAGCACGGTCAAGGCGCATGTGAAGCAGATCATCAAGCGCCTCCACGTCGCCAACCGCACCCAGGCGGCGCTCCTTGCCACCGGGAGCCTGGCACCGCAATCCGCGGGCCGGGCCGAGAGCGAGAAGCCGGGCCTGCTGGTGGCGAAGTAAGCGCGATCGGAACGCGAGCGGCCGAGGCCGCTCGGATCAGTCGACCGCTTCGACCCGCCCGCCGTTCCGCGCCGACCTCACCACGGCCTCCAACGCCGCGATCGTGGCGACCATGTCCGCGTGGGGCACCGGGTAGGGCGCGCGGCCCGCGATCGCATCGGCGAAGGCTTCGAGATTGGCGCGCACGGCCGCCGCCGGCGGATAGTCGGTGCGCTCGGGCCGGCCGTCGCGGAAGCACCGGGTGAGGGTCCAGCCCTCCGGCGATTCCGGGTGTGCCTTGTCGACGACTTCGACCCAGCCTCGGTTGCCATGGAGCGCGAAGCGCCCGACGAAGGGCGTCGCCAGCATGGCGCCGATCAGAGCATTGGCGCCGCTCTTGAAGCCGATCAGGGCGCCCAAGGTGTCGCCGTTGGCGAGCGAGCTGCCGAGCTGCCGCACGTTCGCGGCGACCCGCTCCGCGGGACCCAGAAGGGCGACCGCGAGATCGAGCAGATGAATTCCGGTCGCGGTCATCGGGCCGCCGGGCGCGTCGAGGCTCGAGAGGCGCCAATTGTCCGCGGGCAGGTTCAGGAACTTGTCCTGGCTGAAATTCGCCTCGATCTGCAGCAGCGTGCCGAGCTCGCCGGACGCGGCAAGGCGCCGGAGCTCCAGGATCGGCGGCTCGAACCGGCGCTCGTGGCCGATCCCGAGCACGACGCCCGCGGCCTCGCAGGCGGCAACGCAATCGACGGCATCGCGCCGCGTCAGCGCGAGCGGCTTCTCGCAAAAAACGTGCTTGCCCGCTTGCGCGACGCGCAGGATCTGCTCGCGATGCCGAGAGTGCGGCGTGCAGAGGATGAGCGCCTCGACCGTGGGATCGTCGAGCGCAGGGCCAAGCTCGACCGAGACGGAAAGGCCTCGCTCTCGCGCCCAATCTCCCGCGCGCGGGTCGGTGTCGACGGCGCGCACGAGCCGCAGCTTGTCGCTCGCCGCGAGCGTCGTCGCAATCGTCCTGCCCCACCAGCCCAAGCCCACGATCGCCGCGGAGATCATGTGCGCCTCTCCTCATTGAGCGGAATGACGGGGAGCAGGAGGTAACCGTCGCGGCCCGGTCCGCAATGGATGGTGACATCGCCCGCGAAAATTTCCGGCGGGCGGTCGCGGGGGTCGTCGTGCAGGAAGGGGCCGCAGCCCCGGAGCTCGTTCTTGAAGTTCGAGAGACGCATGCCCGGTCCGTCCCACTCGTAATCCTTGCCGCGCACGGTGAGCCCCACGCGGTAGCCGGCGGGAACCGCGATACCGGTCGGCCAGATCTCGATGTCGAGCGCCACGATCTCGCCGGGCCTCAGCGGCTGGCGCTCGTCGTGGCTGTGATAGGGACGATAGGGGCGCGAGAGTCTCGGATCGAGCTTGCGGTGCGAGGCTCTGAGCCAGCCTTGGCCGACGGGCGTGTGTGGATCGACCGTGCCGGAGAAGACAACCTCGCGTCCATCGGGATCGAACACGCGCAGCACCAGAAAAATATCCGCGTCCGCCGTCGAGGACGACACGCAGAGCCTCGCCGCCGAGGGGCCGCAAATCTCGATCTCGTCCGCAAGCGGCGGCGTTAGGAACGTCGCGCCATCGCCGAGGCCGGCGTAGGTGAGCCTATCCGCGAAACGCGGCGGCTCACGCGTGAGCGCACGCGAGGCCGGGTCGAGATAGAGCCGGGTCCACTGCGTGCGCGCGATCGGCCATTCGCTCTCGCGCCGTTCGACGAATCTTTCTCCGGGGTGGCGGACTTGGAGCTGCACGGGCGGTTGCCCGTCCCAGCCGGTGTTCTCGCCCTTGAGGAAATGCCCGAAGAACCGCTTCTGCAGCCCGACGCCGTAGGCCGTATAGAAATGCGTCCAGTGCTCGAGCCCGTGCACCTCGAGCCATTTCTGCCGCGAGGCCGCGCGCATGAAGCCCTCGTAATTGCCGCGGGGATGCAGGCCCTGGCCGCCCCAGCTCGCGGCGGAGAGCAGCGGCGCGGTGACCTGGGCCCAGTCGGGCGAGCGCGCGCGGTGATAGCCGTCGTCGAGCGGATGCGCCAGAATCTCGGCGCCGAAATCGGCGCGATTGGCGGCGAGCTCCGCCTCGCTCAGCGTCTCCGGTCCGCAGACGAGCTCGCCGGTCACGGCGCTGCGCGCGCCGCGCTCGCCCACGCCATGCTGCACGGTCTTCACCTGCATGTCGTACCAGTTCGCCATGAAGGTCGAGAGGATGCCGCCGTGATGGGTCATGTCGCGGTAGAAATCGGCGGCGCCTTCCCAGGCGCAGAAGGCCGCAAGATGCGGCGGCTGCAGCGCCGCCACGTGCCAGGCATTGATCGCGTAGTAGGAAATGCCGTTGAGCCCGACCTTGCCGTTGCACCAAGGCTGCACGCCCGCCCACTCGATCGAGAGATAGAAATCGCGCGTCTCCCGCGGCGACCAGGGATCGAGATAGCCCGGTGAGCAGCCGGCGCCGCGCGAATCCACGCGCAGACAAGCATAGCCGTCGGGCACCCACGTCTCGGGGTCGACCAGCTCCCAGCATTGGTACCGGTTGCTGGACCCCGCGACCGCGTCGGGATGCTGGGTTGCGAGCAGGCGCCAGGCGCTGGGATAGCCCTCCTGAAAGCTCAGCCCCTTGGCATAGGGCCCGTAGGTCATGATGACGGGATACCGACCCTCGGGGATCGGCCGAAACAGGTCGGCGCGCAGGACCACGCCGTCGTCCATGGCGATCGACAGATCCCAGTCAATCCGCATCCCGTCGCGGATCCCGCTCTGTGCAGGCATGAGCGCGCGTCCTCCGCAGAGGAAGGAGCCGTAAGCTATTAGCTATCACCAGGCGGGAAAACCCCTCTCCGCCCCCGGCGGCGGAGAGGATGGGTGAGGTGGAGGCGCCTTCAGAAATCGCGCTGGCAGCGCCGGTGCGGCACATAGACCCACCTCACCTAACCTCTCCTCTCCCCCGCAAGCGGGCGGAGAGGGATTTTCGCCTGAGCTGACAGTCGGGAGCCGACGGCTTAAGCTTGTGGCCAACGGCTCAAAGCGATTGTCCGGGAGCGAACGCCCATGTCGAACACGACCTTGTTTCCCGTGCCGGAATCCGTCGCGCGCAACGCGTGGGTGGACGAGGCCGGATATTTCCGGATGTACGAGGCCTCGCTCGCCGATCCCCAAAAGTTCTGGGCCGATCAGGCGAGGCGCCTGCACTGGATCAAGCCCTTCACCCGCGTCAAGAACACCAGCTTCACCGGCGACGTGCACATCCGCTGGTTCGAGGACGGTGTCTTGAACGCGTCCCAGAATTGCATCGACCGCCATCTGCAGACCCGCGCCGACCAGACCGCGATCCTTTGGGAGGGCGACAGCCCCGAGGAGCAGCGCCACGTCAGCTACGCCGAGCTCCACGAGAACGTCTGCCGGCTCGCGAACGTGCTGAAGAAGCGCGGCGTCAAGAAGGGCGACCGCGTCACCATCTATATGCCGATGATCCCCGAGGCCGCCTTTGCCATGCTGGCCTGCGCGCGGATCGGCGCCATTCATTCCGTGGTGTTCGGGGGTTTCTCGCCGGAGAGCCTGATCGGCCGCATCCAGGACTGCCGATCGACGGTGCTGATCACCGCGGACGAAGGCTTGCGCGGCGGGCGCAAGGTACCCTTGAAGGCGAACGCGGACGCGGCGCTTAAGCAATGCCCGGAGGTCAAGACCGTGATCGTGGTGCGGCGCACCGGCGGCGCCGTCGAATGGCGCGAGGGCCGCGACCACTGGTACCACGAAGAACTCTCCCGCGTGCCCAAGGACTGCGCGCCCGAGCCGATGAGCGCCGAGGATCCGCTGTTCATCCTCTACACATCGGGCTCGACCGGAAAGCCCAAGGGCGTGTTGCACACGACGGGGGGATATCTCGTCTTCACGGCGATGACGCATCAGTACGTCTTCGACTATCACGACGGCGAGATTTTCTGGTGCACGGCGGATGTGGGCTGGGTCACCGGCCACAGCTATATCGTCTATGGGCCCCTCGCCAACGGCGCCACCACGCTGATGTTCGAGGGCGTGCCGAACTATCCCGATCCCGCGCGGTTCTGGCAGGTGATCGACAAGCACAAGGTCGACATCTTCTACACGGCGCCGACCGCGATCCGCGCGCTGATGCGCGAGGGCGACACTTACGTGAAAAAGACCTCGCGCAAATCGCTCAGGCTCCTTGGCAGCGTGGGGGAGCCGATCAATCCCGAGGCATGGCTCTGGTACTACAACGTGGTGGGCGATGCGCGCGTGCCGATCGTCGACACCTGGTGGCAGACCGAGACCGGCGGCATTCTGATCACGCCGCTTCCGGGCGCCACGCCCTTGAAGCCGGGCTCGGCGACGCGGCCGTTCTTCGGCGTCAAGCCGGAGATCGTCGACGGCGAGGGTAAGCTCCTCGAGGGTGCCGCGGAGGGCAATCTCTGCATCGCCGAGAGCTGGCCCGGAATGATGCGGACGGTCTATGGCGACCACAAGCGGTTCGTGGAGACTTATTTCTCCACGTTCAAGGGCAAGTACTTCACCGGCGACGGCGCGCGGCGCGACGCCGACGGCTACTACTGGATCACCGGCCGGGTCGACGACGTCATCAACGTGGCGGGCCACCGGCTCGGCACGGCGGAGGTCGAGAGTGCCTTGGTGGCGCACCCCAAGGTCGCCGAGGCCGCCGTCGTGGGCTATCCCCACGACATCAAGGGCCAGGGCATCTACGCCTATGTGACGCTCAAGGTCGGGCAGGAGCCGAGCGAGCCCTTGCGCAAGGAGCTGGTGCAGTGGGTTCGCAAGGAGATCGGCCCGATCGCCACACCCGACCTCATCCAGTGGGCCCCCTC
>DASZHJ010000094.1:0-9822 GCA_035938015.1 Allostellaceae bacterium
AGCCTCGACGAATTCGCGCTCGCGCAAGGCGAGGAACTGGGCGCGCACCAACCGGGCCGTGCTCATCCAGGTCAAGAAGCCGATCAGGAAGACGAGCAGCAACACGCTCGGGCGCAGCAGCCCCGAGATCAGCAGGACAAGCGGCAGGAGCGGGATCGACAGGAAAACATCCGTCGCGCGCATCAAGAGACTATCGATAAGGCCGCGATGGAAGCCGGCCAGCGCGCCGACGCAGGTGCCGAGGATCGTCGATACCAGGGCGCCGAAGAGACCGACCGCCAGCGAGACCCTGCCGCCCTGAACGACTCGGGCCAGGGCATCGCGGCCGAGCTCGTCTCCGCCCAGCCAATGCGCGGGACTCGGCGGCGTCGGCTGGCCGAGCAATTCGAAATCCTGCTCGTCATAAGCGTAGGGCAGCAGCGGCGGCACGCAGGCAACGATCAGCGCCGCTGCGATCAGGAAGATGAGGGCCGCCAGCGCGGGACGGCGCTCGAGGAGGCGCGTGGCGAATTCCCGCGCCCGTCCCCGCCTTGGCGCCTCGTCCTCGGCTGGTACTGCGGCCGCGTCAGCCATATCGGATCCGAGGATCGAGCGCAGAATAGGCGAGGTCGGCGACGAGGTTCGCGAGGATCAGCGCGCACGAGCCCATCACCATCAGGCCCATCAGCACGGGATAGTCGCGCCCGTCCATGCTCTCGATGAAGAGGCGCCCGATCCCCGGCCATGAGAACACGGTCTCGGTAATCACCGCGCCCGAGATGACGCTCGCCAGGTCGAGTGCGATGATGGTCACGGCGGGGATCATGGCGTTGCGGAGCGCGTGGCGCATGAGGACGGCGACGCGCGACAGCCCCTTGGCGCGCGCCGTGCGGATATAGTCCTGGCCGAGCGTGTCGAGCATGCCGGACCGAATGTAGCGGCTCCAGCTCGCCACCGTCGCGAGGGATAGGACGGCGGCGGGCATCGCGATATGCGCGAGACGGTCACCCAAACCACCATTGCCGATGGTTTCGTAGCCGGCCGAGGGCAGCCAGCCGAGCGCGATGCTGAACAGCAATTGCAGGAGCAGCGCCAGCCAGAACACCGGAACGGAGATCCCGACGAAGGACAGGAAAGTCAGACCCTGGTCGAGGAGGCTGTGTTGCCGCGCGGCGCTGACGACGCCCAGCGGCAGTGCGATCAGAAGCGAGACCGCGAGCGAGAGGCCGCCGAGCTGCAGCGTCGGCGCAAGCCGCCCCGCGATCTCGCTCACCACGGGCCGCCCGGTGCGGAACGAGAAGCCCCAATCGCCGATCAGCATGGCTTTCAGCCAAAGGAGATATTGAATGGGTAGCGGCTGATCGAGCCCATAGGCCTTTCTGATCTGATCGAGCGCCTCGGGGCTGACGGAGGGATTGTCGCCGTAGACATCGAGCGGCCCGCCCGGCGCCAGATGGATGACGCCGAACAGCACGAGCGAGATTCCGAAGATCAACGGAACCGCGCCGAGTGCCCGGCCGATCAGGTAATGCGTCATGGCGATGCTGTAAGCTTCGGCGCGAGGCGTCACTCAGCCTTCGAGATACCAACGGCTCGTATCGACGAAATTCGTCATGTTGGTGGGGTTCGGCACGAAGTTCTTCAGCCGTTTCGTCTTGGCGATGACCGCGACATTGGTCGTGAGCGGGATGGTCGGCAAGTCGGCGGCGAGGATCGTCTGCATGAGCTTGGCCTGCGCTTTTTTCTCCGCCGGGTCGAGCGTGTTCTCCATCTTGGCCAGCACGGCATCGAGCTCCGGATTCGAGTAACCCTGCCCGTTGTTCGCTCCCTTGCTCCCGAAGAAGACGCTGTAGACGGGATCTGCTGAGGTGATCCAGCGCGAATAGAGGAGGTCGTAGTTGCCCTTGTAGCGCGCCTCGCGGAAGGCGACGCCGGCCTTGTTATCGATCGTCGCCTCGACGCCAATCGCCTTGAATTGCGCGATGAGCACCTGCTCCACGATCTCGTCATCCGCAAGGCCCGCCTGGCCGACGATCCGGAAGGACAGGCGCTCGCCGCCCTTGGCGCGCACGCCGTCGGCGCCTCGGGCATAGCCACCCTCGTCCAGGAGCTTGTTGGCAAGCGCGGCATCATAGGGGTAGGACGCGACATCCGGATCGTAATAGTCGAAGAGCGGCACGACTGGAGACTTGATCGGTAGCGGATAGCCGCCGAGGGCGCGCACGATGGTGTCGCGATTGATCGCATGCGCGATGGCCTTGCGCACGTTGAGATCCTGCAGCGACTTCGGCTCTTTGAAATTGAAGTCGAGGTGCTGCCAGGACAGAAGCGGTCCGGTGAGCAGTTCGAGACCCGCCACGCCCTCGAGCTGCTTCGCCTGATTGTAGGCGACGCGATAGACGAGATCGACCTCGCCGGATTTGAGCTGCGTCGACAGGGTGTTCGAATCGGGGACGATCTTGAACACCATCCTCTCGATGTAAGGCAGCCTCTCGCCCCTGTCGTCCTTGCGCCAATAGTTCGAATTGCGCTCGATCAGGACGTATTGGCCGTGCTTGAACTCCTTCACCAAATAGGGGCCCGTGCCGAGCGGCTTCTCGTTATACGCATCGGTGTTGAGGTCCTTGCCCTCGAGCGCGTGCTTCGGGAGGATTCCGAAGGTGAACAGCGTCGACGCGAAGTTCGGCGCGATGCGCGAATAATTGACGATGACGCTGAGGTCGTCGGGCGTCTCGATCGATTCGATCTCAGCCGTGCCGTCTTTCGATTCCGCGATGAACTTCGGATTCTTCACTGCCTCCCAGGTGAACTTCACGTCGGCCGAGGTGAAGGGCTTGCCGTCATGCCAAATCACGTCGGGGCGCAATTTGTAGGAGACGCGCATCCTGCCGTCCACGAGCTTGATCCCGCCATTGGCGAGCGTCGGCACTTCGAGCGCCAGGACGGGCACGTATTTCGCCTTCGAATCCGGCGCCAGCAGACCCTCGACCACGGCCGCCTGCACATCGCCCAGAAATCCGGTCGAATAGACGTTGAGGGTGTCGACGTCATAGGTGAGGCCGATGGTAAGTGTGCCGCCGCGCGTCTGCGCTTTGGTAATGGTAGAAAACGGGATCGTTGCGGCGCCGATCGCGAGCCCTGCGCTTATGAAGCCGCCCAGCGTCTGACGCCGTGAAATCTCAACGCTCATGCACGTCTCCCTGAAAAGCGACAAGCATTCGGTCCCTGCACGGCGGAAATGCAATCTTACAACCGATCCCGTCTCGCCGCAGTCGGGGTTGCTCGCCGCAGAGGCGGGCGTATGTCACGTTGCAAAGCCTAGCCGAGGATGTCGATCCGATACAACATGCGCTTATCGAGAATCTTGCAATCCGGCGCGACGTCACTGCAATCCGACGATCTTTCCTTGCCGGCTACAATCAGAAATGTCAGTGCTCGCTCCGTCGTCACGGCAATGTCTTGCCATGGGAAGAGGGATTCCAATGCGCGTGGCCGTGATCTGCGCCCGCGACGAAATCGACCGCGGGGCAATTCTCCACGCATGATTTTAGAAGGGAATGCGAATGTCCGGGTCATCAACGGCACTCGGCCGAGGTCCGCGCTAGGTCAGTTCTTGCATGACAAGCAGACATTGGCCGATGCTGCTTGTGAGTCTCTTCGGTGCCAACAAGAGACTCATGCATAGAGATCGGCGCTCTCGATTCGGTGGGAAATCAGTCCGCCCGCGGCGACCATGTACCGATAGGGATAGATCGTCGGCACGCGGGTACGCGCGGCAAGCGAAGGGATTAGATCGAGTTGCTTTTCGTTGTCGTAAAGATATTCGGCAGCAAAACGAGGCCGGTGTCGGGCCGGTTGCGGACGCCCTCGAAAACACGCTCGATGTCGGCAGCCGTGTGAGTCCGCGCGCTACCGGCGTCGACCAAAAAGTGTTGTTCCAGAGGTCCCGACGGTCGTCATGACATCTCATCTGGAAAGTTGTTCGGAGTGAGCATCAGCGTAATCGTGCCCGATTACGGTGGAACAAACAGCAGGCCTAGCTCAGCGCGAGCTGATCCTGCGCGAGAGCCCGGCGATGATCCGCTTTCGGAACGCGATCGCGAGGATGACGACGACGATGGCGCCGATCCACAGTGCCTCGAGCGAGCCGTCGCCGCCGTCGGGTGAAATTCCAAACCACTGCTCGATGAAATCCATGGGCGATTCTCCTCCGCGCTGATCGTGCCAGTATCAAACGGGCGTCACGCGGTCACAACTGGTCTCTGAACTCCGTTCGCGTGTCAAGCGTCAGCCCGCGACGTGCGCCAGTCGGCGCTCGGCCGCGGTGGCGTTGATCCCTGCGATGTCGCCGCGCAGGAGCGCCTCCAGCTTTGCGATCTCTGCGGCGACCTTGGCCATGATCTCGCGCGAGACGGCGTCGGCGGAGGCGGTCGGCGAGGTGTCCGACACAGCGACCGTGTTGATGAGGTCGACCAGGGTGTCGTCGAGGCCGGCGGGGTGGCGCAGCACGTCGCGCGGCGACTCCCGGTTCACGTCGACCAGGCCCCCTTCGATGGCGAGCAGGCTTGCTGCGGCCTGCTTCGCCCGCTTGCCGAGATCGGCGTGAGCCTCGCCCACGGCCTCGGCGAGCGCGTCCAGCTGCCGGCGCAGGCGACGGATGCGATTGACGGACTGATTGAGGAGCGAGAGCGACTGGGTCAGGTCCCGCAGCAAGTCGAATTGGCGCCGATGGCCCTCGATCGGCGTCGTGATCCGCGGGTCTCTCTCGATCTTGAACGCCGCGGACGCCTTCGTCGATCCGACCGCGAGCTCGATCCGGTAGTCGCCCGGCGGCGACACCGGCCCACCCTGGGGATCGGGATCGTCCGCCAGAGGCTTGTTCCTCAACGAGACCAGGGACGCGTCGATCCTGACCGGCGCCGGATGCTGCATGTCCCAGACATAGCGATTGAGGCCGGGCTCGGCGCGAGGCCGCCGCGCGGGGGCTAGCCCGGCGTCGTCGCTGCGCAGGGCCGCGATGGCGGTGCCGGCGGCGTCGCGGAAGGTGAGGGTGACCGGGCCCGTGTCGCTCGGCCCAAGCCAATAATAGACGACGACGCCGTTCGGTGGATTCTCGCCGATGTCGAGATACTCGCGATCCTTGGTGCCATCGGGCCGCTCGGTCGTGACGATGCCGCCGCCGAGGCCGAAGGCGAGCTCGAAGGAGATGCCGCGCCTGGCGGAGCGGAGCGAGCCGAAGCGCAGCCGGTTCCGGATCGTGGTGCGCGGCGGGATAAGGCGCGTCGCGGTGTTGCCATCGGCGAGCGCGCGCAGCGGAGAGATGTCGTCAAGGATCCAGAACGAGCGCCCGTGCGTGCCGGCGACGAGATCGCTGTCTTTGATCTTGAGGTCGTAGACCGGGGCCACCGGCAGGCCGCAGGCTAGGCGCGACCAGCTCAGGCCGTCGTCGAGGCTCATGAAGACGCCGGTCTCGGTGCCCACGAACAACAGGCCTCGCCGCTGCGGGTCGGCGCGAACCACGCGGGTGATCTCGCTCGCGGGAAAATCGCCGTTGATCGACTCCCAGCTCTTGCCGGAATTGGTGCTGCGGAAGAGATAGGGCTCGTAGTCCGCGAGCTTGTAGCGGGTGGCGCTCAGATAGATCGTGTCGGGGTCGTGCGCGGATATCTCGACGCAGCCGACGTAGGCGAGCGCGGGCATGCCGGGCGGCGTCACGTTTCGCCAGGAGGCGCCGTCGTCGCGGCTCACATGCACGAGCCCGTCATCGGTCGAGGCCCAGATCTCGCCTTTGCGATGGATCGACTCCACCACCGACGCGCAGGTCGCATGGACCTCGGCGCCGGCGCTCTCGCGGGTGACGTCGCCGCCGGAGTGGCCCTGGCGCGTCACGTCGTTGAGGCTGAGGTCAGGCGAGATCTCCTCCCAGCTCATGCCGTCGTCGCGCGTGCGGAAGACGTGGTTCCCCGCGGCGTAGAGCACGTGGGGATCGTGGGGCGAGAACACGATCGGGTAAGTCCAGGCGAAGCGGTATTTGAGGTCCTTGGGCGCGATGCCCCGCGATCCCTCCGGCCAGACGTTGACGAGCTGGATCTGACCGGTGCGGTAGTCGAAGCGTTGCAGCGCGCCGGCACCACCCGGGCTCGACCCGATCGCGCCGCAATAGACGATGTCGTTGTCCATGGGATGGACGGCGATGAAGCCGCTCTCACCGGTGCCGGGATAGCTGCAGTCGCCGAGCGTGATGGCGCCCCATTGGGTCGCCGAGGGCACCGCGACCGCCGTGTTGTCCTGTTGCGTGCCGTAGACCCGGTAGGGATGCCGCGTGTCCGTGTCGATCCGGTAGAACTGCGCCGTCGGCTGGTTGTAGATCGACGACCAGGTGGTGCCGCCATTGAACGACACGCATGCGCCGCCGTCGTTGCCCTGCACCATCCGGTTCGGATCGACCGGGTCGATCCAGAGATCGTGGTTGTCGCCGTGGGGCGTGTTGATCTCGGTGAAGCCCGCGCCGCCGTCGGTCGATTTCCACATCTGGACGTTGGCGACGTAGACCGTCTCGGCGTCCCGCGGATCGGCGAAAACGTGGGTGTAGTACCAGGGCCGATGCATGAGGTCGCGATTGGACGAGACCTGGGTCCAGCGCCTGCCGTAGTCGTCGGAGCGGTACAAGCCAGTGTCGTAGCCGATCGCCTCGACAAGCGCGAAGACGCGGCCAGACCGCGCCGGCGAGACGCTGACGCCGATCTTGCCGAGCGGGCGCGCGGGCAGGCCTGGTGCTCCGGATATCTCATCCCAGGTGTCGCCGCCGTCGGTCGAGCGGAACAGGCCGCAGCCGGGGCCGCCGCTCGAGATGTTCCAGAAGTTTCGCCGGGTCTGCCAGAGGGTGGCAAAGACGATGCGGGGGTTCTCGGGGTCGAGGGAAAGGTCGACCGCACCGGCGTTGGCGTCCCGGTAGAGCACCTTCTCCCAGGTCTTCCCGCCGTCCCGCGTGCGGAAGACGCCGCGTTCCTGGTGGGGTCCGAAAATATCGCCCAGTGCCGCGACGAAGGCGATGTCGGGGTCGCGGGGGTGGATCGCGATGCGGCCGATATGCTTGGAGGCCTTGAGGCCGACATGGACCCAGGTCCGGCCGGCATCGGTTGATTTGTAGATGCCGTCGCCGTAGGAGACATCGATCCGGATGGTGGTCTCGCCGGTGCCGGCATAGATCACATTGGAATCCGAGGACGCCACCGCGATCGCGCCGACAGCGGCGCTTCCCATGAAGCCGTCGGAGACGCAGCGCCAGTAGACGCCGCCGTCTATGGTCTTCCAGATGCCGCCGGCGCAGGCGCCGAAATAGGCAACCATCTTGTTCGCGGGATCGCCCGCGACGGCGACCACGCGCCCGCCCCGCGGTGGACCGATGCACCGCCATTTCAGGCCACCAAGGTTCGCGGGCGCGGGAACGCGGGTCGATGTCGGCATGAGGGGAAATCCAGAGGGGAAAAGAAACGCCGGAGAATCTGTAGCCGCAATCGCCGTCGCGCGCCACAGGATGCCGCGCGCAATTCCGCTTGACTTCACCGGCCCAGATGCGGGCCCTCCGCTTCGGTCGGTTGCTCCACCCGGCTGCGCGAGTGCGTCAGGGGCGCTTGCGCGGAGCGACCCGTCGGAGCCGCGGCCGGCCGCGGAGCCTCGCCTGGGGCGGCGGACGGCTCTCACCTTTCCGCTGCTTCCGCCGCCTGAGAAGAACCGATTCGCCGCCGTCGGATTGAGCCCCGACACGCCCGTTCCCGGCGGCATCTCGATCCGCCTGGCATCACTCTCTATACTGGTAGAAGGAAATCCCGATGGCTCGTGGTCGAAGAGATCAACGTCGATCTGGTGCCGATATTAGTCGCTGAAGCTGGTGCCCGCAGTGTCATCAATGCGCCGCGATTCCGTTCAAACCTTGGACGTTGTGTCGGCTGTGCTGCGTCCGGCCGATCATCCCGCCGACTCCGGCCGCAACCTACGCGGGGGCATCCTAGTGGGCGCCGCAGCGCTTCTTTGGAGCACCGGTGGCCTGATCGTCCGTTCGCTGGAGTTGGCCGACGCCTGGACAACGGTGCTCTGGCGCGGACTTGCTGCCGGCACGTTCTTGCTCGCCTTCATTGCCCTTCGCGAGCGGCGCAATACTGTCCGAGCCTTCTTGAGAATTGGCTGGCCCGGCATAGTGATTGCGCTCTGCTATGCCTGTGGCTCGACCGCCCTGGTGATCGCATTCAAGCTGACATCCGTGACCGACGTGCTGGTCATCATGAGCAGCGCGCCGCTGCTCACGGCGGTGCTCGGCTGGGCAGTGCTCGGCGAGCGCGTGCGGACGGTCAGCTGGCTGGCCATGCTGGCCACGGTCGCGGGCATCGGCCTCATGGTATCCGACTCTTATGCGTCCGGGTCTATCCTAGGCGACATGGTCGCCGCTGTGATCGCTGTGGCGCAAGCGATCGCGGGCGTGACGCTTAGGCGACACCGATCCGTGCAAATGGCGCCCGCCATGTGTGCCGCGACGTTTCTGACCTTCCTGGCTGCGGTGCCGTTCGCGGCGCCGCTGGCGGTGACGGTTAAGGATGTGGGGCTCCTGACATACTTCGGCGCCGGTCAACTCGGGCTGGGCTTCGCGTTGTTCTCCTTCGGCGCGCCGCTCATTCCGGTAGCCGATGCCGCGCTTTTGAGCGTGCTCGAGCCGATCTTCGGCCCCTTCTGGGTGTGGCTGGTCCTGGGCGAGCAGCCGAGCCGAGGCGCGATTCTCGGCGGCGTCATTGTGCTCGCAGCGCTGGCGGCACATCTACGGGAAGTCGGACGGAAGCGCTCCTGAGCAAGCTGTCTGGCTGCCAGCCAATACAGCGGGCTGACGACGCCCGTACAACGCGGAAGCGCTGTCCCCGCTTGCGGATCGAGTATGATTCGTGAGCGCTCTTATCCTCGTGCCAGCCACGGAATGGCGGCGGTGCTTAGCTTTCAGTCCACGCCTTCGACGATGCGCAAGTCTCGTTCGCACGTTTTGCCCAACGCGGCGAGTGCCTCTTGATAGGCGGGGCTGTCGTGAGCGGCAATAGCCTTTTCGACGCTGTCGAACTCGATCACCACAGTGCGCTGAGCAATGCCTTGCTCATACGTCTTCACGGGGGTCCCGCGAGCAAGGAAGCGACCGCCATTGGCGATTATGGCCGGCCCGCCGAGTTTGGCGTAGGCCGCCAACGCGGCGGGATCAGAGATGGAGCGATAGCAGCCTATCCAGTATCCCTTGGCCACTCGGTCCTCCCGTCGCCGGCATTCGCCTTGGCGGGCAAGTCTAGTCCACGTCCTAAACCATCACAAAGATGATCGAGCGAAAGCCGCCTTCGTGCTTAGCTCGACGGCGTGAGCGCAGTTCCCGCTCGCGGGTCAAGCACGACCTCGCGCTAATGCAGCGTTTCGCTATTGGGTGCCAAGGACCGCTAGTTCATAGCCACGGGCCGCGGCGCCTTATTGCGCCGCCACGGCGGCAGGAGCAGGCGACAGTCGGAATCCCGCGTAACCATGCGCGGCGATGCCATCGCATTTGCTCTTGTAGACCAAGAAGCCCCCGATATAGGGCATGAACACGCGCGGCTTACCGGCAATGTTGGCGCCGACATACCAGGAATTGGCTTGCGGATAGAGCGTCCGCTCGCCGACCTCGCGGACATGCGCCACCCACGCGTCCTCCGCCTCCAGGGCGGCCTCGATCGTGGCCACGTTGCGGCTGCGCAACTGCGCCAGGCAGGCGGCAATCCAGTCAACGTGTTGCTCGATCGACACGATCATGTTGGTCAAAACCGAGGGGCTGCCCGGGCCGGT
>DASZHJ010000095.1:0-17309 GCA_035938015.1 Allostellaceae bacterium
GACCGAGCGGCTTGCCCGTATAGGGCGAGACGGAGAGAGCATCCCCGTTGGAGGCCAGCAGGATCAGGCGATCGCTCGCGAGCACCGGTCCAGACCAGTCGAGCGCATCCTTCTTCTTCTCCTCATTCTCGTAGCGCGGAAGATCGAGCACCCACTTTATCTTACCTTCTCGCCGCGTCAGGCATACCACTGAGCTATCGTTGGTCAGGACGTAGACGAAATCGCCGGCGACCCAGGGTGTATACGACCCGCCGATGTCTTGCTCCCACACGCGGTCGCCCGTGCGCAGATCGATCGCCACCATGCGGCCGCTATGGCTTATCGCAAACACAAGGCCATGGTCGATCACCGGTCGCCCACGGATATCGGCCAGTGCCGTCAGCGCGTCGAGACTGCGCGCGCTCGCGAGATTGTCGGTCCAAAGCGGCCGGCCGTTCTCCACCCGCAGCGCGAAGATCTCGCCGGAGGAATAGGCGACCACCACAATATCGCCCTCTACAGCCGGGCTCGAGCCCCCGAGCAACCCCGCGGTCTCCGGCAGGCCATTGTGCGTCCAGAGGATGCGGCCGTCGTCGGCTGCCAGCACCTCGAGCTCATTCTCGACCGTCACCGCGAAAACGCGGCCATCCGCCACCGTGGGAGCCGCATGCAGTGGACCTGGTACGGTGCGCCGCCACAGCAGTTTGCCGGTCTTGGCGTCGAGTGCCAGCATCTCCGCATAGCCGGTGGCAACGTAGACGCGGCTACCCAGCGCCGCGACGCCGCCGCCAAAAGTTGTGGTGTTTGACTTCTTTGGCTGCGTGTCGAATTTCCAGAACCGCCGGCCGTTGCCGGCGTCGAAGGCGCTCACAACGGATTCCGCATCCATGGTGAAGATGCGGCCGTTCTCGATGACGGGGGCGGCCAAGACCTGGCCAGAGCGAGAGTTGCCCTCGCCGAAGCTGCGCGACCAGGCCTGGCGCACCCCGTCGCCGAGCGCCAAATGATGCATGGCGTGGGTGGGATAACCGCCTGCCTCCGGCCAATCGCGATTGACCACGGGTTGCGGTAGACGCACATTCACCTCTTGGATCGAGGGATCGGGTTGGATCTGACGCTCGAGATTCAGCACCGAGACACGCTTACCCGGCAGCGGTGGCTTGGGTGCAGTCGGTAGCAACGAATCGACCGCGTCGGCCACGTTGCAACCCGCCAAACCGAGCGCGAGCATGGCGATCGCCAGTGGAAACAACCTGCTCATCCCGGCAAGCCCCAATTCAAGATTCCAACGCGGCCACCATCTGCGCGGCGCGCGCGCGCAAACCTCTCGGCGCCGCCAGGTCGTCTGCGACCTTTTGATAGTCCGCACGCGCGGCGGCGCGATCGCCCATCTTCAAATGCACGACAGCCGTGAGCTCGATCGCCGAGGCGTGCCACGGATTGCCCTGCCCGGTCACGGGCGCCAAGCGATCAACGATCACCTGGGGCTCGACCGTATCAAGTGCATGCAGACCCCAGAGCACCATCGCGAGGTCGCGATAGATCGGATCGACGGCGCTGTCCTTCGCGATCGCGTCATAGGCGGCGATCGCCGCGGCCTCGTCGCCCGCGCGCGCCCGCAGTGCCGCCGTCTCGAATCGAGCGACGATGGCTCGGCCGGCGTGCGCACTGCCAGCCAGAGCGTTCAGCGCATCCGCGGCGTCTGCGAACTTCCCACCGCGCGCATCGTCGAGCGCCAGGGCGTAGCGCAGGCCCTCGGCTTCACGCTGCTGCTGATCGTAGTGCCGCCAGTAGGTGACCGCCGCGGTCGCGATGACGATCAGCGCGGCGATGCCGATGACATAATTCTGGTACTGCTTCCACAGCTTCAGCCATTTGTCGTGGCGTAAGTCTTCATCAACTTCTTGAAATATGTCACTCACACGGAACCCCGGCCCAAAACGGCGGCTACCATAGCGGCTCGGCTCCGGGGAGGCAAACATGGGCCCCAGGGCACTGGACGAGCCGGGCAAAATCGGGAAGACTCGGGCCCATGAGTGTCGAAGAGACAATTCCTTAGGGCGGGTGGAGGATGGCAACGCTCCACCGCCTCAGCGACCACAGGCGCAAGGCCAAGGCCGTCTTCTTCAGCCGCACCGAACTCAACCAGCTGCTTTCTCTTTATAGTCGTCAAGTCATGCGCGGTGAGTGGCGCGACTACGCCATCGACCAGCGCGAGAGCGCGGCGCTGTTCTCGGTCTTCCGCCATACCCAGGAGCGCTCGCTCTATACAATAGTGAAGTTCGCACCCGGCACTAGCCGTCATGGTGATTTCGCGGTCTTGAGTGGCCCCGAGCGCTTGGCGAGCGGATCAACGATCGCCGATGTTCTGCGCGCTCTCCAGAAGTGTCTCCCCTCGATGCGTGCGGTGGAGCTCGAGAGCTACCGCTGACGCGTCAGCACTGCCTGAGCAATGGCACGCCAGTCTCCTCATCAGGGACCTAGCGCCGGCACTCGCGCTCGACGAGCGCCTCGATGCCGAGCGCCATCGCGAGGAGCCGCCGGTCCTCGCCGTGACGGCCGACGACTGTAAGCCCCACCGGAGCCTCGCCGAACGGGGAGATCGGAATGGTGATCGCGCAGCGGTCGAGGAAATTGATCGGCGCCGTGTTGCGCAAGATGCGCGAATTGAGCCGCCAGAAATCCTCGTCCTGCGCGAATGCCGCGATTGGCGGCGCCACCAACGGCAGGGTCGGCATGATCAGCGCGTCGAGCTGCGCGGTTTCGCGATTTACGCGGGCGATGAGCTCCGCGCGCTGATCGAGCAGGCGGATATAGTCAATCGCGGTCATCTCCCGACCGCGCTCGATGCGCACGCGCACGCGCGGATCGTACTCTCGCCCGCGCCGTTTCAATAATGGCTCATGCCAAGCGTACGCCTCGCAGGGTGAGAAGCCACCCTTCGCGTTGATCGTGGCATATTCGCCGAGCGATTTCAGCGGTAGGTCCTCGATGCGAGTGCCGGCACGGCTGAGCGCGGAAACCACGCGCTCGAAAGCACCGGCAACCGCCGGCTCCAGGTCATCGAGCACGAGGGTCTGGGGAATGCCGAGCCGCAGCGCCTCGACGGAGATCGGCTCCGGGACTGCCGGCGGCTCTCCCGCAAGTACCGCGTCCGTGATCGCGCAACACGCGACGCTGAGGCCGATCGGTCCGATCGAATCGAGCGTGGTAGAGAGCGGAGTGGCACCCTCCCGGGGCACCCGGAACTGCGTGGGCTTCAGACCCGCGAGACCGCAGAACGCGGCGGGGATGCGCACGGAGCCGCCGGTGTCGGTGCCGATCGCAATTGCCGCCATGCCGTCCGCGATCGAGATCGGCGCGCCGGAGGAAGAACCGCCAGGAATGCGCTTGCGATCCCAGGGATTTCCGGGCGTGCCGTAATGCGGGTTGATGCCGACGCCGGAAAAGGCGAACTCGGTCATATTGGTGCGGCCCATCAGCACCGCGCCCGCCGCTTTGAGCCGCGCCACGATGGGCGCGTCCGACTTGGCGGGTGGCACATCGTCGAGCGCGCGGGAGCCCGCGAGCGTGCGCTCGCCCGCGACGTCAAAGAGATCCTTGATCGAGGCTGGAATGCCTGCCAGCGGCGAAGCCACATAGCCGGCACCGCGCAGTTTGTCCTGCGCATCAGCCGCCGCGCGGGCGCTCTCGGTATAAACCTTGAGGAAGGCGCGCTTGCCCTCTCCCGCGGGATCGGCGATGCGCTCCAGCGCCGCCTCCACAAGCGCACGACTCGTTGTACGGCCGCGCGCGAGATCGGCGGCGAGCTTGGCAAGCGTGGGCCTCGGCTCGGACACGGTCATGCATATGCCTCGCTTCTGCAAAAGGCTCGGAGCGAGCAAACACTGCACCGGTGAATCTGGCAAGACTGTGGCGATCGAGCCCTGAGCGTTAAGATGAGACTAACTCGCGCCGGGGTCCGCCGCAGACCAGCAATGCAGGCTTTGCGCTGGGCGCGCGCAGGGTTGTGGCGGAGGATACGGTGCGCCCGTTCTGCCGCGGTCAGTCATGGACAAAGTCGTCATGCCGGTGCCGACCCGCGAGGAAGTGCGGCGCGGCATCCTTTATATGATCCTCTCCGTCGCCGTTTTCGCGGTGGTGAACGCCCTCGTGAAATACGAGGAAGCCGTCTACCCGGTCTCCCAGGTGGTGTTCTTCCGCAGCATCTTCGCGCTGCTGTTCTCCTGCGTGCTGGTCCAGAGAGACGGTGGATTCGGCATTTTGCGAACCCATCGCATCGCCGAGCACATCGGCCGCGGCACGCTACAGTTCATCTCCATGGTCTGCGTCTTCATCGCCTATCACCTGATGCCGCTCGCTGATGCGATCGCGATCACCTTCTCCTCGCCGCTGTTCCTGACGCTGTTATCGATCCCCCTGCTTGGCGAGAAGGTCGGGCGGCATCGCTGGGCCGCGGTGTTCGTTGGTTTCGTCGGCGTGATGATCATGGTGCAGCCAGGCCCCGGAACCTTCTCGATTGGCTCGATCCTGGCGCTCGCGAACGCGGCGCTCGGCGCCTCCGTCACCATCGCGCTCCGGCGGATGAGCCTGACCGAGCGTCCCGCGACGCTCGTCACTTATCAGGCGATCGTGGCAACCGGCCTCAGTGTGCTGATCCTGCCATTCGGCTGGGTCAGCCTTACCTGGCCAGGCGCGATCGGTCTCGCTTCAATCGGGCTCATCTCCGGCTTTGGCCAGATACTGTGGACGCAGGCCTTCCGCCTGGTTCCGGCCGCGATTCTGGCGCCCTTCAGCTACACCACCATGATCTGGTCGATTGGCCTCGGCTTCTTCATTTGGGGCGACGTGCCCACACCGGTGCTGATCGGCGGCGCCTGCGTCGTGGCCACGAGTGGACTATACATCCTTTATCGCGAGACGATCCGCCAGCATAGCCAGCGCCCCGTGCTCGCCGCGGCGGCGGGCGACGACTAACCCGAGACGCGCGTTGCGCGTGCTCTCGGCGGGTGCATAATTCTCGCACTCGCGGTCGGCGGGAGAAATCGTCATGCAGCGCCCCCTGGTGCTTGCCCGAACAGCTCGGATTCTCGCCGCGGTCTTGCTTGCAATGGTGCCAGTGCTGAGCGTGGCGCATGCCGAGGGGGCCGGGGCTTGCTCCAAGGTGGTGGCGCAAGCGCGCCCAGCGATCTCGCTCGCGAGCTACCGCATGAGCGTCGCCGAGACCGAGCCCGTCGTCGAGCTCGCCTACCTTGGCCATTCCAGCTTTCTGATCACCAGCCCCGGCGGCATCACTATCGTAACGGATTACAACGGCTTCATGCGCCCGAAGGATCCGCCGGACGTCGTCACCATGAACCACGCGCACATCATGCACTACACCGACAATATCGACCCCGGTATCAAGCTGGTGCTGCGCGGCTGGGACACCGGGGACGGGCCGCCGCACTACGACGTGAAGTTCGGCGATGCCCGCATTCGCAACGTGCCCACCAACATCCGAAGCGGCGGCGGCGGTACGGAGTTCGGCGGCAACTCGATCTTCATTTTCGCGACCGGGGATCTCTGCATCGCGCATCTCGGACACCTGCATCACACCTTGACCCCCGAGCACCTAGCCGAGCTCGGCCAGATCGATGTGCTACTCACGCCAGTCGATGGCGCCTTCACCCTCGATCAGCACGACATGATCGAGGTCATCGAATCCATTCATCCGTCGCTGGTGATCCCTATGCATTATTTCGGACAGGCCGTGCTCGATCGCTTCGTCAAGCGCATCAGCGACCGGTACGACGTGCACTTCAGCGACGCGGCCGCCATCCCGCTCAAGCGCTCGATGCTCCCGGCGAAGACAGAGGTCTGGGTGCTGCCGGGGAATTGAGCGCTCGGCTGCATCTTAGCGGGCGCGCTGGCCCGTGGGTTGCGCTCTCGGCTATCGTTCTCGCGTGAGCCGCCGCTGGCAACGGAGAGCCCATGGCCCTGATCAGCTACATGTCGCGCATTCAATTCGACTTCGGCGCCCTACGGCTGCTGCCTGGGGAGCTGGCGCTGCTTGGCGTCAAGCGGCCACTACTGGTGACCGACCCAGGCGTGCGCTCGGTCGGGCTCGTGGAGCGCGCTCTTGACGGACTCGACGGAGCACGGCCATCCGTCTTCGAGGAGACGCCGAGCAATCCCACGGAGGCGGCGGCCGAGGCGGCGCTCGCGCTCTATCGGGGAAATGCTTGTGATGGGGTCGTTGCGCTCGGCGGCGGATCGGCGATCGATCTTTCCAAGGCCGTGGCGCTGCTCGCGACGCATCCGGGCTCGCTGAGCGATTACGGCGTGCGCGGCGGCGGCTCCGCGCGGATCGGGGAGATCGCGCCGGTGCTGGCGATCCCCACGACCGCCGGCACGGGCGCGGAGGTCGGCCGCGCCGCCACGCTCACGTTGAAGAGCGGCCGGAAGATCGCCTGCGTCAGCCTCAAGCTGATTCCGAAGGCCGCGATCTGCGACCCCGAGCTCACGCTCAGCTTACCGCCCATGATGACGGCGGCCACCGGCATGGACGCGCTGAGCCACGGCATCGAATCGTATCTCTCCACATCGGTCAATCCGCCCGCCGCGGCCATCGCGCTCGATTGCGTCGAGCGCGCGGGGCGCTGGATCGAGTACGCGGTTTCCCATGGCGACGACCGCGAGGCGCGTTGGCAGATGCTCATGGCCGCTCTGGAGGGCGGGCTCACCTTCCAGAAGAGCCTCGGCGCCGTGCATGCAGCGGGCCATCCTCTGGGTGCATTGGGCTATCACCACGGCACGCTCAATGCGATCCTGCTGCCGCCCGTGTTGCGCTTCAACGCGTCCGCCGTACCGGAGAAGATCGCGCGCCTCAAAGCCGTGCTGGGGCTCGCGCCATCCCAGGACCTCGCCGATTGGATCGAGCACCTGACCGGCCGCATCGGCCTGCCCACGCGATTGAGTGAGCTCGGTCTCGATCCCGCGCTCATCCCCGAGCTCGCGGAAGAGGCCTCGCACGAACACCTGAGCGAGACCAACCCTCGCCCCGCCACGGCTGCCGACTATCGGCGCATTCTCGATGCGGCGTTCCGCTGAAGCGCCACGGAATCAGACCGGGAGATCGCTCGCAAGGTGATAGACGCAGTCGCCACGCTCCACGCGGGCTGGCACGCGCTTGCAGACCACGAGGCCGTCACCCGCGAAATGCGCCGGGGTGGGCTCGCGCCAAGGCGTATCCGGGAAATGCACGAGTCCCGCGAGCTGACCGGGTTTGGCGTGATCGCCGAGCTCGGCATGCGGCTCGAAGAGCCCGGCATCAGGACTATAGACATAGTGCGAGGCGCGGATGACCTGCAGGATCCGAGTGGCTCGGGGCTCCGGCTGACCCTTGAGCGCGCCGAGATGCCGCAACACGTTCACAACGCCGCGCTCCGTGATTGCTAGAGTCTCGCGCGTCACCATGCCGGCGCCGCCGAGCTCCGCGCTGAGCCCCAGGATGCCCGCGCGTTCCGCGGCAGCGAGGATGCTGCGATCCTCAGCACCCGCGCCCATGAGATAGCTGTTGGGCGCCCCGAAGGCGCGGACGAGGCCCAGTATCTTTTCGAGTAGCGCTTTGTCGGTCGTGTGTCGCGCGAGCGTGCCGGGAACATAGACGAGCGAGCTGCCGCCGGAATGCAGGTCGATCACGGCGTCGACCGCCGGCATCAGGACGCTCTCGACGTAGTGCGCGATCATCGCGGTCGGCCGCCCATCAGGATCGCCTGGAAACGTTCGGTTGAGATTGCCATCGTCGATCGGCGAGGTCCGCATGCCCGCTTGCGCCGCCGGAAAGTTCATCATGGGCAGGATCATGATCTGGCCGTGGACAGCGCCGACCTCGAGCGAGCGCGCGAGCTTGGTGAGCACGATCTGCCCTTCGTACTCATCGCCGTGATTGCCGGCAGTGAGCAGCACTCGTGGCCCCAGTCCGTTACGGATCGCCACCACGGGTATTGCGATATAGCCATAGGCCGATCGATGCACGGAGTGCGGCAAGCGCAGGAACCCGGTCTGCTTACCCGCGCGGCTGAAGTCGATATCGGTCGCGATGCGCGAGCGGCGGTTGGACATGTCAACGAGCCTCCGAGAGCGGTCCGAGCCGGATATTATGAGCGAGGGTGGCCGTTCCCGTCGACCGGAGGGGTCAGCGGATGCTCAGCGAGCACGCTCTTCTGGCAAGCCCCAATAAGTCGGATTCAAGGTGAGCCAGCTCGGTATGTGCTTTCGCCGAGCGTGCGCGTGGGCTGGCCGAGCCCGGCTGCTCGCGGGGTTTGCAGGCACTTGCGCTTCCCCGCCAGGAGATCCGCCGGAGGGGGTATCGAGGTTTGCAGCGGGCGGATTGACAGCCTGCGCGTTGCTCCCGATTGGAGCATCCGTCGGCGCACTCGCCTGTCCGGCAGATGCCCTAGGCTGCAACACAGATCGCGCCACTTGCGGCGCAACGCCCACCACCACCGCGCCCAAGGCAGCCGTACCGAAGAGGCACCATGCCAGGATGGTGAGGGCGCGGCCGCCCAGGAACCTCGCTCGCGGGCGCGGTGCCCGTTCGCGTGGGCCCTCGAAGTCGGCCGTGTCGTGCCGGCGTGCGCCGTTCACACCCGCGGTAGGCATCTGCTGCTGAGCCATCAGGCTTCGGCGCAAGAACCGCGAGAATGCCGCGCGTGATTCCAACGCGCGATCGCCGATCAGGAGGAGTCGCCGCCCCGGCCCACTCCAGGCAAACCCCGCAACCGTGACCGGATTGTCGTGCGGCAAGCCCAGACTCTCCGCCATCTCCCCGACGAAGCTCGGCTCCGCGTCGAGGCAGAAGCGGTAGACCGTGTAGGGTCGGCTGATGTGCGGCAAGACCTCGTTGATGACGGTCTGGAACGCGAGTTGAAACATGTCAGAGTCGAGATACGCCGCCGTGTAGAACACCACGATGACGTCGACCATCTTGGCGGCCTCACCGACTTTGGCAACCCAATCGGCGGAAGAAACCACCGGAAGATCATTGATCCCGAGTGGGGGCGCGCCGGGGGCGCGCACGCCCACCCGTTTAGGCGGCACAGGGTGCGGAACTGCGCTCGCCGGAGCCGGTGCGGCACTCCGGTGCACCAGAGGCCCTGGCGGGGACTGGGGCACCGGAGCAGGCTTTGAGAGCACGGGCTCGGCGGCACGCATCGTCGCCACAGGCCTTTGTGGCGGCGCGAACGGACGGAAGGGCAGCACCGAACTCGGCGGCACCGGCGCTTGCAATGGCTGGCTCGGCGATCGGAGCAGGGGCTTCGTGGTTGCCCCGTGCGGCTCCGTGGCACCTCCACCGCGCGTCGTCACGATGTGCGTGCGAAACCGGGGATCGACGCGCTGGTCTCCGTCACCGCCGGGTTCCTTCTCCGGCAGTTTCAGCCAAGGTTCACGTTGTTCGCGCATGGGCCCTTCCCGACACGGCGTCGAGCCGGGGCACCTTAAAACGCATGTTCGGCCTCGCACTATGTCAATATTTGGCGGGACCTCTCGCAGGTGCGACATGATGCGTGTCGCCGAGCCGTCCTCGCGGCGGGTAGCGAGTCCTCGGTCGCGCGCCGATTGGAAGGAAAAACGATGGGCATTCGCACGGGCAAGCAATTCCTGGACGCGCTCAAAGACGACCGACAGGTCTGGATCGACGGCGAGCGCGTGAAGGACGTGACCTCCGACCGTCGGTTCGCCGGCGCCGCGCACAGCTTGGCCGAGCTCTATGAGATGCAGCACGCGCCCGCGCTCGTGGATCGGCTCACCTTCAAGTCGCCGAGCTCGGGCGAGCGCATCGGTCTCTCCTTCATCCAGCCCAAGACCATCGACGAGCTCGTGCGGCGGCGCGAGATGGTGAAGATTTGGATGGACGCGACGTGCGGTATGTTCGGCCGCAGCCCCGATTTCATGAACATCCACCTGACGGGCTTCGCCTGTGCCAAGCAAGAGTTCGGCATGAAAGAGCCGCGCTTTGCCGAGCATATCTGGAACTACTATCTCCGCTGCCGCGAGAGCGACGTCGCGATCACCCATACGCTGATCAACCCGCAAGTCGACCGCTCCAAGCCGGTGGAGCAGCAGGACAAGGACATTGCCGCGAAGATCGTGAAGGAGACCGATGCGGGCATCGTGATCACGGGCGCGCGCATGGTCTCGACTCTCTGTGCTTTTTCCGACGACCTCATGGTAATGCCGTCGAGCTATATCCCGAGCACGCCGGAAGCCGCGCCTTATGCCTTCGGCTTCAGCGTGAAGGTGGCGACCCCGGGGTTGCGTTTCATCTGCCGGCCCTCCATCGCGGAGACCAGCGCGGCCTCACCCATGGACTATCCGCTCTCCTCGCGACTAGACGAGGCCGATGCGATGGTGATTTTCGAGAACGTGCTGGTGCCGTGGGAACGCGTGTTCATCCATCGCGATCCCGAGATGTGCAACACGCTCTACGTCCGCACCGGCGCCATGCCGCAGATCATGCACCAATTCTCCACCAAGAATTTGGCCAAAGCCGAGTTCATGATGGCTCTGGCCTTCTCGCTGGCGCGCTCGACCAACGTCGATCAGCACCTGCACGTCCAGGGGCTGCTGGCCGAGATGATTCAGTACACCGAATTCGTGCGTGCGTGCCTCAGAGCCTCGGAGGTGGATGCCAAGCCCAATGCCGCCGGCTACATGACGCCTGCCTCCATGCCGCTCTGGACAGTTCGAATGATGTTTCCCAAGATGTTCGTGCGTATGTGCGAGATCATACAAATGCTGGGCGCCGGCGGACTCGTGGCGGTGCCCTCCTATGCCGAGACGACGAGTCCGGTCTGGGAGGACGTCGAGAAGTATTTCCAGTCTGCGAATTCGGACTCCCGCACGCGCATCAAGCTATTCCGCCTCGCCTTCGATGCCGCGATTTCCACCTTCGCCGGCCGCCAGCAGCTTTATGAGCGATATTATTCCGGGGACCCCGTCCGCTTGGCGGCGACGCTCTATTCCATCTACGATCGCGACGGCTATATCGACCGAATCTCGCGACTGCTCGACGACCTCGAGGCGCGGCAGAACCGGGGGGTCAGTGGCGGCCCGGCCTTCCGCCCCAAGCTGGAGGCGGCCGAATAGCCGTCGGCGGACATCATCCGAGGTAGCTCATGAACCCCGCTTTCGACGCGCGCGATTTTCGCGACGCGGTTGGCTGGTTCGCAACCGGCGTCACCGTAATCACCGCGCGCGGGTCCGACGGCGCACTCTACGGCGTCACGGCCAACTCCTTCGCCTCGGTCTCGCTCGATCCGCCGCTGGTGCTCTGGAGCCTCGACAAGCGCTCGCCGAGCAGCGCCGGCTTCGCCGCCGCACGCCACTTCGCCGTCAATGTCCTGGCGCAGGATCAGCAGGGCCTCTCCGCACGGTTCGCAACGACGGGCCCCGACAAGTGGCGCGACATCGCCCACGAGAGCTGGGAAACCGGCTCGCCGATCCTGCCGGGGTCGCTGGCGAGCCTCGACTGCCGCGTCGAGGCCAAGCACGAGGGCGGCGATCACGTGATCTTCATCGGCCGCGTGTTGCGCCTGGAATCGCGCCGGCATGGCCAACCGCTGCTGTTCAGCCGCGGCAGCTATCGGGCGCTCGGCGAACGGCTGGGCGTGGCGGGCGAGACGCCCGGCGAGCGTGGTCAGGAAGGCATCGAGGCGCCGGAACTCGCCGGGCTCGAGCCATGGTTCTCGGCGTGAACGGGCGGGCGCGCCCGGTCAGCGCATAGTCTCGCAAGCCTCGCGACCACCTCCAGCGTCGGCGTCGGGATCTCGAAGCGCGCGGCGATTTCCATCACCGCTTCGCAGAGCGCGCCCAGCTCCACCGGACGTCCGGCCTCGGCGTCTTGCAGCATCGACGTCTTGTAGGCACCGAGCTGCACCAGGCCGTCGATCCGCGCATCCCGCGTCGCGTCGAAGCGGATGCCGAGCCGGTTCGCGACCCGCTCCGCCTCGTCCATGATCCCGGCCGCGATGCGGCGCGTACCGGGATCGCCGATCAGGCGATCCATGGTCCCGCCGGTAACCACGCTCAGCGGATTGAAGGCGATGTTGCCCCAAAGCTTTTGCCAGATTTCGCGCCGGATCGTCGCCGTGGTCGGAACCTCGAGACCAGTGCTCGCCAGCACCTCGGCTGCGCCACGCAACCGTCGCGACAACGTGCCGTCGGGTTCGCCGAGGATGAAGCGGTTGCCGAATTGATGCTGCACAATGCCGGGCTCGGGTGCCGTTGCGGCGATCTGCACCACACAACCGAGGATGCGCGCGGGATCGAGCTTCGCGTAGAGCGCGCCGGCGGGATCGACGGTGGCGATGCGTTCGCCCTCGAGCGCCCCGCCCTCCCGATAGAAATACCACCACGGAAGGCCGTTCTGTGCCGCGATCAGCACCGTGCTGGGTCCGCACAGCGACGCGATCTCCGACACGGCACCCGGCAGCGAATGCGCTTTCAGGGTGACGATCACCAGATCCTGCGGGCCGAGGGCACGTGCGTCGTCAGTCACGGCAACACGCCACGTACGAGCAACCCCGCCTTCGATTACGGTGATGCCATTCGCCCGGATCGCCGCGAGCTGCGCCCCGCGCGCAATGGCAACGACGCCCACCTCGGCCAGCTTTGCCGCCATGAAACCGCCGATAACGCCCGTACCGAAGATGGCGATCCTCATCTCAGTGGATCCCTACTTGTACGCCATTGCCTGAGCCGTAACGGCATCGGGATCGAACTTGTCGATGTCAGCCAGTAGGTCGTTGGTCACGACATCGCCCACGGCGGGTTTCTGCTTGATGACTTGCCACTTCAGGAGGAAGTCGAGATAGGCGTCGTAATTCGCCATGGAGTTCTCGCCCCAGTGCGTGACGCCGGCTTTGTCGAGTCTCCAATTCACGATGCGCGCCTCGATCGCCTTCATGTCGTCCTTAAGCGCGGTCGCCTCGTCCTTTCCGGTTGACTTGGTGAGGGGGTAGACGTCCCAGAGAATGCGCACGGCGGCTTCGGGATTGGCGATCGCGAAGATGGTGCCCTTGGCATAGCCCTGTGCCAACGCCGCCGCTTGCGCGCGGTCCTTGGCCAGCGTCTCGTCGAGGGCGACGAACCCGTTAGAGGGATAGCGATCGATTTGCTTCGCCTCCAGCCGACGCAGCGGCACGCCGGCGTTCTCGATCAGGGCATATTGGACGTCGTAAAGGCTCAAGGCGTCGACTTGCTTCGACCGCAGCAAGGCCGCGGCCTGCGCGCCTTCGCCCACAACGACGATGCTGATGTCGGTATCGGGGTCCATGCCCTCGCTGGCGGCGATCGCGCGCATCACCGGGTAGCCGGCCGAGGCCATGGCCTGCACGCCGATCTTCTTTCCCTTGAGGTCGGCAAGCGTCTTGATCGGGCTGTCCGCCGGGACGGCGGGCCCATAGATATTGCCCTGATAGGCGGTGTAGAAGACCTTGGCCTTGAGACCCTGCGGCCGGAGCGAGGCCAACGGCTCGACGGACGGCAGCGCATAGGCGAGATCGCCGGTGCCGACGAGCTTCACGCAGTCGGTGGATCCCGGCAACGGCACCAGCTCCACTGCGATGCCGGCGTCCTTGAACCAGCCCATCTTCGTCGCGATCGCGAACGGCGCCGCCGCGGAGGTCACGGTACGCGCGCACCAGCCGACCTTGACCACGGTCTCGGCCGGGGCAGGCGTTGCGAGCGCGGCGAGCGCCAGAGCGAAGAACCCGATCGCCAGTCTCATAGCAAGCCTCCTCTTCGAGTATCTTCCGTAACGGGTTTCTGCGAGACGTCCCAGAACAGGACGCGCCGACGCACCGCCAGGATTATTTGATTGAGCGCCAATCCCAGCACCGACAGGATCAGCAGGATCGAGAAGATCCCGGCGACGTCGCCGCTGAAATTGAGCGTATTGATCAGCACGCCCAGGCCCTTCGTGGCGCCCACGAACTCCGCGACGATCGCGCCGATCAGCGCGAAGATCATGGCAACCTCCAGCCCCGCCATGATGAAGGGAAGCGCGCCCGGCAGTCGCAACATCCAGAAGATCTGTGCCTCGCTCGCATCGAGCGAGCGCATCAGGTTGACCCGATCCTCGTCTGCCGAGCGTAAGCCCGCGATTGTGTTCACCATCAGCGGGAAGAACGCGATTAGCGCGGCATTCACGATTTTCGAGGGCAGCCCGACCCCGAACCAAACGATGACGAGCGGCGCCAACGCAACCTTGGGCAAGGCCTGAAACATGACGATGGAGGGATAGAGGAAATACTCGAACCGCCGGCTGAGCGCGATCGCCGTACCCAGCAGAAAAGCAAGCGACGTGCCGGCGACGAACCCAAGCAGCGTCTCCTCGAGAGTGACCCAGGTGTTCTCGACGTAGATGAACCGGCTCAGACCCACATAGAGCGCCCGCAAAATGCCGGAGGGCGCCGGCAATATGTACACGGGTACCTCGAACGCTCTGACACAAAGCTCCCAAACACCGAGCGCGGCCAGCATCAACAGGATGCGCAGGGAGGCGTTCCTGAAGCTGTTCATGCGTCGAGCCCACCCAGCGCCTTGAAGTGGGCGCGGACGCGGAGCGCATAGCCACCGAAGGCAGGCGTCGACAGGACGTCGAGCAACCGCGGGCGCGCGATGTCGATGGCGATCGCCTCGGCTATCCTGCCGGGGCGCGGCGTCATCACGAGAACGCGGTCCGCGAGGAAGACGGCCTCGGGAATCGAGTGCGTGATGAACACCACAGTCTTTCGGCGCTCGAGCCAGATGCGCTGAAGCTCGAGATTCATCTGCTCGCGGGTCATGGCATCGAGCGCGCCGAAGGGCTCGTCCATCAGGAGCATGGCGGGATCGTGGATAAGCGCGCGCACGATCGCCACTCGCTGCTGCATGCCGCCGGAGAGCTCCCAGGGATAGCGCCGCTCGAACCCTTCGAGACCCACCAGCCGCAGGAGATCGAGCGCAACCGCGCGCAGGCGATTGCGATCGAGGCGTTGCACGTCTGCCGGTAGCAGCGCGTTGTCGAGCACCGTGCGCCAAGGAAACAAGACCGGCGCCTGGAAAACCATGCCGATATCACGGCGCGGGCCCAGGATTGGTGTGCCGCGCAACAGCGCGGTGCCAGAGGTCGCGGGAATGAGCCCCGCCAGGATCTTCAGCAACGTGGTCTTGCCGCAGCCCGACGGTCCCACGATGGCCACGAACTCGCCCTCGCCAATCTCGAAGTCGATCGCCTCCAGCGCGCGCACGGCGCCGGACTGGGTGCCATAGGATTTGGCGAGGCTTCCCACCGCAATCACGGGATCGGGGGCCATCGGGCCCGATCGCACCTCTCGGGCGGTGGCGGACGAGGAGCTCATACCGGCGCACAGCCTCATTCGAAAGGGGCTGGCGACCCTATAATGCAGGCCACAATTGCGTCAATCCGCCGCCCCCGGAGGCCCGTGATCTCTCCCGCCGCTCCATCGATTAGCACTTGCGTCGGGGCCCACACTTCACAATAAAGGGCGCCGATGCATCCCTCTCTGTTGTGTCGGCTTGCGGCCTTGGTTGCCTCGGCCTGGGTCGTGCTCGCGGCCTCCCCGACACTCGCCCATGCCATCATCGTCGAGGCGGCCCCCCAGGTCGGTGCGGTGTTGCACACTGGCACCGTCGATGTTCGGTTGCGCTTCAACAGCCGGATCGACCGGCACCGCTCGCGCTTGGCGCTACTTGATGCCCTCGGGAAGGAGACCACGCTCAAGCTCGACGAGAGCACGCGAGCCGACATCATCACGGCGCACATTTCGGGCTTGGCGCCCGGCGACTATCGCCTGCGCTGGCAGGTTCTCGCGCTCGACGGACACATCACCCGCGGCGACATCCCCTTCTCCGTAACCGCACCCTGAGTCGCTGGCATGGCGACGCTGCTCGACATATTCGCGTTCCTGAGCGTCGTCATTCGCGGCGCCGTGCTGGTGACGCAGTCCTTTGTGGTCGGCGGCATCGCCTTCTTGCTGCTGATGCGCGGCGTCGCGAAGGAGCTCGGCGCCGATGGGGAGCGCCTCGAGCTCCGCGCCCGCAGGTTCCTGCTCTGGAGCGCGCTCGCCTTCACGCTCGCGGAGGTTGCCGTCGTTGCCGTGCAATGCGCCGTGCTGATGGGCACCGTCGACCTCGAGCTCGCCGACGTTGTGGGCGCCGATTTCGCGCTCGCGGGGCTGATGCTCGCGGGAGCCGGACTGGTCTGCGCCTGGGTAGTCCGCACGGCAGTTCGCGGGACCACGGCCTTTTTGCTGACCGCGCTCGCGGTTCTGGTGTTGCTGGCCCAGGTCACCACGAGTCATGCGATGGCGCGCATCGACGATCGCGCGCCGCTCATGATCGCAGACGTGCTCCACATGGCCGGCGCCGCGGTCTGGATCGGCGGCATCCCCTATTTCCTGATTGCCCTTACCGGCACGCGTAGCGGCATTGCGTGGCGGCGGATCGGCAAGCGCTTTTCTCTGATGGCGATGGGCTCGGTCGCCGGCCTGCTGGCGGGCGGCGGCGTCATGGCCGTTGTCTATATCGGCTCGGTGGACGCGCTCTACGGCACTGCTTACGGCGTCATGGTCATGACCAAGGTGGGACTGCTCGCGGGGCTCTTGTTCCTCGGGGGCATGAATTTCTTGGTGGTGGAGCGCCTGCGGCGCGATCCGGAGACGTCGATCCTGCGCCTGAAGCGCTTCGCCGAAGTGGAGGTAGGGATCGGCCTCACGGTGCTGTTTGCCGCGGCCTCGCTCACATCGCAGCCGCCGGGCGCCGATTTGACGCGGGATCGCGCGAGCCTTTCCGAGGTCGTCGATCGTTTCGTGCCGCAGTGGCCACTCCGGCTCAGCAGCCCCGATCGCTCGCAACTCATAGCTTACCAAGTCGAGATCGCCCGCCAGGATGCCGCGAAGACCAAGCAGCCGCTGCCCCTAGCCTACACCCTTGGCTCCGGCGTGCTGCCGCCGCGCAATGCGGCCGACGTCGCCTGGTCGGAATATAACCACCATTGGGCTGGCCTTGCCGTGCTGCTGATCGGCATCTTGGCGCTCGGAGAGCGCGTGGGTATTGCGTGGGCTCGGCATTGGCCCTTGTTCTTCGTGGGGCTCGCGGTGTTCTTGCTGTTCCGCAGCGACCCCGAGGTCTGGCCGCTCGGCGACATCGGCTTCTTCACGAGCTTTCGGGATCCGGAAGTGGCGCAGCACCGCGTTTTCGTGGTGCTGATCGCGGGCTTCGGCATCTTCGAATGGTGCGTGCGCACCGGCCGGATTCGCGCGCCGCGCGCGGCGCTGGTC
>DASZHJ010000096.1:0-14044 GCA_035938015.1 Allostellaceae bacterium
CGCGGTCTCTGAAGGAATGGTGCTTGCCTTTGCCTACTTGCGCGCATGTGAGACTGCGGTCACCCGCTTGATCCCCAGAAGCCGCATCGCGTTCCCGCCCAGGATCTTCGCCTTATCCGCGCGCCTGAGCTTTCGCGCGCCCATCACGTGGCCCACCGGGTCAGGCGTCGCCATGTCGAAGGGATAGTCGCTGCCGAGCAGAATGTGGTCGGCGCCCCACTGCTGCACGAGGTACTCGAGCTGATGGTCGGTGAATACGATGGTATCGAAGTAGAGCTTCTTGAGGTAGCCCGTGGGCCGCTTTTGGATCTCGCGGCGGAGGTCGCTGCGCGCGCGGTGGGCATGGTCCATACGGCCCGAGTAGGCCGGCAGGAAGCCTCCACCATGCGCCACCACCATCTTGAGCCGCGGATAGGCATCGAGCACGCCGCCGAAGATCAAATGGCTGACGGCGACGGTCGAGGTTAAGGGGTTGCCGACCACGTTGATGAAATAGTGGTCCGCGAGCCGGCTCCCATCGGTGTAGCCACTCGGATGCATGAAGACCACGACGCCGAGCTCCTCGGCCTTCGCGAAGAACGGTCGGAAACGCGGGCTCGACAGCTCCTCGCCCGCGACGTCCGTGCAGATCTCCACACCTCGGAGTCCGAGCTCCCTGACCATCCGCTCAAGCTCGGCCACCGCAATCTCCGGCGCCTGAAGCGGTACGGTGCCCATGCCCACGAACCGGTCCGCGTGAGCCGCCACGATGGCGGCGATATTGTCGTTGACGAGCCGCGCCGACGCGCGGCCAAGTTCGGGATCCGCCCAATAATAATACTGCGAGGGCGCCGGCGAGATCGCCTGCATGTCGATACCCTGCTTGTCCATATGAGCAAGCCGTGCCCCGACTGAGGTAATTTTTGTGCGGATCGCCTGGCCCTGCTGGCGGTTCACCTCGCGCGTGGCTGCGTTGGCGAAGCGAAAGAGCGGGTCGCTGTCCGGGCGAAGCATCGGTTTCACCAGCTCGTCGGCCGCGGGTGTCAGCACGTGGCAGTGAATATCGACGGTAATCCCGGGTGCCGCACCGCCACGGCGCTTCGCCTTGACGCTTGCCGGGCCGACGCGGGCGGGAGCGCAGGTATAGAGCATGCTAAAGTCCCCCTGTTTTCTTCGATCCCAAGCTGGCGCGACAGGCTTGCCAGACCTTGAGCGGTGTCGCGGGCATGTCGAGTCTGGCGCCAGCCTCGCCGGGAATGGCGTCCGCAATGGCGTTCATCACCGCAGCCAGCGCGCCGGTAGCACCGGCTTCGCCCGCGCCCTTGACGCCGAGCACATTCGTCGTGCAGCGCGTGGCTCGCGTCGCGGTCGCGATCTCCGGCAGCGTATCCGCGCGCGGCATCGCGTAATCCATGAAGCTGCCGGTGAGCAACTGGCCGCTCGCGCGATCGTAGACGGCGTCCTCGATCAGCGCCTGGCCCACGCCTTGTGCCACGCCACCGTGCACCTGGCCCTCGACGATGGTGTGATCCAACACCGTGCCGCAGTCATCGACCGCAGTATAGCGGGTGAGCTCCACCACTCCGGTCTCAGGATCGATCTCGACTTCGGCGATGTGGCAGCCATTCGGGAAGGATTGCGCCACCTCCACACCGGCCTGCGCGTCGAGGCTCTGCTTGGTTGCAATGTCGAGCAGCGAAACCCTCCGATCGGTGCCCACGATCTCGAAGCGGCCTGCGCGATAGACAAGGTCGCTCGCCGCCGCTTCCAGCATCTCGGCCGCATAACCGCGCGCTTTCTCGATGACGTCCTCGACCACGCGAGCGATGGCGGCGCCCGAGGTCATGGCGCCCCGCGAGGCAACCGTACCCGATCCGGGCACACCGAGCAGCGTATCGCCCTGCTGAACCGTTACGTGCTCGACTGGAATGCCCAGCCGTTCCGCCGCCAGCTTGCGGAACACCGTACGATGGCCCTGCCCCGTCGATTGCGCGCCGAGCGCCACTACCACCGTGCCGTCGCCGGGAAAGCGCAGCGCCGCGGATTCCGAGGGCTGCCCGCCCGCGTGCTCCAGAAAGCAGGAGATGCCGAGCCCGCGCTGCTTGCCTTTCGCTTCGGCCTGCGCCCGGCGCGCCGGGAACCCGACCGCATCCGCCACTGCCAACGCCTGGTCCAGAACGGCGCCGAAATCGCCGCTGTCGAACCGGGCGCCGAACGGCGTCGCGTAGGGAATTCGCTCAGGCGGGATCAGATTCCGGCGCCTGAGCGTCACCCGGTCGATGCTCGAAACGCGCGCAGCCTCGTCGACCAGGCGTTCGAGCACATAATTCGCCTCCGGCCGGCCGGCGCCGCGATAGGGGCCGACCGGCACCGTGTTGGTGAAAACACAGCGCATGCGCACGGCGATGCGTGGAATGTCATAGACGCAGGGCAAGCAGCGCGTGAAATTGGCCGTCGCGATGAAAGCGCCGAGGCCGCCGTGGTAGGCGCCTATATTGGCGAGGCCATCGACCCGGAGCGCGAGGAACCGGCCTTCCTTGTCGAGCGCGAGCGCCATGTCCGTCAGGGTGTCGCGGCCTTGATTGTCGCTGAGGAAGGCCTCCGAGCGCGTGGAAAGCCAGCGAATGGGCCGGCGGAGCTGGCGTGCCGCCACCAAGAGTGCCACGTATTCCGGGTAGACCGGCGACTTCATGCCGAAGCCGCCGCCGACGTCGTCGGTGACCACGCGCAGCCGCTCTCGTGAAATGGCCATCATCTGCGAGAGATGCTCTCGCAGCGAGGTAACGCCTTGGGAGCCGACGTAAAGCGTCGTCATGTCGCCGGCGGCGTCGTAGTCAGCCAAGGCGCCTCGCGGCTCCAGCGAGGCCACCACGACCCGCTGGCTCACCATCGAGACCCGCGCCACATGGGCGGCGCCCGCGAAGATCGCGTCGAGCTCGCGCGTTAGCGCCGGCTCGTCCCCGGCCGGGGCCACGAAGTCGAGCGCGACATTCCCGGGCGCCTCCGGCCAAAGCTGCGGTGCTTCCGGCTTCGCGGCCTCGCGCACATCCGTCACCGCGGGCAGCGCCTCGTAGTCGACCGCGACCAGTTCCACCGCATCGGTTGCTTGGGCCAAGGTCTCCGCCACGACCAGCGCCACGGGGTCGCCGACATGGCGGACGAGCTCGCGCGCCAGGACCGGGCGCTGTGGCACGATGAGCGGCACTCCGTCGCGGCCGGTTTGCGGGATCGGCCGCGAGATATTGCCGAGCTTCTGGAGCTCCGCATCGGCGCCCGTGAGTACCGCCACCACGCCGGGCGCGCCGCGCGCCGACGTCGTATCGATCGATCGGATGCGCGCGGCGCCATGGGGCGAGCGGACGAAGACTCCGGCCGCCATCCGTTCCATCTGCAGATCCGCCAGATAACGGCCGCGCCCGGTCAGCAGCTCCGCGTCCTCGACGCGGCCCTGGGGTTCTCTTTGAGGTGATGCGCTCATGACGGATCCAATCAGAAAATGCCGAGGTGCTGCTGCAAATCCACGCCGGTCTTCTGCAGCTCCGAGACGGCGGTGTCTACCACGACCCGGCCACTGTTGAGGATAACGATGTCGTCGGCGACCCCGAAGACCAGCTTGGCATTCTGTTCCACCAGCACGATGGAAAGGCCCCGTGCCTTGAGCGCGCGGATGGTCGCCATCACGTCCGCCACGATCTGCGGCGCCAAACCCTCGGATGGCTCGTCCATCAGCAGGACGCGCGGGTTGCGCATGAGCGCGCGGCCGATCGCCAGCATCTGCTGCTCTCCGCCGGAGAGATAGCCCGCGGTCTGGCTCGCGCGCTCCCGCAGGCGCGGGAAAGTCTGGAACACCGTCTCGAGGGTCCAGGCCGCCCCGCCGCCGCCGTCTGCACGCCGGGCGGCGACGGCCAGGTTCTCGCGCACCGTAAGGCTGCGGAAGATTCGGCGGCCCTGCGGCACCAACGCCACACCTTCCGCAGCGATCGCCTCCGGCGGCGCGCCCGCCATGTCCCTGCCAGAAACCAAGAGGCGTCCGCGCCGCGGCGGGAGAAGGCCTACGGCGACGTTCATGCAGGTGGTCTTGCCGGCGCCGTTGCGGCCGAGCAGGCCCAACAACCGGCCGACGCGCAGACCGAACGACACGCCCTGGAGGATGTGGCTGTCGCCATAGAAGGCGTCGACCTCATCGAGGGCGAGCGCGTCAGGCGCCAAGATAGACCTCACGCGTGCGCGGATCCCCCACCACCTCGGCGCGCGTGCCCTCCACGATCACCTCGCCGAAATGCAGGAGCGTGATGCGCTCGGCGAAATCGAGGGCGACGTCCATGTCATGCTCGATCATCACGATGGTAGTGTCGCGGGGAATGGCCAGCAGGAGATCCCGCACCTCATGCCGCTCGGGGATCGACAGGCCCGCCAAGGGTTCGTCGAGCAGCAGCACCTTGGGGCGCTGCGCCAGCGCCATGGCGATCTCGACCCGCCGGCGCTCACCGTAGGAGGTCTCGCCGAGCGGTCGGTCCGCAAGGTTGCCGAGGCCGACGCGCGTCAAGGCCTCGCGTGCTTGCCGGAGTACGGCCAACTGGTTCGCGAGTCTCACCATCGGGTTCCAGCGCAGCGGCGACACGCCCAAGAGCGCCAGCGTGACGTTGCGCAGGAGTGTGTCCTTTGGGAAGAGCGTAATGATCTGGTAGGTGCGGGCGAGCCCGTGGTGAGCGCGCCGCATGCTCGGCACCGCAGTAATGTCGCGGCCGAACAGATGCACGGAGCCGCTATCGGGTTTGAGCTCGCCGGTGATCAAGTTAAACAAAGTCGTCTTGCCGGCGCCATTGGGGCCGATAATGAGTCGCCGTTCCCCCGCCTCGATGGCGAAGCTCACATCGGCGCTGACACGCAGTCCGCCGAACGATTTTGAGAGCGCGCGGGCCTCGAGCGCGATCATCGCGCGATCTCCGCTGTCGGGAGATCGCGCACGCGCCACGCCCAGCGCCAGATCCGCTGGGATCCCGGCACCAGCCCTTCCGGCATGAGCACGATGATGGCGACGAAGATCGCGCCCAACACCAGGTTCCACCGCTCGATATAGGCGCTCGCCACGTTCTTCATGATGACCACCAGCGCGGCGCCTGCGATCGGTCCGAGGAGCGTGCCACTGCCGCCCGAGATCACCATCAACAGCACCTCGGCGGAGCTCGAGAGCGCCAGCAGATGGGGGCTCACGAATTGGTTGTAGTAGCAGAAGAGCAGCCCCGCGATTCCCGTCCAGAATCCGGAGAACAAGAAGGCAAGGAAGCGGATCAGCCAGACATCGTAGCCGAGCGCTGTCATCCGGCGCGGCTGGTCGCGGGTACCGCGCAGGCTCGCGCCAAAAGGCGAGGCTACGAAACTCGCCATCGCCGACACCGCCAGGCCGAAGACCACGAGCGTCGCAATGTAGAACGCGCCCGGCGTGGCCAGCGACCACCCAAGCGGCATCGGCCGCGTGCTTAGATTGATGCCGTTATCGCCGTTGGTCAGGGATATCCAGCGATAAGCAATGCCCCAAAGTATCTGCCCCAAGGCCAGCGTGATCATGAGAAAGCCGATGCCGGTGGCGCGTAGCGCCAGCGCGGCATAGAGCGCGGACATCAGAAGGGTGAGCGCGAGCGCGCCTAAGCCGCCGGCAAGCTGGCCCGCGCCCGCCGCGACCAGCCAGGCCGCGGCATAGCTCGCGGTACCGAACAGGCCGGCATGTCCCAGCGACACGAGTCCGCCATAGCCCACGAGCACGTTGAGTCCGAGCGCAAAAATCGCCCAGATCAATATTTGGCTCGCGATGTTGGTGTAGTAGGGGCCGCCGATCCAATAGGGCAAGGTGACGAGCGCGAGGACGGTAAGCGCGAGCGCCGACCGCCTCATAGGCTTTGCCTGCCGAACAGGCCCTGCGGCCGCAGCACCAGCACCAGAAGCATGGGCAGGAACAGCACGACGTAAGCGAGCTCTGGAAACAGCGCCGGTCCGAAATTGTAGAGGATTCCGATGATGAAGCTGCCGGCCAGCGCGCCCAGCAGGCTGCCGGTGCCGCCAAGTATCACCACGATCAGCGCCAACGGCAGCATGTCGGCGTCGAGCCCGGGATAGACCGAGAGGATGGGCGCGCCCAGCATACCCGCGAATCCCGCAAGTCCCGCGCCCAGGCAGAATACCGTGGTGAAGAGCCGAGACACGCGAATACCCATGACGCGCGCGATGGGGGCATCGTCGACGCCGGCCCGGATCATAGCGCCGAGCCGCGTCCAATCCAGCATGACCCATAGCCCCGCCGCGATCGCGACTGCGATCAGCGCGATCGCCAGGCGATAGATCCGGAAGCCGAAGCCAAGTACCGGCATGACGCCGCGCAGACCCGCGGGCGTGTTCACGGAGATCGGATCGCCCGTCCATTCCATAAGGGAAAGGTCGGCGATCATGAACGAGAGGCCGAGAGTCAGCAGCACCTGCGGCAGCTCCTGGCCCTGGAGGCGGCGCAACAGGAAGCGCTCGATCATCCCGCCAAGCGCCGCCATGGCGAGGCCGCTCAGCAGCGCCGCGCTCCAGAAATCGAGGCCGAGCCGCAGCGCCGTCACGCCGATATAGGCCCCCAACATGAAAAACGAGCCGTGCGTCAGGTTCGGGATCCGCATCAGGCCGAAGATCAGCGAGAAGCCGGCGGAGAGCAGGAACAGCAGGCCGCCGAAGCTGATGCTGTTTACCGCGAGCACGACCCACTGGCTCATGGGGCGGCTCTCCGTGGCGTGCGCGCGGCTTAGAGCTTCACGGGCGCGGCATCGCGGGTGTAAACCGGAGCCGCCAGGTACTTCTGCTCGCCGTAGGTCCAGAATTGCCCGACATCGGCGTAGGTCTTCACGATGGTGTTGACGAGCTTGCCGTCCTTACGCTCGAGCTTGCGGATGAACACGTTGCCGATGACGTTGCCGAGGTGATCGAAGCGGAAAGCGCCGCGCGGCGTATCGGCGAGCGACACCGCTCGAAGCGCGTCGATCAGCGCCTGCTTGTCCGTTTTGCCGCCGGTCTTCTCGAGCGCGGCCTCGATCACCATGCCGTTGACGTAGGTCCCTGCGGCGTAGCCTCCCGGCAGGATCTGATAATCCCGCTGCATCCCCGCGATGAACGTCTTGTTGCTGGGCGCATCGAGTTCGGTCGAGTACCAGCTGGCGGAGACCGCGCCCACCGCCTCGTCGCCGAAGCTCTTCAGGAGCGCATCGTCGAACGCCGTCCAGCCGCCTAGCACGGGGTATTTTTCTTTGAGCCCGATATCGTCGTACTGCTTCATGAGTTTGATCGGGTTCGAGCCGGCAAAGCCGGTCCAGACGCAGTCGACGTCCTTGATCTGCGCGAGGTAAGGCGTGTAGTCCGCGGTCACCAGCGGCGGCCACAGCTTCAGCACGATCTTGCCGCCGTTATCCTCGAAGACGCGCTGGAAGCCGCCGCACTGCTCGTAGCCATAGGCGAAATCCTCGGAGATCGTCGCCGCCGCCTTGAGCTTCATCTCCTTGGCGGCGTAGTCGCCCAGGGGATGATTGCATTGCGAGGACGTGGCTGAGGCCCGAATGAACCAGGGGTTCGGCTTGCGCTGGGTCATGTCGTCCGCCGCCGCAAGGCTTAGCATCGGCATCCTGGCGTCGGCGATGTAATCGGTGATGGCGAGCAGCTCGAAGGCCGCGAGCGGGCCCACGATGAAATCGACCTTGTCGCGCTCCACCAGCTCCTGCGCTTTGGTTTTGGCGCCTGCCGGATTGCCACCGGTATCCGCGGAAATCATCTCGACCTTGCGGCCCGCGAGAGCGTTGTTGCGATCCTTGAGGAACAGCGTCAGCCCCTGCTCCATTTGGATGCCGCCCTGCGCGAGCGGCCCGGTCTTGACCGTGAGGAGGCCGATCCGGACGGGCTCGCTTTGGGCGATCGCCGGCGCGAAGGGCAATGCTGCAAGGCCGGCGCCCACCAAAAAGCCACGACGGCTCAGCGATGACACCATGCACTCCTCCCATTCCTCTCATCTCTCGGAGAGGCTGTCGCGGGCGCAGCAGAGCGGGCGCCTCGGTTGATCAATTGCTCATCATGATGGTGAGCGCGCGGCGATGCGTCTAGGGGAAAATGGCGGGATGCGATGGCGCAAGCGCGGCGGGTCTGCGGTCGAGCGGGCGAGGTTGACCCTCTACCTTATCAAATGATAAAAAGCGACTGATCGGCGCAAGGAGAGCTCGATGAAGCTCGGCTATTTCACGATGCCGCTGCATCCGCCAACGCGCAACTACACCGAAACCCTCAAGGAAGACCGCGAGGCGATCGTGCTCGCGGACCGGTTGGGGTATGCCGAGGCTTTCGTCGGCGAGCACGTGACCGACCGTGCGGAGACCATCACCTCGTGCCTTGCGTTTATTGCGAGCCTGATCGACGCGACCAAGCGGATCAAGCTCGGCAGCGGTACCGTGAACCTGCCGAACTCGCATCCCGCGACGGTGGCTGCGCAGGTCTCCATGATCGATCACCTGTTGGAGGGGCGTTTCCTGTTCGGTATCAGTCCCGGCGGCTTGCGCTCGGACGCCGAGGCATTCGGCAATCTCGACAGCGACCGCACGGCGATGTTCGTCGAGGCGATCGACATGGTGCTGAAGCTCTGGACGACGGAGCCGCCCTACAAGCTCGAGGGCAAATTCTGGAAGGTCACCACCGAACGCACCCTCGATATCGAGATCGGCCAAGGCGCGATCTTGAGACCCTATCAGAATCCGCACCCGCCCATCGTCGTGACGGCGGTGGCGCCGTTCTCGAAGGGGGTGGTCGCCGCGGCTGAGCGCGGTTGGACGCCGATTTCCGCGAATTTCTTGCAGCCGCCCTGGGTCGGCTCGCACTGGCCGAAATACGAGGAAGGCTGCAAGAACGCCGGCCGCGTCGCCGACCGGCGCGACTGGCGCGTCGCCAAGAGCATATTTGTGGCTGACGACGAAGCGACCGCGCGCCGCTACGCCAAGGAAGAGGGCAGTCCCTATCGCTTCTATTTCCGCAACCTCATGCGCAAGCTCATCGGCAACGGCCGTCCGGAGCTGTTTAAGCGCGACCGCGCCATGCCGGATTCGGCCATTACGCTCGATTATGTCGTGGATTCCCTGGTGATTTGCGGCACCGTGAATAGCGTGGTGGATCAGCTCCTGGCTTTCCGCGAGGTCACCGGCGATTTCGGCACGTTGCTGTACGCCGGGCACGATTGGGTCGATGCCAGACTGGGGCGTCGCTCCATGGAGTTGATGGCGAGCGAGGTGATGTCGCGCCTCAACAAGGCGATCGGCGTCTCGGCGGCGGCGGAATAGCGCGGTTTGGTCGGCCCCTCGGGACCATATCCCCGCCATTGACGCTCGCCCGCCGATCACTTATCGATCGGGCGAATGCTTTCGCGCGCCTAGCGCGTCTCGGAGCCCGCCGATTGCCTTTTCCAAAACACCGCCGAGCGCCGGCGCCAAAGCTCAAGCCGAGGCCGCGCCGCGGCCGAAGGCTGGCGGCCGCCGACCGCGAGCAGGAGATTCTGGCGGGCGCCATCCGATATTTTGCCGAGGTCGGATTTAACGGGCAAACGCGGCAACTTGCGGAACGCCTCGGCATCACGCAGCCGCTGCTCTATCGCTATTTCCCGACGAAGCGGGATCTGATCGAGCGGGTCTTTGCGGATGTATTCTTGAAACGCGTCGATCCCACCTGGGGCGAGCTGATCCATGACCGCTTGAGGCCGCTCGAGGATCGTCTATTGGAGTTCTACGAGCGATATTCGCGTGCGACGTATACCTACGAATGGATTCGTATCTACATGTTCTCCGCGCTGATGGGGAATAGCATCAACCGGCGATATATCAGGATCGTGGAGGCACGGATCTTGAGGCCGATCTGCGCCGAGTTCCGTCATGCCTGCGGATTGGCCGATCCCGATGCCGTGCCGATCAGCGAGCTCGAGCTTGAGCATGCGTGGGTGATGCACGGCGGTCTCTTCTATTATGCGGTGCGCAAGTACATCTATCACAGCCGTGTCGGTGGCGATTTCGCCGCCATCGTTCACCGGTCGGTCGCCGTCATGATCGAAGGCATTCGCGCGATCGGTCTGGGGGCAGGGAGCGCCGAATGAAGGTCGGTCTGGTCGGCGTCGGTATCATGGGCTCGGCGATCGCCGGAAATCTCCTGAAGCAGGGCGCGACGGTCGTGGGCTATGACGTCGACGAGCGCCGCATGGCCGGCCTTGCCGCTGCCGGCGGCGTGCCCGCGCGATCCGCGAGCGAGGTAGCGAGCCAGGTGGAGATCGTCCTCACCAGCCTGCCCAGTGCCGCGGCTCTCGCCATGACGGTCGAGGGCATACTCGCAAACCAGCGCTCGGGTCTCGTGGTCGCGGAGCTCAGCACGCTGCCGATGGAGGTGAAGCTCGACGCCCGCGACCGGCTGGCGGCCGCGGGGATCGCGCTCCTCGATTGCCCCTTGAGCGGAACCGGCGCTCAAGCCGCGACAGGCGATCTCGCGGTCTATGCCTCGGGCGAGCGCACGGCCTTTGACCGCGCGGAGCCCGTCTTCGCCAAGTTCTCGCGCGTCGCGCATTACCTGGGTGAATTCGGCAACGGCAGCAAAATGAAGTTCGTCGCGAACCTGCTGGTCGCCATCCACAACGTCGCCAGCGCCGAGGCGATGGTGCTCGGGATGAAGGCGGGGCTCGGTCCCGAGGAGATCGCCAGAGTGATCGCGAGCGGCGCCGGCACATCGAAGGTGTTCGAGCTGCGCGCGCCGCTCATGGTCCAGGGCAACTACGCACCGACCATGAAGATCGATATCTGGCAAAAAGACATGGCGGTGATTGCCGACTACGCCGCGAGCCTTGGAGTCACGACGCCGCTCTTCACCGCGAGCATCCCGGTCTATAACGCCGCCCAGACGCAAGGCCACGGCGGCGAGGACACAGCCGCTGTTTGCTCGGTACTGGAGCGCATGGCGGGCCTGAAGCGCTAAACGTCCGCCGTTCCCGGATTCGCCGGAATCGGACTCGGTCCCCTGCCGTGCCTCGGAACTTGCTTCGTCCGCCCGAATTTTTGTGGATGATGCCGAGCGTTCCATGCTTCGGCCCTCGCCGTAGCAACCGCTGTCCAGCCCGGCGAGACTCTCCGTTGCACCAACGCCCGGATGTGCCAAACCATGACCAACCTTCTCGACGTCGCCGCCGCTCATGCCGCGAGATATTTCGAGAGCCTCTCTGATCGGCCGATCCCCGCGGCCGCCGGCATCGCGGAGCTGCGGCGTCGTCTCGGCAAGCCGATGCCCGAAAACGGCATGCCGGCGGAGGAAGCGATCGACGAACTCGTCCGCGATGCCGAGGGAGGGATTCTCGGCTCCGGCAGTGGGCGGTTTTTCGGCTGGGTGATCGGTGGCACGCTTCCGGTCGCGTTGGCCGCGGATTGGCTCACGTCTGCGTGGGACCAGAACGCGGCGTCGAACGCGACCGCGCCCGCCGAGGCGGTGGTCGAGGAGATTTGTGGGGCGTGGTTGAAGGAGCTATTCGGAATCCCGACCTCGGCTTCGTTTGCCTTCGTGACAGGTTGTCAAATGGCGCACACGACGGCGCTTGCCGCCGCGCGGAACAAGCTGCTGCGCGACCGCGGATGGGACGTGGAGAGATCAGGCCTGGCAGGCGCCCCGCCTCTCCGAATCCTGACCACCGAGAACCGGCACGAGTCGATCATTCGCTCCGCGCGCCTGCTCGGTCTCGGCACCGAGGCTATCGATTATGTGCCCGCCGACAATATCGGGCGGATGCAGATGGGCGCGCTCGAGGCGGCGCTCCAGCGCACGTCCGAGGCGTCCGTCGTCGTTTGCCTGCAGGCGGGGGACTTGAACACCGGCGTCTTCGATCCCTTCGAGCGCGCCTGCCAAATCGCCCACGCGGCGAAGGCCTGGGTACACATCGACGGCGCCATCGGGCTCTGGGTCGCCGCGAGCGAACGGTATCGCCATTTGCTGTATGGCGTGGCGGGCGCGGATTCCTGGGCGACGGACGCGCACAAATGGCTGAATGTACCGTTCGACTCTGGTTTGGTTCTCGTTTCGCACGCCGCCGCTCACCGGGCCGCCTTTGCGCAGGAGACCAGCTATTCGATCCCGCAAGAGGGTCTGCGCAACCAGAAGGACTGGAACCCCGAATGGTCGCGGCGCGGCCGTGGCTTTCCCGTTTACGCGGCGATGCGCGCGCTCGGCTGCTCGGGGATCGCTGAGATCGTCGAGCGCTGCTGTGCGCATGCCGAGCGGCTGGTCAGAAACATCGGAGAGCTTCCAGGCGCCGAGATCCTGGCGGAGCCGGTCATCAATCAGGGCCTAGTGCGTTTCTTGTCGCGCCACGGCAACCACGACCAATTTACCGATGAGGTAATCCGGCGTATCCAGTCTCGGGGTGTCGCGTGGTTCGGCGGCTCGACCTGGCGCGGTATGCGGGTGATGCGCATCTCCGTCTGCAATTGGCTCACCAGCGAGGACGACATCACGCGTACAATTGCGAGCGTGCAGGAGGTGCTTGCCGATGCCAGCTAAGTCGCGGTCCACGCAGGCGCCGGAAACGCGCCTTTTCTTTAGCCGGGTGAAATCGCCGATCGGGACGATCCTGCTTGCGTGCGCAGGGGACAAGCTGTGCGCGCTGGAGTTTGCCGACAGCGAGGATCGGATGCTGGCGGCGCTACGCCGCCGCCATGGCGACTTCAAAGCAATAAAAGCCGTCGACCCCGGTCGGATTTGCACCCGTATCGGCGCCTATCTGCTGGGCGAGCTCGACGCGCTCGATGAAATCGTGGTCGATGGGGGCGGGACGGAGTTTCAGCGCAGGGTCTGGGCCGGCTTGCGCAAGATCGAGCCGGGTCAAGTCGTGAGCTATGCTGCGCTGGCGAAGCGGCTGGGCATGCCGAAAACCATCCGCGCCGTTGCGCGTGCCAACGCCCTCAACCCCATCAGTATCGTCGTGCCATGCCATCGCGTGATCGGCAGTGATGGCACGCTGACCGGGTATGGCGGTGGCTTGCCACGCAAGCGCTGGCTGCTGGAGCACGAGGGCGTGGTTTTGCCGTCGTCTGCCTTGCGAGTCACGCGGGATCGCCGGTATCGGGCACCAAGCCCGCCGCCTTGATGCCGGCGATGGCGCAGAGTTCGTCGTTTCCCGAGGCGTCGCCGCTGATGCCGACGGAGCCGATGATCTCGCCGCCGGCATTGCGGATCAGCACGCCGCCGGGCACCGGCACCATGCGGCCGTCCGCAAGCTCGGAGAGCATGTTGTAGAAGATCGGCGCTTTTTGCGCCCGTCGCTCCAGCTCGCGCCCTCCAAAGCCCATGCCGAGCACGCCCCAAGCTTTGGCAGTGGCGATCTGGGGCCGGAGCAGACTCGACTTGTCCTCGCGCTTGAGCGCCACCAGGTGCCCGCCGGCGTCCAGCACCGCCACGGTGAGCGGGTGATAGCCGCGCGCGCGTCCTTCCGCGATTGCCGTATCGACGATGATCGAGGCCGCGGCCAATGTCAGCTTTGTCATGACTTCTCCGATGTTCGTGATGCGAGCAGGTGGGCACCCGGTTCAGCCGAGCTCGACCAGGACGGGCTGGTGATCCGAGGCGTCCGTCTTCACGTCGACTTGCACGCCGCGCAACCGATCGGCGAGATCGCCAGTGAGGAAGACGAAGTCTCGGCAATTCGGTCCCTTCGGCCATTGGTCGGCGTCATAAATTCCGGCCGTTGGCTCATGAGACTTTTCTGGGTGGCGCACGCTCCAGGCGTCGCGGAATGCCGGCACGCCCGACGGGAAGGGCGATAGCATGCGATTGTATTCGGGCCAGCCCGGCTCGAAGTTGAAATCGCCGCAGAGGAGGGCGGTCGCGGGCCGCGGCGAGGCTCGATAGAGGCCCTCGAAGGCGTCGTCGCCGGGCGTCGCCGCGCGTCGTGCCGCCTCCTCGTGGCGGGTCCGGATGGCGTCCACCTGGGCCAGTCGATGCCTTTCCGAATGGAACTCCAGATGGGTGGTGATGACGCGCATCGGGC
>DASZHJ010000097.1:0-11022 GCA_035938015.1 Allostellaceae bacterium
CGCTTGCTGAAGCACACCTCACCCTCCCGGCGCTGACGCGCCGGGCCCCTCCCTCTCCCCGCTGCGCGCGGAGAGGGACTTGTCGCGTCTAGACCCAAGTTTTCAGCAGGCGATGAGGTGGACCCTCTCCGCCCGCGTTTGCGGGGGAGAGGGTGCGACCACATACGCATTTCCACCTAGATCCCGATTAACGCCTCCATAAGTCTCGATCCGGTCTAATCGAGGGTTGAGATGCGAGGCCGGCTGCCTGGCCGATCTCGCCTCCGCACGCGAAAGTCGTGGACTTGAGGAGACATGACCACATCGAGGACGGACACATCTGTGCCGCTACGAGCGCCCTCGGCGGCCCTCGAGGTGGCCCTCTCGATCGGCGCCTCCGCCGCGCGCGCTCTCCGCTTGGCCGAGGCCGGGGGGCCGCTCGCCCAGCCCGTCGCCAAGGCCGGGGAGATCGCCGCCCTCGTGCACCCCGACGACCGCGGCTACTTCGAGCACACCTTGGATTGGGCGCGCGGGACCGGCGGTGGCGCCGCCAAGATCTCCGTTCGATTGGCGCGCGGCGAGCGAGAGTGGGTCGGCGTCATCGCCACGATCGGCGCCGGGGACGACGAGCGTGTGCGGCTGAGACTGGAGCTCGACGACGCAGCGGCGGCGCGCAGAGCCGAGGCGCAGATCAGGCAGATCATCGAGGGCGCCCAGCAAGCCGCGGTCGTCCATGTCGGCGGCAAGGTCGTCTATTCGAACCCCTCGCTCGCGCGCCTCATGGGCTATGCCTCGCTCGAGGAGATGCGGACGGCGGGCGCCAGCGCGGACCATACGCACCCCGACGACCGGGCCATGGTGTACAATCGGATGAAGGCGCGGATCTCCGGCGACGGCTCTCCCGAGAATTACGAATTTCGGGCGCTGCGCACCGACGGCTCGGTGATCTGGCTCGAGTGCTTCGCCTCGCGCGTGACCTGGAACGGACAGCCGGCCTCGCTCGCGTGGCTGCTCGATATCACCGATCGCAAGCGAACCGAGGAGGCCCTGAGTCGGTCGGAGAAGCTGTTCACGGCGGTGTTTCACGCCACGCCGGCCATGCTCGCCTTGAGCCGGCTCGATGACGGTCGCTTCATCGACGTGAACCATCGTTTCCTGCAGGTGGTCGGCTACCGGCGCGAAGCCATCGTCGGCCGCACCGAGTGCGAGCTCGGATTGTTCGTCGACCCCGACCTGCCGTCCCGCATCGTCGCGGGCCTACGGGCCGACGCGCCTCAGCGCGATCTCATCGCCGCGATCCACACCAGAACCGGAGAGGTCCGGGAAATATCGGTCTCCGCCGAGGTGGTTCGGTTCGCCGACCGGGAGATGCTGCTGACCGTCGGCCGGGATATCACCGACCGGCGACGCGAGGTGGAGGAGCTGCGCCAGAGCAAGGCCTCGGCCGAATTCGCCAATCGTGCCAAGAGCGAGTTCCTGGCCAACATGAGCCACGAGATCCGAACCCCGCTCAACGCCATTCTGGGCTTCTCGGAGGTGATCAAGGGCGAGGTGTTCGGACCGATCGGAACCCGCCGGTACGCCGAGTATGCCACGGATATTTGGAGCAGCGGCACGCACCTGCTGGAGATCATCAACGACCTGCTCGATCTCTCCAAATTGGATGCCGGCAAGCTGGAGCTGCACGAGGAGGAGGTCTCGCTGCCGGGACTGGTCGAAAGCAGCGTCCGCCTGGTGCGCGAGCGCGCCTTTGCCGCCGGCGTTGCGATCGACGCGGAGCTCTCGGCGGAGCCGCCGAACCTGCGCGCGGACGAGCGTATCTTGAAGCAGGTTCTGCTCAATCTGCTCTCCAACTCGATCAAGTTCACGCCGCGCGGCGGCCGGATCTCGGTCCGCGACCGGCGCACCGCGTCCGGCGCGGTCGAGCTCGCGGTTTCGGATACGGGCATCGGCATGAGCGAAGCCGAGATCAAGATCGCGCTCGCGCCGTTCGGTCAGGTCGAGAATGCGATGACGCGCCAGCACCAGGGGACCGGCCTCGGATTGCCCCTCACGCGCTCGCTGGTGGAGTTGCACGGCGGCCGTCTGCACCTGCGCAGCGCTCGCGGCGCCGGCACGACGGTCATCGTGACGCTGCCGCCGGAGCGGGTCCTCGCCTCCGACGGCGTGGGCGAGTGAGGGTGTGAACTCATAAACGCTTGGGACCGCAGCCGGCCCTCACTCGCCGCAGCCGGCACTTGGGTAGTGTCCTAATTTGATTTTGGCTGGCTCAGAAGCTGTTGCCCAAAGGATACCAAACATTCAAGGGAGGGAGGATGTCATGCTGGCGCGGTCTGCGGCGCCAGGGGATTCACCCCCTCGATAGCCCGCTGTTTGGGACTTTTTACCACCGCTGTCATTCCCAATATTCGTTAACGAGGGGTTTACTGACGCTGGGTTAGGCTCGGCTGGCCCCATCGGCAGAGCGCGGATTTTCCAGCACATGCTCGAATTCCTGTTCCGTGACAAACGTGCGGGCGTCACCGTCATGAGCACGCTACTGTTCATCGCGCTGACCGGCGTTTCCTCGCTGGCCGTTGAGTACGGTCAGGGTCTCCTGCAGAAGTCGCAGAATCAGCGGGTCGCCGATCTCGCCGCCTATAGCGGCGCCATGATCTACAAATCGACGGGCTCCACGGGCTCCGCTACCACCGCCGTCAACAACATGATGGCCCTGAACGGCGTCCCCAGCGGCAGCGCCACCGCCTCGCTCGTGAGCTCGCCGACCGGCGACGGCAATCAGGCGCTCGAGGTCTCCGTCACCACCACGATGCCGTTGTTTCTGGCGCGCGCGGTCAGCGCCAACGCCAGCTTGCCGGTGACCGCGGTTGCATACGCCGAGATCGCGGCCAATGCGCCCGCTTGCCTGGTTGCGCTCGACCACAGCGGCACCGGCATCACGCTCACCGGCGGCACGGACATTTCCGCGAGCGCCTGCTCCGTGATGTCCAACAGCACGGTCAGCGTGCATTGCGGCGACACCATCACGACCACGACCCTGGACTACAACTCATCGTCGGCACCCAACGATTCCTGCAGCGGCATCCAGCCACCCGCGGGTACGGCGCACGTGACCATCAACAAGACCACGGTGACGGACCCGGTCGCGGGCAACTCCTCGGTGACCGCGGCAATGAGCCGGCTTTCCACGGTCGCCGCCATGACCTCGCCGAGCGCGCCCTCCGTCTCCGGCGGCACCGCCGTCGATTTCGGCTACAGCGCGAGCGCGACGCAGACCGCGCTCACTGCCGACGGCTGCTCCGGCGCCTTCAGCAGCAACACGTGGACGGTCACCTGCACCGGGATCGGCCCCTTCACTTTCGGGAAGATCACGCTCCACGGTGGCATCAGCGTGAACTTCAGCACCGGCGGCTCCGCCTCCGCCACCTACAATTTCAGCGGGATGATCGACTTTTCCTCGGGCGCCGCCTTCAATTTCGGGCCGGGCACCTTCAACATCGCCCAGGGCATCTTGACCGGCGGCGGCAGCACCATGAGCTTTGGCGCCGGCACTTTCAACATCGGGACGCTTCCCGCCGGCAAGTGCTCCGTCAACGGCGAGAGCATCTGCCATGCCGGCACGTCCCTGACCTTCGGCGGCCCCAGCACCTTCGTGCTGAGCGGCGGCCTCTACGTGCCCGGCGGCTATACCCTCACCATGGGCTCCGGCAGCACGAACAGCTTCAACATCGGCGCCGACAGCGCCGGCAACTCGATCACGGGCGGGGGCGGCTCCAAGATCACGCTTGCGGACGCCACTGGGACCGGCCACCTGTTCCAGCTTGCGGGGAATTTCAACGACGGCAGCGGGGGCGGCAGCTGCATCACCGTGAGCGCCGCCACCAACCACGACATCAACGGCTATATGAGCCTCGCGGGCGGCGTGACGCTCGGCGCCGGCACCTACACCGTGGAGAAATACGTCGGTATCGGCGTCGGTGGCGGCGGCGACGTCAGCTGCAACGGTTCGACCGTCGGCGTCTCCGCGTTGGGCGTCACATTCGTGATCGGAGGCACCGCGACGGTCACCTGCGCCGACGGATCGAACCAGGCCTTCTGCGTCGGCGCCGGCTACGGCCACGTCACCATCAGCGCGCCGACCTCCGGAACCATGCAGGGCTTCGCGGTGCTGGGGCCCTCAAGCGGCACTGCCGGCGCCGATTTCTCCAACGGCGCCAGCAACACGCGGATATCCGGCGTGTTCTATTTTCCGAACGGCCCGATCGTGATGAGCGGCGCCGCCTCGGTCGGCGACACCACGAGCGGCGATTGCATGCAGATGGTGGGCTCGGAGATCACGCTCAGCGGCGGGAGCGCGGTCGGCACCACATGTACGACCGGGGGCACCGGCGGCTCCGGCAGCTCCGGCAACAAGATCACGCTCGTCCAATGACCGGCGGGCGGCCCATCGCGTCGCTCCGCGAGTTCGCGAGGCGGGCTTGCGGGGTGCTCGCGTCTCGGGCGAACCGCGGCGTCGCGGCCGTGGAATTCGCGCTCTACTCGGTGGTTTTCCTGCCCTTGTTGGCAGGCACCACCGACGTGGGCATGCTGATCTATACGCACTTCCAGCTGGACGCAGCCGTCGCCGCGGGCGCGCAATACGCGGTGGTGAACGCCGCCAACGTGAACTCCAGCAGCGGCGCCAGCCTTGCGACCTCGATCGCGACGCTGGTCGCGAACACGCAGGGCTCCGGCTGGGCTAACAGCACGGTCGTCGTCAACAACGGCCCGTCCGCTGCAGTTACCAGCGGCTCAGCGTCCTCGAGCGGCACGGCCTCCAATGCCGACAGCTATTACTGCCCGTCCGGCACGCCGGGAAGCTGGACCTGGGGTAGCGCCGTCGCCGCGGGCGCGTCGTGCACCGGCGGCGGCACGGCCGGCAAGTTCGTGACCGTCGCGGCGAGCCGCACCTACGGCTCGATTTTCCCGGGGATCTCCATCGTTCACAGCGGCCCCGTCAGCCAAAGCGTCATCGTGCAAGTGCAATGAAACGCCGGAACCTCCTGAGCCTGCTGCGCTCGCGCGGGGGTGCCTCGGCGGTCGAGTTCGCTTTGGTGCTGACGCCGCTCATGCTGCTGAGCTTCGGCGTCCTCGAGTTCGGCCGGCTGTTCTGGGCCTACGAGGCGCTGCAGCAAACCGCGATCACCGGCGCGCGCTGCATGGGCATTCGCTCCGGCAGCTGCGCCGCGGGCGCCAGTTACAACTCCGGCAACACCACGAGCTATATTCAGCAGGTCGCGAGCGGCTGGGGCCTCACGGTACCCAGCGGCAACATCACGCTCAATGCAAGCGCCACCTGCGGCGGCGTCTCCGGCCTGTCGCAGGTGCAGCTCACCTACACCTTCACGACCATCGTGCCGCAAATCCTGCCGATCCCCGCCGGCGAGACCCTCAGCGCCACCGCCTGCTTCCCCAATAATCCCTAGCCGCGGCGCTACGGGTCGCCCAGCCGATGAGGGGTCTTGAAGTAGGCTAGCCCGGCCAGCGCGAGTGGACCCAGAGCCATTGCTCGGGCCGCGCGCGGATCCAGTCCTCGAGCATCGCGTTGACGTGGGTCATGGCCGCCAGCACGTCGCGCGCGGGATCGCCGGTATCCGCGAGCTCGATCGGGCTCAGCACGGTGCAGCGGAACCGGGCGCCGGCGAGACGCTCGAACCGCACCGGAATGATCGGACATTGGAAGCGCGAGCCGAGCCGCGCGATGGCGGGGGCGGTCATGGCATCGCGGCCGAAGAACGGCACCGCGATGCCGTCGTTCTGTTTCTGATCGACCAGCAGCGCGATGCTGCCGCCGTCCCGGAGCTGGCGCACCAGCTCGCGGCCGCCCTCGGCTCCCTTGGGCACGGCCCGACGCCCCCGGTGGAAGCGGCGCATCAGCCGGTCGACCCAGGGATTGTTGGCGGCGCGGTAGACGGACATCACCGAGGCGCCCATCAGCCGATGGACGGTCGAGGAGCCGATCTCCCAATTGCCGAGATGGCCGCCGAACAGGATGCCGGGCTGGCTCGTGGCCGCGAGGCCGGTGAGCGCCTCGCCATTGACGATCTCGACCCGGCCGGAGCTCGCGGCGACGATGCGGGGCAAGTGCGGGTATTCCGCGATCGCCCGGCAAAGATTTTCCCACATGCCCCGAAGGATGCGCCGGTTCTCGGCCTCGCTGTTCTCCGGCATGGCCTGGCGGAGGTTGCGCAACGCGCGGCGCGAGAGGCCAAGACGGGGACCCGCGGTGCGTCCGATGAACCCGCCGAGCCCGGAGGCCCAGTCGACGGGCAGGCTCGCGAACACCGCCATGGCGAGGAGGAGCCCCGCGGCCTCGACGAGCCGGACGGCCTGCTCCCGCGCCCAGCGAAGGCGCTCGAGCCAAATCCTCCACAATCTCCCTCCGGGGATCGCGGCAGCGATGCGTTCTTGAATGGTCACGGGTGCGATCGGCTTCTGCTGTTGAGGGTGATGAGCAGTCGGTCTCTGTTTGGCCGTTCAGCCGCGCGGCTCGGACACGGTTGCGAGCGCGGCGTCCCGCGCGAGCGCCGCGTCCAGCTCGACCGGATCGATCGCCACGACTTCGCTGAAACCCGTGGAGAGCTCCGAGCCCGCGCGCCGCCCAGGCAGTCTGAGCCACGTCGCGGTTCGGCGATAGGCGGTAAGTGACAGGCTCGGGATCAGCTCCTCGTCCGTCTCGACCGCGTAGGTTCCCGCGGGCCGCACGCCCTCGAGCCCGCTCAAGGCGAAGGGCCGAGCGAAGGTCACCGTCTTGGAGATCGTGCGCGTCATCGTCGAGCTCGTACTTGCATCGAAGCCGTGCGTCCTTCGACCCGCTCCCTTCGGGACCGGCTCAGGATGAGGGTTTTTCTTTGCTCAACCACGATACTCCCTCGTCCTGAGCCGGCGCGAAGCGCCGAGTCGAAGGACGCAATTGCGCTAGTAATCCATGCCGCCGCCGTTGCTCGGCATGGCCGGCTCGGTCTTCGCCTTCTCCGCCACCATCACCTCGGTGGTGATCAGGAGGGCCGCGATCGAGGCCGCACCTTGCAGGGCCAGGCGCACGACCTTGGCGGGGTCGATGATGCCGGCCTTCACCATGTCGGTATAGGCGCCGGTTTGCGCGTTGTAGCCGTGGTTGACGTCGGCCTTCTCCAGGAGCTTGCCGATGACCACCGAGCCGTCGCCGCCGGCGTTCTCGACGATCTGTCGCGCCGGCGTCTGCAGCGCGCGGCGCACGATGTCGATGCCGACCTTCTGGTCGTCGTTCGCCGCCCTCAGCTTGGCGAGCGCGCGGATGCCGTAGAGCAGGGCAACGCCGCCGCCGGCGACCACGCCTTCCTCGACCGCGGCGCGCGTCGCGTGCATGGCGTCGTCGACCCGGTCCTTGCGCTCCTTCACCTCGATCTCGGTGGCGCCGCCGACGCGGATTATCGCCACGCCGCCCGACAGTTTCGCCAGCCGCTCCTGCAGCTTCTCCTTGTCGTAGTCCGAGGTGGTCTCCTCGATCTGCGCCTTCATCTGGGTGACCCGGCCCTCGATGTCCTTCTTCTTGCCGGCGCCGTCGATGATCGTCGTGCTCTCCTTGTCGATCCGGACCTTCTTGGCCTTGCCCAGCATGTCGAGCGTGACGCTCTCGAATTTCATGCCGAGATCCTCGGAGACGAGCTGGCCGCCCGTCAGCACCGCGATGTCCTCCAGCATGGCCTTGCGGCGATCGCCGAAGCCCGGTGCCTTCACCGCCGCGACCTTGAGGCCGCCGCGCAGCTTGTTGACCACCAGCGTCGCCAGCGCCTCGCCCTCGATGTCCTCGGCGACGATCAGCAGCGGCTTGCCGGATTGCACCACGGCCTCGAGCAGAGGCAGCAGGGCTTGCACGCCCGGCAGCTTCTTCTCGTGGAGGAGGATGTAGGGATCCTCGAGCTCGCACAGCATCTTCTCGGCGTTGGTCACGAAGTAGGGCGAGATATAGCCGCGGTCGAACTGCATGCCTTCGACCACGTCGAGCTCGGTCTCGAGGCTCTTGGCCTCCTCGACCGTGATCACGCCCTCGTTGCCGACCTTCTGCATCGCCTTGGCGATCATCTCGCCGATCTCGCGGTCGCCGTTGGCGGAGATCGATCCGACCTGCGCGATCTCGGCGTTGGTCGAGACCGGCTTGGAGCGCTGCTTCACGTCCTCGACCACCGCCGCCACGGCGATGTCGATGCCGCGCCTCAAGTCCATGGGGTTCATGCCGGCGGCCACCGCCTTGACGCCCTCGCGCACGATCGATTGGGCCAGCACGGTCGCCGTGGTGGTGCCGTCGCCCGCGCGCTCGCTGGTGAGCGTGGCGACCTCCTTCACCATCTGGGCGCCCATGTTCTCGAACTTGTCGACGAGCTCGATCTCCTTCGCCACCGTCACACCGTCCTTGGTGATGCGCGGAGCGCCGTAGGATTTGTCGAGCACGACGTTGCGGCCCTTGGGCCCCAGCGTCACCTTGACGGTGTTGGCGAGAATGTCGACGCCGCGCAGCATTCGCTCGCGCGCGTCGCTGTGAAACCGTAATTCCTTGGCTGCCATGATGTGCTCCTTAAGCCGCTTTGCGTAAACGAGGGGTCTCGATCACGCCCATGAGGTCCGTTTCCGACATGATGATCAGCTCCTCGCCATCGAGCTTGATCTCCGTGCCGGACCATTTTCCGAACAGCACGCGATCGCCGGCCCGGACATCGAGCGGATGAATCGCTCCGTCCTTCGAGCGGGCACCCGGCCCAACCGCGATCACCTCGCCCTCCATCGGCTTTTCCTTGGCCGTGTCGGGGATGATGATGCCGCCGGCGGTCTTCTCCTCGGCTCCCACGCGGCGAATCACCACGCGGTCGTGTAACGGACGGAATTTCATAAGCCTCTCCTGAAACATCGTTCTCGCCGCACGGGGTCTCCGCATCTTGCGAGTCTCGGTATCGTCGACTCTGCCGCGAGCGCGCTCGGATCAGAGGCCCAGCAGCAGTTTGATCTCGCGCCAGACCGGGAGCCGCTCGACCGCGGGCCCGATGCCCGCCTCCGCTCGGGCCTTGCCGAGCCAGGCTTGGCGAGCGTCCCAACCGTGGTGTGGCCAGGGCGCGCCCGCGGGCTGGCTCGCCTCGTACATCTTCCGCGCGAGGCGCTCGACGCCGCGAGGGCTAAGCAATTTCGTTCTCCATGACCACGCGCTGATGCCCATCCATGACCGACTGAAGCCGATAACCGTACATGCCATGCTCGGCCGGCAGCTGGCGCACGACTTTGAACTCGCCCAGTCCCTTCGGGATGTAGGCGCTCGAGATGAGCCTTACGGTGTCGCCGGTCGCGAATCTTGGCTCCGTCATCACGCAGGTTCCTTTGCCATGGCGCGCATCGCTATTCCGAGTGGGCGCTGGGGACGGAGCGCGAGGCGCTGCCGCCCCATGGCAATTGGCCGCTCGCCGCCATGCCCAACAAGAGACCCGCGCCGACCGCGACAAAGATCAGCCAGGACGGAAGCCGCGCTCGCCGGGACCCCTCCTTGGGCTTCGCGGCCTCGGTCCGCAAGGCCGAGCGGCGCCGCGGCAGGGCCTCGATCAGGCGAGCCGCGATCCCGCGCGTCTCCGCAAGCTCCCAACGGCCCGCTGGCAGCGAGGCGATCGCCCCGCTCAGCCGCGTAACCGCGGAGTCCTTCGGCAAATCCGAGAGCCGTGCCGCCTCCACCCAGGGGTCGAGGCCCAGCCGCGCAAACGCGGAGAGCACGCTCAGCGGCACGCCGATCCGCTCCTCGCCCACCGTCGCGAAGAGGAACTCGTTGAACTCCGAATCCAAGAGCGAGAATTGCGTTGGAAGTGTCATCGTTCACCTCCCGAATGTGTCGCGTGGCGCGCGCGCAAGCCGGCGCTCAGACATCGCGATGCCAGTTCACGCGCATGACGTAATCGGCCTCGTCGAAATCGTGCTTGATGCGACCCTGAAAGGCCCGGACGATCGCCGCGCCGATCCGGTGCGGCAGCTGGATATCGGTCGTGGTGACCACCACGCGATCCTCGCCTTGCTCGATGCCGATGATCCGGTTGGCCGGACGGTCGCGCTTCTCGCCGGTCCCGTGCTCTTCGGCGATGCGGACGATCTCCGCGCGGTTCGCGCCCACGAAACTGCCGGTGAGCGTGACCACGCCCGCGGGATGATTGTCGTTGCTGCGGTGGCAGGCTTGGCAGATCGCCTCGGGCGCGCCGGTGGGACGCGAGGCCCACTGCCACCGTCCCGCGCGATAGACGGCGCCGCACTGCGGACAAAGGATGGGTGCCACGAGCTTGCCCGGATGCTTATAGGGATCGACCCGGCGGCCGCTCTGTGCTCCGGTCCAGCGCCGCACTTCCGGCGGATTCGGCAGGGACGCCCCGCTCTGCGGCATGAGATTCCTTTTGAGAGTTGGCGGCGCCGGCGACGGGCATAGCGAACGTTGAGCCGGCGATCACGGTGGGCCGCCTCGCCGCCCGTTCCCCGCGCTCCGGCATCGTCCCATCGCCGGCGCGATCAGCCGGTTGATTCAGTGTGATCCGCTCCATCGCAGATGGGGACTAAATAATATTTTACAATGCACAAAATCGCCGCCGCCCGCTGGGAGAAATCGTGACAGTCAAGAAAAATGAGTCGGCGGCGAATACTGACACTCGATTTATGCACAGGCGAAGCGAGTCTTGACTTCGGACGCGCCCACCGGATTCGTGCCGCGCGGACCGAGCGCGAGCCGCTCTAAGGGATCTGCTCGTAGAGATCCTCCCAATTGGGATTGTGGGCCAGGATCAGACGGATTTTCCAGGCACGCGGCCAATGCTTCATGGTTTTCTCTCGCTGAATTGCGGCACCGATCTCCTCGTGGCGTTCCGCGAAAACCAAGAGCTTCAGTCCGTATCGCTTGGTGAACCCCTCGACCAAGCCCTCTCGATGCTCAAAGGCGCGCCGCGGAAGGTCGCTGGTCACACCCAGATAGAGCGTGCCGTTCGGCCGGTTCGTCATGATGTAGACCCACCC
>DASZHJ010000098.1:0-4543 GCA_035938015.1 Allostellaceae bacterium
CTATGGCATCGTCCGGAGCGCGGGCGATGCCATGATCGCGGAGATCAAAGCGGACGTGCCCGCGATCCGGCCGCACGAAGCCGCCAAGCGCGTGATCGCCGAGGCCGGCTACGACCGCTACCGCATCCACACCTCCGGCTACGGCATCGCGCCGGGCTTCCCTCCGGCCTGGGGCGAGCCCGTCAATATGTTCGGCGGCAGCCGCGACGTGCTCCAGGCCGGCATGGTGGTCTCCATCGAGCCGCCGATCTTCCTCGGGGAGGAGAAAATCGGTGCGCGCATCATCGACAACGTGATCGTGACGGAAACCGGCTGCGAGCCGCTCACGCGCTGGTCGCGGGACCTGATCGTGGTGGATTAGTCCGAAGCCGAGCTACAGGAACACCGGGTCGTAGTCGACCTCGAGCAGGTACTTGCCGACGGTCTCGAAATGCGACCGGCGGCCCTGGAGTTGCTGAGTGATCGCGTGCATGTCGCGAAAGCGGCGCTCGAACGGATTGCTCTCGAAGATCGCCGTGGCTCCGGCGGCGTGGTAGGCGAAATCCGCGATGCCGGCGGCTTCCTTGATGGCTTGCGAGGCCGCGAGGCGCATCGCCATGCGCTCGTCGATCGAGAGATCGTTCGCGCGTTCGACAGATTGCCAGACCTCGCCGAGCGTGCCGCGGAGATACATGCGCGCGGCGCGCAGCTTGGCCTCGGCCTCGGCGATCTCGGTCTGGGTGACGGCGCTGTTGCGCAGGGTGTGCTTGTAGCCCCGCGGAGTCTTCTCCATGGCGAGTGCCATGAAGGCATCCAACAAGGCACGCGCCACGCCGAGCGCCAGGCTCGCGAAGCCGCAGGCGTAGAGGCTGTTGGTCGGTAGAGCATAGAGGGGGCCGGGGTAGCGGCGGTCGGCGGGATCGTCGCGGCGGAGCGTGTGCGTCTCCGGCACGAAGAGATCGCTGACGGCGTAGGCGTCGCTGCCGGTGCCCCGCAATCCCATGACGTGCCAAATGTCCGTCATGGGCGCGGCAGCGGCGGGGAACAGCACGGTGCGCACCACCGGCGCGCCGGTGGGCGTGCGGCGCTGGGTTCCGTCGGCTTCATAGACCGGAACATGCGCGCCCAGCCAGGTCGCGTGCCGCCCGCCGCTGGCGAAGGCGAAATTGCCGGTGACGCGATAGCCGGCCTCGCTCGCCACCGCCCGCCCATTGGGCCCCGGTCCCCAAGCGAGCACGGCCTTGGGATCGCGGCCGAAGATCTCCATGGCGGCTTCGGGCGGGAGGTAGGCCGCGACCATCGCGCAGACCGCTGTCTGGCAGAGCGACCAGGCCGTACTGGCGTCCGCCTTGGCGATCTCCTCGATCGCCGCAGTGAAGGTCAACGGATCGGTCTCGAGGCCGTTGAAGGGGCGCGGCAGCAACATCCGGAAGAGGCCGGCCTCCAGCATGGCTGCGACCAGCGGCGCCGCGATGCGACGCTCGCGCTCGGTCTCTCCGGCGGAGGCGGCGATCTTCGGCAGCAACGCCTGCACGCGCTCGGGAATGCCCGGCGCGGACCCGGCGTAGCTTGCGGCCGAGCTCTCGCGCGGTGGCGGCGTCATGCGCACCGACGTGAGACGCTAGGCATCATGCGGCATCGACCAGGTCCAGGCGTCGCGCCCCGGCGCGTAGTCGCGGTTGGTCTGGGCGGGATCGCGATTGACCAGCGGCCGCGCATAGAGCGGGTGCCGCATGCTGCGGATCTCGTGCTCGATGGTGAAGAGGTGTTTGCTGCTTGCGGGATCGACGATGTCCTTGAAACGATATTGGTGCTGATCGCTCTCCTCCGTGACGAGGCGCCGCTCCAGAAGGCGGCGATGCGGGCCGGAGAAATCGGCGATATAGATCTGGATGTGATGGCCGTCGTAGGGCGGCAGCGGCCGATCGGTCTCTCGGAAGATCAGATCCTGTTTTGCGCCCACCGAAGCGCGAGCGTGCAGACCGTGCTCATCCTCGCCGACCTCGGCGGAGGTGCCGAGCACCTCGCGATAGAAGCGGGCGATGCCCTCGGCGGTACCGGGACCGACGTCGAATTCGACGTAGGGGATCCCCAGCGTGATCCGGCCGAAGCGCGGCTCGGGGGCGTGACACCGGATGCTATTGCCCCAGGGGCTGGTCACGTCGACGAAGGAATTGTGCTCGCGCACATCGAATTTCGTTCCCTCGAGCGCGCCGCGCACGCGCGCGAGACGTTTGAGCAGGGCTTCGCGGTCCGGCAACACGATCCCGACTCGGCCGCGCAGCACCTGAGCCTCGCCGGTCGGCAGATGGAACTGGCTGCGCCCGACATTGATCCACATGTTGTCGGTGCTGGTCATGATGTAGGGGTCGCGCGTAAGGCCGAGCCCCGTCACGTAGAACATCGTGGCGAGCTGCTGGTCGGGGATCAGCACGTTGACGTGCTCGAGGGCAACGATATTGCCGATGTCCTCGTCGGTGCGGTCGTAGTGCGGTTCCATGGCGATCTCCGAGCAATCCTAGAACTCCGCGAATCCGACCACCAAACCACCGCTTTGTCACGCGAATCCGCAGGGGCAATGTCGGGCTGGATTGTGTCCGGGATCGGGCTTATCGTTTGCTCAGCTGAACCCTCGATCGAGCGGATCATGACCGTCCATTCCGGGTTTCGGTTCTTCGCGGTTCTGCTGTTTGCGCTGGTGGTGAGCGCGCCCGCCCATGCCCGTGTCTTCGTGAGCCTGGGGTTCCCGTTCTTTCCGTTCTTTTACGGGCCCTCCTACGCCTATCCACCCGCCTATTATTATCCACCGCCCTACTACTATCCGCCGCAGCAAGGGTATTACCCGCAGCAGCAAGGCTATTACGCGCCGGACGCCTACGCCTCGCAGAACGCGCCACCGCCTCAGAACGCTCCGGCGCCCGACACCGTGGCGCCGTCTTCGTCGAAGAACTGCCGGACCTATCGAGGCAATGCCACCATCGACAGCTCGGGGCGCCCGTTCTACGGCCGGGCGTGCCTGGAGAGCGACGGCCGCTGGCACGTGGTCCAGTAGGACCGCTTTCTCGAACCTGTCCCCTTCAGGTCACTTGCCTCCATCCTCGAAAGCCGCTGTGGTGACCTGACCCTCACGCTTCCGGCGTAGCGGCTTGCACTGGCATCAAGGCCGATCCCATGAAGACGATCCTGCTCGCGCTGGCGCTCGGCAGTTTGCTGGTGGCATGCGACACGCCCGCCGGCGTCGCGTCGGCAAAGCCGCCGACGATGCCGCAGCCGACCGGCTGGAAGGCTCTGCTGATCGCGGGCGACAACCAGGAGCCCGCCTTCGACAACGCGGTCGACACCATGGCCGCAAAACTCGCGAGTTTCGGCGTGCCGCGCTCCGATATCTCGATCCTGAAGGCGACCGCGACCGATCAGCGCGCAGCGACTCGATTCAACATCCGGCGCGCCTTCGCCGAGCTGCATCCGGCACCGACGGACGGCTGCTTCGTCTTCATCACGTCGCACGGCGGAGAGGGCCGCGGCCTTGTGCTCGCGCGCGATCGCGCTTTCCTGTCGCCGGTGGAGCTGGGCCGCTTGCTGAGCAGCGCGTGCGGGAACCGGCCGACTGTGGTGGTGGCCTCGGGCTGCTATTCCGGCAGCTTCGCGGAGGGCTCGGCCATGCCGGCGGCGAACCGAGCCATCCTCACGGCGGCGCGCGATGACCGTCCCTCGTTCGGATGCAACGCCGGCCTACGGTACACGGTGTTCGACCAGTGTGTGCTCGACAGCATGGAGCGCGGCATCCGCTGGCTCGACCTGATGGGCCGGACCCGCCAGTGCGTATCCGCGCGCGAGCACGCTATGGGCGCCGCCCCCTCGGACCCGCAGCTCTCTATGGGACCGGCCGCCGGCAGCCTCAAGGTCTTCACGCCGTAAGCTGGTGCGGCCGGAGCCGTGCGGCTACCGCCAGCACCATCGCGGCGCCCAGCACGATCGGTAGAAACGCCGTCACGGGAAGCGCCGTCGCATCCCAAGCGATGCCGCCCAGCAAGGGCACGAGGAACGCGGTCAGGTAACCGATCACGAACATGCCCGCGGAGAGCCGATGCACGTCGGAGGCCGCGGCGAGCATCGGCGGCAGAGCGAGCGTCAAGATCAGCCCGAAGGCGGCCGCGAAGCCCAAAATGCCCGCGCCCGAGATCCGCGCCCATGGCGATGGCAGCAGCATCAGCCCGAGCCCGACCAGCGACACGACGCTTAGGGCCACGAGCGGGCCCTTCTTGCCCGTGACGCGCTCCGGAAACCCCATGACCAAGAACGATGCCGGCAACTGACCTACGTTGAGCGAGGTGAGGCAGGGCCCGATCATGTCCTCGGCACCGGTGGCGTGCAGGTAATCCGGAATGAACGTGTTGGCCCCGAAGTAGATGCAGGAGCCGCCGCCGAGGATGATGCCCACCTGCCAGGTCTGGGCGTCTCGCCAATCGGGCCACCATAGCGGCGCCGAGCCGCCCGGAGGCGGGCGCTGGTTCGTCGTCGCGCCGGCGATCAGCATCGCGCTCGCGAGCACCGGCACCGCCCA
>DASZHJ010000099.1:0-8357 GCA_035938015.1 Allostellaceae bacterium
AGCCGGGCCGCAAGCGCGCGGCTCCTCGTGAAGCGCGCGCACCAGAGCCAGCGATCGAGGCGTTGGGTTGCGGCTGGAGGTGTTTGCGCCATCGACTCAGCGGGCGAGGCGCAAGGCGCCGAGCTTGGCGAACGGCCCGTCGGCGCGTGCCGAGTCCCGCGTCAGCTTGCGCGGCTGGGACCGGCGCCGTGCGTGGAACGTGACGCCGCTCGCGTCCATCACGGCGCGGTATCCGAGCGCTGCCAGCACGCCCGCGAGCTCGTTCTTGCGGCAGCCGGCAATGGTGATCAGCTCGGGCGCAGGCGCGAACGGACCTTGGCGCGCCAGGCGCCGGGCCGCCATAGCGAGGCGCTCGACCCGGTCCACGCGGAGCACCCGCGGACCCAGCACGCGATATCCCATTGCCTCGTAGATGCCGTCGGCTAGGCTCGCGTCACGCACCGGCGCGATGCCGCGCACCGGCGGAACCGGCAGCGGTGCGCTGGCGCGAATCGCCCAGAGCAATGCCGCGGTTGCGGCGGCGCGCGTGTTCAGCACCGGCGCGAGATAGACGGCCTCGGTGCCGAGCCGGACGCCGAGGTTGGCAAGGCGCTTGCGCGCGGGCTTGTCGAGGGCCGCCGCCTGGCTGCCGATCCGCGAGACGGACAGGGTGCCCAACGCCTCCACGAGCTGATAGGCGAGACCGCGGCTCGCTCCCTCGAGAGTCGCCTCCGCAAGCCGGAACAGCGGCGCCAGCGGCCGGCGGATCTGCTCGCGTACGGCCTCGGCGAGTCGGCGCCGCACGATCTCGCGGTGCGCGCCGTCGAGAAATTCCGCCGGCAGCACATCGATCTTGGGCTGCAGCACATGGTCACCCGCGATGAGCCGCGCGACGGCGCCGCCGCGCCAGAGCACCGTGCCCTCGGGTGTCAGCGCGAACTCGTCCTCCGGTGCCGAGGCGAGCGCCGCCGCGCGCTCGGCGATTTCCGCGCGCAGGACCCGGTTGGCGGCGGCGAGCAAAGTCCGCGCGGCCTCGTCGGTGGCGGCAGTGTCGGGCCGAAACCGGAAGCCGTCGAGCTGGCCGACGTAGTGGCCTTCCACTTTGACTTCGCCGTCGCGGCTCACCGAGGCCAGCAGCTCCTGCGCACCCGCAAGCTGGCGCACCAGAAAGGCCGCCCGGCGGTCGACGAAACGCTGGGTGATGCGGTCGTGCAGCGCGTCCGACAGGCGATCCTCGATGGCCCGGGCTCGCTCTTGCCAATGCGGGGCGTCCGCGAGCCAATCGGCGCGGTGCGAGATGAAGGTCCAGGTGCGCACATGCGCGATGCGCGCCATCAGCGCGTCGATGTCGCCGTCGCTGCGATCGAGCCGCGCCACGTGACCCGCGACCCAATCGGTCGGCAACCGCTCCGTCGGTCCGGAAAGGTAGCGATAGATCTGCGCGAGGAGCCGCGCATGGGTGTCGCTCATGACCTTGCGAAAGTCGGGGATCTGGCAGACTTCCCACAGCAGCCGCACGGCGGCGGGCGTGTCGGCGGAGGCGGCGATCTCGGGCATGCGCGCGAGCGCGCGGAGCGCGCGGTGGTCGTCGGCCTCCCGCGCGGGCACCAGCCCCGCGCGACGCGGTCGCTCCTCCAGGCTCTTCAGCAGCTGCCCCACCGAGCGGAATTCAAGCCGCGAATTCCGCCAATAGAGCCGGGTCAGCGGATCGAAACGATGGTTCTCCACGGCCTCGACGATTTCGGGAGCAATGCCGGATTCGTCCGCGCTGACGCCGAAGGTGCCGTCGCTCATGTGCCGCCCGGCACGCCCGGCGATCTGCGCGACCTCGGGCGCGGTCAGATGGCGCGGTTGGGTTCCGTCGAACTTCACCAGCTTCGCGAAGGCGACATGGTCGAGGTCCATGTTGAGGCCCATGCCGATCGCATCGGTTGCCACCAAATAGTCGACCTCGCCGGACTGGAAGAGCCCGACCTGGGCATTGCGGGCGCGCGGGCTGAGCGCGCCCATCACCACCGCGGCGCCGCCCCGCTGGCGCCGCATCAGCTCCGCAAGCGCGAAGACGTCGGCAACCGCAAAGGCCACCACGGCGCTCCTAGGCGGCAGGCGCGTCACCTTCTTGATGCCGGTGTAGCGGAGCGTGGAAAAGCGCGGCCGTCCCGTCACCTCGGCTTCCGGCACCAGACGCCGCAGCAGGGGTTTGATCGTGTCGGATCCCAGCATGAGTGTCTCGTGGCGGCCACGTGCCTCCAGGAGCCGCTGGGTGAAGACGTGCCCGCGCTCGGGATCGGCGCAGAGCTGGATCTCATCGACGGCAAGAAAATCGACCGGGCGGTCGAGCGGCATCGACTCGACGGTGCACACGAAATAGCTGGGGTTCGGCGGAAGGATCTTCTCCTCCCCGGTGATGAGCGCGACCGCTCGCGGACCCTTCGCCTTCACCACGCGGTCGTAATTTTCGCGCGCCAGCAGGCGGAGCGGAAAGCCGATCATGCCGGACTGGTGCCCGAGCATGCGCTCGATGGCGTAATGGGTCTTGCCGGTATTGGTCGGCCCCAGCACGGCGACAAGGCGCGGGGCGTAACTCAGCGGGCCCATAGGGTTAGAATCGGGTCTCTCAGGCGGAAACGCAAGCCGGGAGGCGGGCGACAGTCCAACACGGGGGGTGCGGACTCCGGCCCATGCCCGCTATGATTGCGCGCAGATCCGGTGTCGAGTTTGAGGCGCTATGCGTAGACTGGAACGTGCCGTTGTCATTGTGATACCGCTGCTGCTGACGGCCTGCGGCGACGATGCCGAGGCACCAGCGCCCGCAGCGGCGGTTCCCGCGCAAACCCAAGCGGCGCCACAGCCGGTGCCGGCGGAGATGCCGGGCTCGGTCCCGCTTCGTATGGCACCGGAGGGATTGCTGGGAGACCCCGCCACGCAGGCCAAGCTGCCGGCGCCCGCCGCCGCTCCGGCGACGGGCGCGGCACGCGCCGCGCCGCCTCAGCCGCCCACCGGGGAGGACGGGCCACCGAGCGAGGCCCAAGTGCGGGCTCTCTATGAAGGCGTCATGTACACCTACGCTTTCGATGCCTGCGGCTTGCCGTTGATCGGGCAGACGGCTCGGCAGGACATCGAGCAACGGATCGAGGCCTGCCCGAACCCTCCCTTGCGCAAGGACGCCTTCCGCACGGTCTATCATCGCGCCATCGAGCTCGCACAAGAGGATCCCGAGAAGATGCGGGCCAGTGCGGGCCGGGCTTGCCCCGATAAACGGGAGTTCCTGCGCCGCGTCATGAGCCACGCGGGAGAGCTGCAGTTCGACGACAGCCAGCCGCTGGATTGCGGGCTCCTGAGCCCCGCTCCTCCCGGCGCTGAACCCACCGGCCCAACAGCAGGTGCAGCGGTACAGAAACCGTTTTGATATCATAGGTTTGTCGCCCGGCGACCGACGGAATAGCGGCCCGATGCCAGGCGTTGTTGCTGAGCCCGAAGAGGATCATCCCCATGGCTATTCGCACCCCTTCGACGCGCGCCGGCCTGTCGCAGCTGGGCCTTGGACTGGGCGCCGTGATCGTGGCTGTCATGGTCGGGCTCTCGGGGATGCCCGCCTCGGCGGATGGACCGGATCCCGCGCCGGGGTGGACTGGACGCCACCACCAGAACTGGACCGGCAATCCGCCGCCACCGGCGCCCTACGGTTATGGACGCCGCGGCTATTATCGGCAGCCCGCCTGCGGCACGAGCACGGTTGTGGGTGCCGCCTTCGGCGCGGGCGTCGGGGGCCTGATCGGCTCGCAGCTCTCCGACCGCCCGGGCGACGCCGGCCCCACCGTGATGGGGATGCTGGTGGGTGCCGTGCTCGGCGGGGCCATCGGGCAATCCGCCGACCGCGCCAACGGTTGCTGAGCCGGACCTAACTCCTAGGACCCGCACGTATCACTGCGGCGTCTTGCGCCGCGACGCCGTCCTCATCATATGTGATGCCGCCGAGATCCCTTTGGTCGGATGGAGAGGCCATGGCTGCGGAGAAGCGCACTTTTCAAGCGGAGGTGAGCCGCCTCCTCGATATCGTCGCCCACTCGCTCTACAGCCAGAAAGAGATCTTCCTGCGCGAGCTGATCTCGAACGCGTCAGACGCCTGCGACCGGCTACGCTACCTAGCGCTGACCGAGCCCGCCCTCATCGGCGAAGACGCGGCCTTCCGGGTGATCCTCGAGCCCAATGCCCAGCGGCGCACCCTTACCGTCTCCGACAACGGCATCGGCATGAGCCGCGAGGAGCTGATCGAGAACCTCGGCACCATCGCGCGGTCGGGCACGGCTCAATTCCTGGAGCAGCTCTCCGGCGACGAGCGAAAAGACCGCACCCTGATCGGCCAGTTCGGCGTCGGCTTCTATTCAGCCTTCATGGTGGCGGATCAGGTCGAGGTGGTCTCGCGGAAGGCAGGCGCCACCGAGGCGTGGCGCTGGGTCTCCGACGGCAAGGGCGAATTCACGGTGGAGGCCGGCGAGCGCGCCTCGCGCGGCACCAAGATCGTCCTGCATCTGCGCAAGGACGAGGACGAGTTCCTCGAGCCACACCGCCTGCGCCACATCGTCAAGACCTACTCCGATCACATCGCGCTGCCGATCGTGCTCGATCACAAGGGCAAGGAGGAGACTCTTAACGCCGCCTCGGCGCTCTGGATGCGCCCCAAATCCGAGATCAAGCCGGAGCAGTACAAGGAATTCTATCACCACGTCGGGCACGCCGGCGACGAGCCCTGGCTGACGCTGCATTGGAAGGCGGAGGGCCGGATCGAATATACGGGGTTGCTCTTCGTGCCTTCCGCGAAGCCCTTCGACCTGTTCGACCCGCTTCGCAAGCATCGGCTCAAGCTTTATGTGCGCCGGGTGTTCATCACCGACGACTGCCAGGAGCTGCTGCCGCCCTGGCTGCGTTTCGTGCGCGGCGTCATCGATAGCGAGGACCTGCCGCTCAACGTGAGCCGCGAGATGCTGCAATCGAACCCGATGCTGGCGCGCATCCGCGGGCAGATCGTCAAGCGCGTGCTCGCAGAGCTGCAGAAAAAGGCGAAGGACGCGCCTGAGGAATACGCCAAGTTCTGGGAGAATTTCGGCGCCGTTCTGAAGGAGGGTCTCTACGAGGACCGGGACGAGCGCGATCCGCTGCTCGCGCTCGCGCGGTTCCGCTCGACCGCGGCGGAGGGCTTGGTCTCGCTCGAGGATTACACCTCGCGAATGAAGGCGGGACAGGAAGCGATCTACACCATCGCCGGCGACAATCTCGACCTGCTCAAGAAGAGCCCGCAGCTCGAGGGCTTCCGCGCGAAGGGCGTGGAGGTGCTGCTGCTCACCGATCCCGTCGACGAGTTCTGGGCGCCCGCGCTCGGCAAATACAAGGACTGGATCTTCAAGTCCGCGACGCGCGGCGGCGCCGACCTCGCCAAGATTGGGGGCTTAGAAGCGGAAAAGAAGAACGGCGCCGACACCGCGAAGCCCGACCCCAATGCCGCGAGCCTGGTCGCGATGTTCAAGCTGGCGCTCGGCGAGGCCGTGAAGGACGTGCGCCTCTCCGAGCGCCTCACCGACAGTCCGGTCTGCCTGGTGGCGGACGAGGGCGATCTCGACATCCACATGGAGCGCATGCTGCGCCAGCACCGGCAGCTCGACGAGCTCAGCAAGCGCATCCTGGAAATCAACCCGCGCCATCCCCTGGTCGCGCGGCTTGCGTCCCACATTGGCAAGGACGGCGCCTCCGCGGTGATCTCCGACGTCGCCTGGGTTCTTTTGGATCAGGCCCGCATCATCGAAGGCGAGAGCCTCCCCGACCCCGCCGCCTTCAGCCGCCGCCTCTCAGCGCTGCTGGAGAAGGGGTTGGGATGAGGGCGGGTGCTTGCCGCTCAGCGGCGGCGATGGACCACCGCGCTCGCATCGGCATAGACGCGCTCCCATGCGGGGTCGCGGTCGAGCGTCGCGACGGCCGGTTCGTCGGGCTTTAGCAGCGTCCAGGCGATGCGGTAGCGATCGAGGAGGCGCGGCAGCGCATCGCCGTCGGCCGCGAGCGCTGCGGCGTAGGCGCGCATGAAGTCGTCGCCATAGAGGTCGATCCGACCGTCCACGAAGGGTGCTACGCCCTCGAAAATCAGATAGCCGCCGAAGTCGTAGTCGTTGAAGACCGGGCCTCTCGGTCCTGCTTGCTTGGCAGCGCCGAGCGCCGATGTGGGCGCGATGGCAGGGTTCTCGTGGGCGTAGCCGCGAAACGATGCGGTTCCGGTCGCCATCACGATAAAGAGCGCGAGCGCGGCGACCTTTCGCGCTTGCGCTCCGGCTGGGGAGCCCACGGGGGGCATCAGGCGGCTGACGGACGCGGCAAGCAGCAGAGGCGTCAGTACCGCCAGCAGCTCGGCATTGCGTGTGTGGCTGAGCGCTGCGGCGACCAGGCCCGCCACCATCAGCACGCGGGAAAGCGGCACGGTAAGGCCGACCCCTGCGGCGAAGACGAGCAACGCCGCGAGCCAGAGCACGAGCGGCTCGTAAATTCCTAGGACGGGCTCGTGCCACTCACCGACGAAGCTCAGGGCAAAGCCGAGGCTCATCAGCTTGAAGGGGAACCACCAGCCCGCGATGCCCTGCGGTGTCAGCAGCGAGGCGAGCGCCGCGAGCGCCACGAAGCGGCCCCAGCCCCAGGTTGCTGCGCGCCGTTCCTGGCCGGGCGGCGCGGTCAGCACGGCTTCGACGGCCAGCACGCCCGCGAGGCCGAGCCCGACCACAAAGCCGCCGTGCAGGTTTGCCCAGAGCGCCATCAGAGGCAGCAGCAGGAGCGAGGGCCCCCGCGACTCATCCCGCGCGCGGAAGAGCGCCGCTGCCCAGGCGACCAGGATCGGCAGCGCCAGCGCGTGCGGCCGCGCGGTCAGGTGCGCCGCCATCAGGAAGAACGCCATGCCCGTGGCCCCGAGCGCCACCGTCGGTCGCACGACGCGTTCGAGCGCCCGCATGAGGAGCGCAAGGCTCGCTGCTACGGCCAGAGCCGCGAGCGCCACCACGCCGGCCCAGCCCAGCGCCCCGTAGGCGCCGGCAAGGATCAGCTCGGAGAGCCATTCGTGGGCAAGCCACGGCGCACCCTGCAGCGTGTGCGAGAATGGATCAGTTGTGGGCACCGCCGCATGCGCCCAGATCCAGCGCCCCGCCGCGATGTGCCAAAAGGTGTCGGGATCATTGAGCAGCCGCTCGCCGGCGATCAGCAGCAAGCCGTAGACCGCGGCGCCAAGGCCGAGCGGGCCCACTAGGGAAGCCGGTCGCGGGCTGTCCGCGGGGACCGTGCCGGACGCCACCATCGCTCCGGACTCTGCGCTCATGGCGCAGAGCATCGGGGCGATAGGCTTAAAACAGCCTTAATGAAGGGTTAGGGACGGGCCGTGCCCAGGCGCTCGGCGGCAAGGATCGGACCGACGCCATCGGCCTGTACTAGCACCGCCAGGTCTTGGTCAGGCCGCCCGGCGTACTCCGCTACGACGTCGGGCCCGACCGAGAGATCGAGCAGCGTGCCCTTCCAGGTGCCCAGCGACTCAAAGTGGCGGACGATGTGGTAATTCGTGAGGGTGCTGCCGGCGTTCTCGCCGCGCGGCACCGGCGTCGACCGCTGCCGGTCGAAGCAGGCGAGCCAGACCGTGGCGGAGCGCCTCACCTCCGCCGCGCCCACATGCACCAGAAGGCCGCCGTCCCCCCGCCGCTCGAGCGCCAGGCTCGGATGCACCGCGGGGCGGGCTTTCGCCTTCTCAACCGCGGCCTCGATGCCCGCGCGGTCGGAGCCCACGCTCTCGGCAACGCCGTTCACCACCATCTGGGGCGTGTAGACGAAGGAAAGCTTGAAACCCTCCGCATATTGCTTCTGGCGCTTGGTGGCGAACTTGCTGGCGTAGGGGTCCTTCCAGCCGATGTAGTCCCAGTAGTCCACATGGAAGCCGAGCGTCAGCACGTCGCCTCGCTTGGAGAGCTCGCCCAGCAGCGCGTCCGCGGGCGGACACGAGGAGCAGCCCTGGGAGGTGAAGAGCTCGACCACCACCGGCGGTGCCGCGTCCGCGGCCTGCACCGGCCTGGCGTTCATCGCCACCGCCGCAACCGCGATCACACACGCAAAGGCCGCCGCTCGCACCATGGTCATGGCGCGATGATGACGTGCTCCGGGCGCCTTTGCCAATCAGGCAATTTCACAAACCGGTGATGAGGCGCGAGCCAGCCTTCCTCCAGCCCTGATCGGGGAAGGCTTGTCAGGCCGCTTTCATCATCTGGCGCAGAACGTATTGCAGGATGCCGCCGTGGCGGAAGTACTCGAGCTCGTCGAGCGTATCGATCCGGCAGAGCAGCTTGATCTCGTCCACCTTGCCGTCC
>DASZHJ010000100.1:0-3738 GCA_035938015.1 Allostellaceae bacterium
CCTTTGCGCTCGCGATCTCGCTCCCGCTCGGCATCGTGGCGGCGCTCAACCCGAACAGCCTCGTCGACCGGTTGTGCCTGGCGCTCGCGGTGCTTGGTCAGGCGCTGCCGAATTTCTTCTTCGCCCTGGTGCTGATCATGGTGTTCGCCGTGACGCTCGGGATGCTGCCGGTATCGGGGAGCGATGGCTGGGAGAATTTCGTGCTGCCCTCGGTCGCGCTCGGCTATTACGTGACGCCGCCCTTCATGCGGCTCACCCGCACCGGCATGATCGACGTGCTAGCCTCCGATTACATCCGCACCGCTCGCGCCAAGGGGCTGTCGGGCCCCAGCATCGTGCTCAAGCATGCGCTGCGCAACGCGCTGGTGCCGGTGGTGGCGCTTGCCGCCGTGCAGCTTGGGAACCTGCTCGGCGGCTCCGTCGTGATCGAGACGGTGTTTGCCCTCGACGGACTCGGCTACCTCGCCTACCAGTCGATCAGCCATCTCGATCCGCCGGTCACGCAAACCGTGGTCACGCTGCTGTCGTTCGTCTACGTGGGCCTGACGCTCGCGGCGGACCTCGTCAACGCCTGGCTCGATCCTCGCATCAGGGTGGGATGAGGCGATGACCGAGATTTTCATCCCTGTCGTCGAACTTTTGGGCCCGTCGCGCGGCGTGCTGCTGCGCCGCCGCGTGCTCGCTCACACCGGGCTGATGATTGGCGGAGCCGTGCTGGCGCTCATCGTCCTTGGCGCGTTGCTCGCCCCATGGCTGGCCCCCGATGACCCGTTTGCGCAGGACCTCACGCAACGCCTCATTCCGCCGGTCTGGTACCCGAAGGGCACCTGGGCGCACGCGTTCGGCACCGACAATCTCGGCCGCGATTATCTGTCCCGGATCATCTTCGGCGCCCGCATCTCGCTGTCGATCGGCGTGTCCGTCATGGTGATCTCCGGGCTGATCGGCACCGCGCTCGGCCTCGCCGCGGGCTATTTCGGCGCCCGGATCGACATGGCGGTGACGTTCGTCATCACGGTGCGGCTCGCGCTGCCGCTGATCCTGGTCGCGCTCGCGGTCGTCGCCACGATCGGGGGCTCGCTCGTGGTCGTGGTGCTGGTACTGGGCCTCCTCAAATGGGAGCGCTTCGCCGTGGTGACGCGCGCCGCGACCCAGCAGGTCCGCGCGCTCGACTATGTGGCGGCCGCGGAATGCATCGGGGCGTCGAGCACGCGCATCATTCTCGGCGAGATTCTGCCGAACATCGCGCCGCAGCTTTTCGTCGTCGCCACCATCGAGGCGGCGAGCGCCATTCTGCTAGAGGCGGCGCTGTCGTTCCTCGGCCTCGGCGTGCAGCCGCCGGTGCCGTCCTGGGGCCTGATGATCGCCGAGGCCAAGAACTACATGTTCTTTTCGTTCTGGCTGATCGCGATTCCCGGCACGGCGCTTGCGATCCTGGTGCTCGCCATCAACATGGTGGGCGACGGCATCCGCGACGTCGCCTCTCCGGGCGGGAGGAATTGACGTGAGCGGCCCGCTGCTCGAGGTCGAAGGGCTCTCCGTCAGTCTCGCGACGCCGCGCGGCACGCTGCATGCGGTGCGCGGCATCTCGTTTGCGATCGAACGCGGCGAGACGCTGTGCCTCGTCGGCGAATCCGGCTGCGGCAAGTCGATGACGGCCTATTCCCTGATGGGGCTGTTGCCGGCGAGCGCGACCCGCGCAGCCCGCAAGCTCATGTTCCAGGGCGAGGACCTCAACCGCCTTAGCAAGGAGCGGCTCGCCCGTTTGCGCGGCAACCGCATGGCGATGGTGTTCCAGGAGCCGATGACCGCGCTCAACCCGGCCTATACGATCGGCAATCAGCTCACTGAGGTGCACCGCCGCCACGCCGGCTCGACCGGGGCGGCTGGGCGCGACCGCGCCGTGGAACTGTTGGAACAGGTCGGCATCACGGCGCCGGCCGAGCGGCTCGGCCAATATCCGCATCAGCTCTCGGGCGGGCTACGCCAGCGCATCATCATCGCCATGGCGCTGATGTGCGGCCCGGCGCTGCTGATCGCCGATGAGCCCACGACCGCGCTCGACGTGACGATCCAGGCGCAGATTCTCCGGCTCCTGGTCGACCTGCAGAAGAAGCTCGGCATCTCGATGCTGCTGATTACCCACGACCTTGGCGTGGTCGCCCGGGTTGCCCAGCGGGTGCTGGTAATGTATGCGGGCGAGATCGTCGAGGCCGGAACCACGAAAGCGGTGTTCGCGGCCCCGCGCCATCCCTATACGCGCGGCCTCATGGCGTCGATCCCGGTGCCCGGCCGTTCGCCGGGCGAACGCCTGGGCGCCATTCCCGGCACGGTGCCGTCGCTTATCGGCGAGATGCGCGGCTGCGCGTTCCGCGAGCGATGTTCGCACGCCACGGCCGTGTGCGCCGAGCCGGTCGAGGTGCGCTCCAAGGCCGGCCATGACTGGCGCTGCGTGCTCACCGAAATACCCGCGGAGGCCGCATGACGGCGCTCCTCGAAGCCCGCGGCGTGTCGCGCGATTTTTCGATTTCGCGCGGCTTGTTTGCCGGCAGACGGCTGTTGCGCGCCGTCGTCGATCTGGACGTCACGGTCGAGACGGGCGAAGTGCTGGGCATCGTCGGCGAATCCGGATCGGGAAAATCGACCTTCGGCAAAATGCTGCTCGGGCTTTTGCCGCCGACGCGCGGCAGCATCCGGTTCTCCGGCACCGATGTGGACGCAATCGATCGCAGAGCCCTGGCTCGGAAAATCCAGCCCGTGTTCCAGGACCCTTATTCCTCGCTCAATCCGCGCCGCACGGTGGCTTCGATCGTCGCGGCGCCGCTCGCGGTGCTGCACATCGGGACGTCGCGGAAACGCCGCGCCATGGCGCTGGCGATGCTCGATCGGGTCGGCCTGCCGGCGCGCTATGCGGACGCCTATCCAGGCGAATTGTCCGGCGGCCAGCGCCAGCGGGTCGCCATCGCCCGCGCACTTGTGGTGGAGCCGCAGATCGTGCTGCTCGACGAGCCGAGCTCGGCGCTCGATGTCTCGGTGCAGTCGCAAATCCTCAATCTCCTCGCCGATCTCAAGCGTGAATTCGGCCTCACCTATATCTTCATCAGCCACAACCTCGCGGTAATCGAGCACATCGCGACGAGCGTCGCCGTGATGTATCTCGGCCGCATCGTCGAGTTCGCGCCGCGCGAGGCGCTGTTCCGCGCGCCGCGCCATCCCTATACGAAGGCGCTGCTCGCCTCGGTGCTCACGCCCGAGCCTGGGCTGGGCGTGCCGGACACCGGGCTCGGCCTTGCGTTTCCCAATCCGCTCGATCCACCGCCCGGCTGCGCGTTCCATCCGCGCTGTCCGCAGACTGGCCCGCGCTGCAGCGTGGCAGCGCCGCGCCAAGTCAGTCCCCTCCCTGGCTCTACCTCGCTCGCTGCGCAGGGATCGATCGGAGGACGTGTTGCTTGCCATCTTTATGACGGCGGCACCGCGCTGGTCGCGTAATCAACCCGACAGGCCGTGCACGTCGCGGCCCCGCGTTTTCGTTCGCCGGCTCTCTTCTCTCGGCTGGAACATCAGCTCGAATGCTGCAACGCACAGTCGGTGTCGGAGATGGGTCTTGGCTGTGCGAAAACGAAAACTGATTTTGCCCTAATGCCGAGCGGACGACGAATTTTTGCGATTTTTTGCTCTGAACGTAACCACAAGCCTCAATATTGCGGGTGCGGTCATACCGCGTGGAGTTTTCACACA
>DASZHJ010000101.1:0-7529 GCA_035938015.1 Allostellaceae bacterium
ATCCCTGAAATTCGTCCTACGAATTTCAGGGGCGGGACACTAGACGACCGCCAGGCGTGAGCGGGAAGCGGATCATCGTCCACTCGCTCGCTCATGCCCGCGCCGCGCTCGCCGCGGCTCACGCGCTCGCGGTACCCGTCACGCTCGCGAGCGCTGCGGGTGCGGGTGGCTATGCGGGACCGCTCTGGTTCAAGTCGCTGGTTGCTGCCGCGCGCGCGGAGTTTCCCGAGGCCGCCGCCACCGCCGTGCTCGACTGCGGCATCGAGCCCGGCACCACCCTCGCGGCGCTCCGCCACGGCTTCAAACACGTGCGCTTCACCGGCAATGAGACGGCTCTCGAGCCATTGCGAGAGATCGCCCAGGAGCTCGGCGCCGAGATCGAGACCGGCGCATCGCCCGAAGCGCTCGATCTCCTGAGCGAGCGCGACCCGGAGGCGGCCGCACGCGCCTTTCTCGCGCCCTGAGAGGCCGGCAAAATGCCCCGCCTAAGCCACTCGCCCCGCTTTGCCGGCTGCGGCACCATCTGATATATCCGGGCTCATCAGGGCGCCCGAAGGCGGGCGCAGGAGGACAGCATGCGTATGAGCGAGCAGGTCAAGCGGATCCTCGATAACTACGAGAGCGACAGCCCCGGGACCAAGGCCAATCTCGCGCGCATCCTCATGAACGGCCGGCTCGGCGGCAGCGGCAAGCTGGTGATCCTGCCGGTCGACCAAGGCTTCGAGCATGGGCCCGCGCGCAGTTTCGCGCCCAATCCGCCGGCCTATGATCCGCACTACCACTATCAACTCGCGATCGACGCCGGGCTTTCCGCTTATGCGGCGCCGCTGGGCTTCCTGGAAGCCGGGGCCAGCACCTTCGCCGGCTGTATTCCGACCATCCTGAAGCTCAACAGCGCCAACAGCCTGGCGCGCGCCAAGGAAGCGCCTTCGCAGGCGATCACCGCCGGCGTCAAGGACGCGCTCAGGCTCGGCTGCGCCGCCATCGGCTACACGATCTATCCGGGCTCCGATCTCGCCTACGACATGATGCACGACATCGCCGAGCTCGCGCGCGAGGCCAAGTCCTATGGACTCGCGGTGGTGATCTGGTCTTATCCGCGCGGTGGCGCGCTCTCCAAGCAGGGCGAGACCGCCATCGATATCTGCGCTTATGCCGCGCACATGGCGGCGCTACTTGGCGCCCACATCATCAAAGTGAAGCCGCCCACCGAGCATCTCGAGCTCGAGGCTGCCAAGAAGGTCTACGACGCGCAGAAGATCGACGTGCGCACCCTCGCCGCGCGCATCCGCCACGTCGTGCAGGCCTGCTTCGGCGGGCGGCGCATCGTGGTGTTCTCGGGCGGCGAGGCCAAGGACCTCGACGGCATCTTCAACGAGGTGCGCGCGCTCCGCGACGGTGGCGCCAACGGCTCGATCATCGGCCGCAATACCTTCCAGCGTCCCAGGGAAGAGGCGCTCAGGATGCTGGACACCATCATTCAGATCTACCAGGGCAAGGCTTGATCGCCGCCGACGAGCGCACGCGCCTCTACCTCGTCACGCCCGCCTCGCTCGATCCCGGCGATTTTCGCAACCAGCTCGCCGAGGCGCTCGACGCCGGCGACGTCGCGGCGGTGCAGCTGCGCCTGAAGGACGTCGACGACGACGCGATCCGGCGCGCTTGCGACGCGCTCCGGCCGGTGGCGCAGCAGCGCGGCGTTGCCTTCCTGTTGAACGACCGACCCGACCTCGCCGCCGAGACCGGTTGCGACGGTGTGCATGTGGGCCAGCAGGACGCGCCCTACCCTGAAGCGCGGGCGCTTATGGGCGCCGACCGCATCGTCGGCGTTACCTGCCATGCGAGCCGCGACCTCGCCATGGATGCCGCCGAGGCGGGCGCGGACTACGTCGCCTTCGGCGCCTTCTTCCCGACCACCACCAAGGTCAGCGGCCATCGCGCCGACATCGAGATCCTCCGCTGGTGGGCGGAGATCATGACCGTGCCCTGCGTTGCCATCGGCGGCATCACGCCGGAGAACTGCGGGCCCTTGGTCGCCGCCGGCGCTGATTTCCTCGCGGTGGTCTCGGCCGTCTGGAACGCGCCCGCCGGGCCCGCGGCAGCGGTCAGAGCGTTCGAGGCGGCGATCGCCGCCGCGCAGTGACCATCAATCGCGGACGACCGGGCGATACTCCAGGATTCCCATGGGCACGGAGATGCCCTCGATCGCTTCGGTTCCCGATCGGCAAGAGCCGGTCGTCGCGACCGTCAAGCGCCTGGGCGAGCCCATCGGAGATCACACAGCCGACGCGATGCGACTTCGCCGCGTCCTCCATCCGGCGCGGAGTCTGAAGCGGAACTCAACCCCGGCTGTGACACCGGGATGTCAAGGCCAGGGTCACGTTTACTTGAACTGCAAGGACCGCCGGGAGGGGCATTATCCTCGGCCATGAGGCTCCGACGGTGTCGGAGCCCGGAGGTGCGTGCTCGCGAGGCGACAATGACTTACACGATAGACGTCAACGGCGTGAAGCGGACCGTCGATGTGGACGACGATATGCCGCTGCTCTGGGTCTTGCGTGATGTGCTCGATCTCAAGGGCAGCAAGTTCGGCTGCGGCGCGGGTCTCTGCGGCGCTTGCACGGTCCACCTCGACGGCGAGCCCATCCGCTCCTGCCAGACCCCGATCTCCAGCGTGGGAACCGGCGCGGTCACGACGATCGAAGGGATCGGCGCGACCCCGGTCGGCAAGAGAGTGCAAACCGCCTGGCTCGAGGTCGATGTGCCGCAATGCGGGTATTGCCAGGCGGGGCAGATCATGTCGGCGACGGCGCTGCTCGCGAAGACTGCCCGTCCCGCCGACAAGGATATCGACGAGGCTATGGCCGGCAATGTCTGCCGCTGCTGCACCTACATCCGCATCCGCGCCGCGATCAAGAAGGCCGCGGGCATGAACACGGCCGACGCGGGAGCGCTCTGATCATGTTAAATCCCCTGCATTCCATCCGTCCCGCCGAGCGCGGTCTTCCCTCGCGCCGCGCGTTCCTCAAAGCGACCGCGGTCGCAGGCGGCGGTCTGCTTCTTCACGCGGTGCTGCCGGTCGCGGCACGGGCGACAATCGCATCGGCAGGCACAGCGGCGTCCCCGCTCAATGCCTTCGTGCGCATCGCGCCCGACGGCATCGTCACCATCATGTCAAAGAACCCCGAGATCGGTCAGGGCATCAAGACGATGTTGCCCATGCTGATCGCGGAAGAGCTCGACGTCGATTGGGAGAACGTCAGGATCGAGCAGGCGATGCTGGATACCGCGAAATATGGCCGGCAGTTCGCGGGCGGCAGCATGGCCACGCCACTCAATTGGGATCCGCTCCGCCGCGTCGGCGCCGCCGGCCGGCAGATGCTGGTCGCGGCTGCAGCTCAGACCTGGGGCGTGCCGGAATCCGAGTGCCGCACCGCCTCCGGCGCGGTCTACCACGACCCCAGCGGTCGGAGCTCGACCTATGGCACGCTCGCCGCCAAGGCGGCGACCCTTCCCGCGCCCGAGCTCAGCGCCGTGAAGCTCAAGGATCCCCGCGACTTCAAGATCGTCGGGCGGTCCCTGCGCAGCGTCGACAATCCCGCCATCGTCACGGGAAAGCCGCTCTTCGGCATCGACGTCACGGTTCCCGGCATGCTCTATGCCGTCTTCGAGAAATGCCCCGTGTTCGGCGGCAAGCTCGTGCACGCCAACGCGGATACCATCAAATCAATGCCCGGCGTGCGCGACGCGTTCGTCGTCAAGGGCGGCACAGGGGCCGACGGCCTGGTCGACGGTGTCGCCATCGTGGCCGACACCTGGTGGGCGGCAAACAAGGCTCGCGAGAAGCTCGAGATCGCCTGGGACGAAGGGTCGGGCACGGCGCAAAGCAGCAGTGGCTTCGCCACCAGCGCGTTGGCGCTCGGCAAGCAAGCCCCTGCGACATCGCTGCGCAGCGATGGCGATGCGAAATCCGCATTCGCCGCAGCAGCGCAGGTCGTGGAGGCCGCCTATTTCTATCCCTTCATCCCTCATATGACCCTCGAGCCGCAGAACTGCACCGCGCAGGTTCGCGACGGCAAAGCGGAGCTCTGGGCGCCGACGCAGAATCCGGAGCCCGGCGCCAAGCTGGTGGCCTCCACCTTGGGCATCGCCGAGAGCGACGTCACCGTGCACATGACGCGGTGCGGCGGCGGTTTCGGTCGGCGCCTGCGCAGCGACTTCATGGCCGAGGCCGCCTGGATCGCCAAGACCGTGGGTGCGCCGGTAAAGCTACTGTGGAACCGGCAGGACGACATGCGGCACGATTTCTACCGGCCGGCCGGATTTCATTTCTTCAAAGGCGGGCTCGACGCGGCGGGCAAGCTCGTTGCCTTCAGCGATCACTTCGTGACCTTTGGCCAAGGCGATCGCATCGCGGATTCCGCGAGCATGGACCCGAGCGAGTTCCCCGCGGGGCTGGTCGAGCATGTCGATTACGGCTTGTCGATTCTGCCGCTGAGCGTGCCGACCGGGCCGCTCCGGGCGCCACGATCGAACGCGCTCGCCTTCGCCTTCCAAGGCTTCATCGATGAGCTCGCCCATGGAGCCGGACAGGATCCCCTCGCCTTCCGGCTGGCTTTACTGGGCGACGACGCGCGTGTCCTTCCGGGTTCCTCGGATCCCACGAACCCCCTGCGCGCCTTCAACACCACCCGCATGCGCGGTGTGCTCGAGCTGGTCGCCGAGAAATCCAACTGGGGCAAAGAGACGCTCCCGAAGGGAACCGGAAAGGGTGTTGCGTTCTACTTCAGTCATTTCGGCTATTTCGCGGAGGTCGTGCAGGCGACGGTGGCGCAGTCCGGCTCGGTCAAGGTGGACAAGATCTGGGTGGCCGGCGACGCCGGCAGCCAGATCATCAATCCGCTCAATGCCGAGAATCAGATCCAGGGCGCGGCGCTCGATGGTATCGGCGAGGCGCTGGGCCAGGCGATCACCATCGAGGGCGGGCGCGTGGTGGAGGCGAATTTCGATACGGTTCTCCCGCTCCGCATGGATCAGGCGCCGCCGGTGGAGGTGCATTTCCTCGCCACCGACCATCCGCCGACGGGCCTGGGCGAGCCGGCGCTGCCGCCGGTGATCCCGGCGCTTTGCAATGCGATCTTCGCGGCGACCGGAAAGCGGATCAGGAAGCTGCCGATCGATCCCGCCGAGCTGAAGTGGACCTGATCGGCACCCCTCACGCGACGGGAGCCCAGAGCACGTCCTCGATCCGCGCGGCGCCGGTCGCGAGCATCACCAGACGATCGAAGCCCAAGGCGATGCCCGCCGAGGGCGGCATTCCATAGGTGAGCGCCGCCAGGAAATCCTCGTCGATGGGATAAGCGAAGCCGTAGCGCGCCTGCTTCCTCGCCTGATCCTGCTGGAAGCGCCGGCGCTGCAGGGCGGCGTCGGTGAGCTCGCCGAAGGCGTTGGCGAGCTCGAGGCCGCAGACATAGACCTCGAACCGCTCGGCGAGGCGCGGATCCTCCGGCTTCGGCCGCGCCAGCGCCGCCATCGCGATCGGATAGTCATAGAGGATCGTCGGCGCCCCCACGCCGAGCTTCGGCTCGATGCGCGCCAGAAAGATCCGAAAGAACAGGTCTTCCCAATCGTCGCCGGCGTGGGGCGCGATTCCCAGCGGCCGCGCCGCCTCGGCCAGCCGCTCGAGGCTCGGCCTTTCGGGATCGGGCGCCGTCGCCAGCAGGTCGATACCGCACCAGCGCTGGAACGCGTCCGCGAGGCTGACACGCTGCCAGGATCGCTTGGGATCGGCGCTCCGGCCCTGCCAGCGAAATGTTGCCGCGCCCGCCGCCGTCAGCGCATCCCTGAGCAGCGTCTCGCAGTCATCCATAAGGTCGCGATAGGACGCGTGCGCGCGGTACCACTCGAGCATGGTGAACTCGGGATGATGGGTGGCGCCGCGCTCGCCGTTGCGGAACACCCGCGCGAGCTGGAAGAGCCGCGGCACGCCGGCCACCAGCAGCTTCTTCATGGCGAATTCGGGCGAGGTGTGGAGATAGCGCGCGCGGCGGCTCTCGCCGGGCTCGTCGAGGTTGGTCTCGAACGCCATCAGATGCGGCTCGAGGCCGGGGCTGACCTGCAGCGCCGGCGTCTCCACCTCGACGAAATCGCGCGCCGTGAAGAATATTCGCGCGGCCCCAGCGATCCGGCCGCGCGCCGCGAGAAGCTCGCGCTTGTGGGCGAACCGATCCGGCTGCCACCAGCTCCCCGCTTCCGTCATCGCGGCACGCCCCGCCTCAGAACTGGAACAGATTGGTGAGGTCGCCGATCGCCGGCCGGTTCTGCGGCACGTAGGGATCGGGACCGGACATCACGGGGTTCGGCAGGTTGTCGCGGCTGCGCGGCGAGAGCGGCGCGAGACCCCAGTTCATCTCGATGAACTTCAAGATCGAGGCATGGTCGTAATAGGTGTGGTCGACCAAGCCGGGCTTGGCAAAGCGCGAGATTGCCACAAGCGGAATTCGCGTGCCGTCGCCGAAGAAATCCAGGATCTGGATGTAACCGGAATCATAGTAACCGCCGCCCTCGTCGGTGGTGACGAGGATCGCCGTGTCGGCCCAGATGTCGGGATGAGCCTGCACCTTGGCGACGAGATCCCTGATGAAGGCCTCGTAGCGCGCGGCATAGGAATAGGCGGGATGGCCCGACTCCGGGTTGGGCGGCGTGACGAACGACACCGCGGGCAGACTCCGATCGCTGCCGAGATCGCGGTCCAGCTCGCCGAGGCTCACGAGGTTCCGCTTGAGCGGCCCGGTCATGATCGCGATCGAATGCGTGAGGGGATCGCAGATGTCGCAATAGAGATCCTTCGCGATGCCGTCCGCGGTGCGCCCGCCCTGGTACCATTTCCAGCTCACGCCTTTCGCGGCGAGCGCTTCGCCGATGGTGGGGGCCACCTGCGGCGGCAGCGTATACTGGTCGGGCCCGAGCGGCTTGCGCTCGCCCGCGGCGGTAAATCCGGGCCCATAATTGTTGACGAGGTAATAGGCGCCGGGCGCGCAGTTGCCGTCGTTGAAAGCCTTGTAGGGCAGCGCGGCCAGGTAATCGCGGATCGCCTTGACGCCGGGCTCGCTCGCATCGGCGCAGCCGACATAGGAGCCGGCCTTGTAGCCGGAATGCCGGTACCAGTTGTTGGTGCCGGGCCGCGGATCGGGGTTCTCGATCTGATTTTCGGGCGGCGTCGCGAGCTTGCCGTCCGACAGATAAGGCGCGGCATCGCCGGTGCTGAGCGCGATGTAATTGGCGCCGGTGCCGCCCATCACGGACTGATGGTAATTGTCGGCGAGCGCGTAGGTGCGCGCGAGGTCGCGGAAGTAGGGCGCGTCGCCCTTGGCCATGTTGTAGAAGCCCATGGCGACGCCGCCCTGGTTGGTGCCGGACCGGGGATCGTCACGATTTTTCGAGCCCTCGCCCGAGGTCTCGTCCACCCACACGAAGAGATCCTTTCGTCCGCCGTCCACCTGCTGCCACATCTGGAAGAAGCGATGCAC
>DASZHJ010000102.1:0-5316 GCA_035938015.1 Allostellaceae bacterium
GCGTCGACCGCCCCATCGTCAACCAACCCTACTACAACGCCATGAACCGCATGCCGGAGGTAGAGCAGCTGCCGGCCTCGGCGTTCTACGGGCTGGGCATCGTGCCCTATAGCCCGCTGGCACGCGGCGTGCTCACGGGAAAATATTCCGCCGAGACGCCGCCGCCCGCCGACACCCGCGCCGGCCGAAACGACAAGCGCTTGATGCAAACGGAGTGGCGGCCGGAGTCGCTGCGCATCGCCCAGACCGTCAAGCGGCACGCGGAGGCGCGCGGCTTCAGCGCGGGGCAATTCGCCATCGCCTGGGTGCTCAACAACAAGCTGGTGACCGCGGCGATCGCGGGTCCGCGCACCGAGGCCCATTGGGCCGACTATGTCCGCGCGCTCGACTACAAGTTCGGCGGCGAGGACGAGGCACTCATCGACGGACTGGTGCCGGCGGGCCATCCCTCCACACCCGGCTACAACGATCCCGCTTATCCCATCGAAGGGCGCATACCCCGGTCGAGCCGATAGAGAAGCTGCCCGCGGATTGAGCACCCGCATTGCAGAATTTGATCATGCGGGACGCCGCCCCCTGCTGCTATAGAAGGGCCACGGGGACACGAGCCATTGCGGAGGGGCAAACGATGCGAGCGATCAAAACATCGAGCGTGGCCATGGTGGCGGGAGTTTTTGCGGCGCTCTTCGCGGGGCCTGCGGCAGCGCTCGACCAGGTGAGCCTCGGCACCGACTGGAAGGCGGAGGCCGAGCACGGCGGCTATTATCAAGCGATCGCCACGGGCATCTATGCCAAGTACGGCATCGAGGTCTCGCTCCGCCAGGGCGGCCCGCAGGTCAATCACTCTCAGCTGCTCGCCGCGGGCCGGCTCGACTTCGACGAGGAACCGAATTCCTTCCTGCCCCTGAACTTTGTCAAAGAAAACATCCCCATGGTCGCGGTGGCGGCCCTGTTCCAGAAGGATCCAATGGTGCTGATCGCGCATGCCGGCGTCGGCAACGACAGCCTCGCGGCGCTCAAGGGCAAGCCGATCATGATCGGCGCGGACACGCGCGTGGGCCCATGGCTCTTTCTCAAGGCGAAATTCGGCTTCACCGACGACCAGATCCGCCCCTACAACTTCAACATCGCGCCCTTCATGGCGGACAAGAACGCCGTGCAGCAGGGCTACGTCACCAGCGAGCCCTTCCTGATCGAAAAGGCGGGCGCCAAGCCGGTGGTGTTCCTGCTGGCGAACGAGGGCTACACGACCTACGCCTCGGTGATCGAGACCTCGCGCAAGCTGGTCCAGGAGAAGCCCGACCTGGTGCAGCGCTTCGTCAATGCGAGCATCGAGGGCTGGTACAGCTATCTCTACGGCGATCCCTCGCCCGCGAACGCGCTTATCAAGAAGGACAATCCGGAGGAGACCGACGAGCTGCTGGCTTACGCGATCAAGAACATCAAGGAATATGGCGTGGTCGACAGCGGCGACAGCACCAAGCTCGGCATCGGCGCCATGAACGACGAGCGCTGGAAGGCTTTCCACGACGTGATGTCGAAGCAGGGGGTTTATCCCGCGGATCTCGACTACAAGAAGGCCTATACGCTGCAGTTCGTGAACAAGGCCGTCGGGATCGCCATGCGGAAGCCGTAGGCCGCCCGCTAGCTCCAGCGACGGCCCATGCCGCCGCTTCTCTCTCTCGAGGGCGTGCGCAAGGTCTTTCGCAACGGCACACTCGCTCTCGATCGCGTCGACCTCGCCATCGAAAAAGGCGCCTTCGTCAGCCTGCTCGGACCCTCCGGCTGCGGCAAGAGCACGCTGCTGCGGATCATCGCGGGGCTGGTGGAACCGAGCGCCGGCACGATCGAGGGCCGGGACGCGCTCGCTGGCCGCATGGGCTTCGTCTTCCAGGAGCCGACGCTGATGCCCTGGGCCACGGTCTGGGACAATGTCTACCTGCCGCTGCGCCTTGCGGGCGAGAGCGCGACCGGCGTCTCCGACCGGATCGGGCGGACCTTGGCCGCGGTCGGCCTCGAGGGCTTCGAGCGCGCCTATCCGCGCGAGCTCTCGGGCGGCATGAAGATGCGCGTGTCGATCGCGCGCGCATTGGTCACCAGCCCCGAGCTGCTGCTGCTCGACGAGCCCTTCGCGGCGCTCGACGAGATCACCCGCTTCAAGCTGAACGAGGACCTGCTGCAGCTTTGGCAAGCGCATCATTGGACGGTGGTCTTCGTCACCCACAGCGTCTTCGAATCTGCGTTCTTGTCGAGCCGCGTCGTCGTGATGACGCCGCGGCCGGGGCGGATCGTCGCCGACGTGCCCGTCGATCTCGACTATCCCCGTGTCAGCAGCTTGCGCACGGCGCCCCGCTATACCGAGCTCTGCCGCGCGCTCTCGCACCGGCTTGCCGAGGCGATGACGGCATGAGCGATCGCGCGCTCCGGATCCTCGGTCCTGCCATCGTGGGCGTGCTGTTCCTGGCGGCCTGGGAGGCGGTGGTGCGGCATTTCGAGGTGCCCTGGTACGTGCTGCCCGGTCCGGCTCTGGTGGCGGAGACGCTATGGCGGGACGGGCCGAGCCTCCTGGGCTCGCTCTGGGTCACGGTCCGCATCACCCTCGCGGCCCTCGCCGCCGCGATCGTCCTGGGTGGCGCGATCGCGATCCTGTTCGCGCAGTCGCGCGTGCTGGAGCAGAGCTTCTTGCCCTATGCGATCGCGCTGCAGGTCACGCCGGTGGTGGCGATCGCGCCGCTCATCATCATCTGGGTCAACAACGCCTATTGGTCGGTGCTGATCTTGGCGTTGATCGTGGCGTTCTTCCCGATCGTCGCGAACACGACCCTCGGTCTCAACAGCACCGACCGGAATCTCGCCGCGCTCTTCAAGCTCTACGGCGCCACGCGATGGCAGACGCTGCGGTATCTGCGCATGCCGACCGCGCTGCCGAACTTCCTCGCCGGCGTGAAGATCAGCGGCGGCCTGGCGCTGGTGGGCGCGGTGGTGGCGGAGCTGGTCGCGGGCACCGGCGGCAACGAGACCGGGCTCGCCTATCGCATCCTCGAGGCCGGCTATCGGCTCGAGATCGCCCGCCAGATGGCGGCGCTGGTGCTGCTGGCGCTCACGGGCATGGCGATTTATTTCTCGCTCGACCGCATCTCCCGCTGGCTCATCTCGCACTGGCACGAGAGCGCGCTCCCCGACGAGGAGTAGGGCCCTGAGGCGGCGCGCTGTGGATAGATACGATGGGTCCTTCGACTCACGCGCCAAGGCGCGTGGCTCAGGATGAGGCGCATTGAGTTTTGCCGCAAAGAAAGCCCCTCATCCTGAGCCGCCCGCATTAGCGGGCGAGTCGAAGGACGCACGACATCCGCGCAAGCGGCCGTTATGACACGCTCACTCCCCGGCCATGCGGAGCGGCGGGAGGGCGATGCCGAGGCGGGACTTCGCCCGCTCCAGGCGATCCAGCAGATGGGTGAGCTCCGCCTGGTCGTCGGCGTCGAGGGTAGGGCCGGGCGCCCGGGCCCGCGCGCTCGCGATCACGCCGCGGCGGCGCAGGGTCTCCTTGCGGAGCGCCAAACCGAGGCCGATCTGGTTCTCGTGCCGGATCAGCGGGAGGTAGGCGTCGTAGAGGTCCTCCGCGGCTTCCCGGTCGCCCGCGAACCAACGGCGGATCGCCTCGACCAAACCTTCGGGACAGGCGAAGCCGGTCATGGCGCCGTCGGCGCCGCGCGCGAGCTCCTGCATCAGGTGCTGCCCGCCGTTCCCGACGAGGATGCTGATCCGGCGCTTGCGGGCGCCGGAGGACTCGGCTGCGCGCACCGTGGAGATCTTGCGCAGGCCTGGCGACTCCTCGTGCTTGAGCATCTTGAGCGTCGAAAAATCGGCGAAGAGGCGATCGACCAAGGCGGGCGACAAATAGACGTTGTTGGCCTGCGGATAATCCTGCAGCACCACGGGGATCTCGGCACCTAGCTCCCGCACCACGCCCTCGAAATAGCCATGGATCTGATCGTCGGTCCTGAGCGCGCCGGTGCCCGCGACCATCACGCCGGCGGCGCCAAGGTCCATGGAATGGCGCGCCAGATCGCCCATGAGGCCGAAGCCCGCGCTGGTGACGCCGACCACGACCGGGACCCGGCTGCCAACGCGCTTCATCACGCGGGCGACGAAAGCGGCGGAGTCCTCCTGCGAGAGCTTCGGCGCCTCGCCCATCATGCCGAGGATGGTGATGCCGTCGCAGCCGCATTCCAGGTAGAAGTCCATCAGGCGATCGGTGGAGGTCCAATCCATCGCGCCGTCGTCGGTGAACGGCGTCGCCGAGATCGCATAGAAGCCGCGCGCGGATTCGTCGATCAGAGCCATGGGCGGGGTCCTCTACTACACCTGAGCTCACGGGCTTTGCAGGGCAGGCCGGCTTCCTTATAAGGTTTAGCGGTAGTACCGCGCTCTGACCAGGGATGAGCATGGCCGATTTCGATCTCGTGATCCGCAACGGAACGGTGGCGACCGCGGCCGATGTGTTCGCCGCCGACGTCGGCATTTCCAGCGGCAAGATATCGGCGCTGGGCGCCACCCTTGGGCGAGGCCGCGAGGAGATCGATGCGCGCGGCAAACTGGTGCTGCCGGGCGGCATCGACAGCCACGTCCACATCGCGCAGGTATCCTCGATCGGGATTCCCACCGCCGATGATTTCCTCTCGGGCTCGCGCTCGGCGGCGGCGGGCGGCACCACCACGCTGATCCCGTTCGCGGCACAGCACCGCGGGCAATCGCTGCGCAAGGTGGTCGAGGACTATCACCGGCAAGCCGACGGCAAGGCGATCATCGATTACGCCTTCCACCTGATCATCTCCGATCCGAGCGCCGAGGTGTTGGGCCAGGAGCTGCCGGCGCTGATCCGCGACGGCTACACGTCCTTCAAGATCTATCTGACATACGACATGCTCAAGCTCAGCGACCGCGAGACGCTGGAGGTGCTGTCGCTGGCGCGCCGCGAGGGCGCCTTGGTGATGATCCATGCGGAGAACCACGACGTCATCGCGTTCCTGACCGACCGTTTGCTGGCCGCCGGCCATACCGCGCCCAAATTCCATGCAACAGCCCATGCGGCGCTCGCGGAGCGGGAGGCGACGCACCGCGCGATCAGCCTCGCCGAGCTCATCGACGTGCCCGTGCTGATCGTGCACGTCTCTGGCCGCGAGGCGATCGACCAGATCGCCTGGGCGCGCAACCGTGGCCTCAAGATCTATGCGGAGACCTGCCCGCAATACCTGTTCCTGACCGAGGACGATCTGGATCAGCCCGGGATCGAGGGCGCGCGCTGCATGTGCAGTC
>DASZHJ010000103.1:0-5604 GCA_035938015.1 Allostellaceae bacterium
GGGCGCGTTCAAGCCGGTGCTCAAGCCCGACAACGTGACAGCGCCAGACAAGGACACCGTGCGCTTCGTTCTCGACAAACCCTATGCGCCGTTCCTGGCCGCCACGCCGATCGTGATGATCGTCAACCCGCGCGTCCTCAAGGCGCACGAGGCGAACGGCGACTGGAGCGCCGCCTGGCTCGGTTCCAACGCGGCGGGCTCGGGGGCTTATGAACTCGATCCCACGACCTACCGGCCGCTCGAGCGCGTCGACCTCGAGCGCTATGCCGGGCACTTTCTCGGCTGGGCGGACAATCCGACGCCGGTGAACCACATCCAGATCCTGCCGACGCGCGAGACCTCGACGCGCGTGCTTGCGCTACTCCAGGGCTCCGTCGACATGACGGACAGCTACCTGCCGACCGACCAGGTCGAGCGCATCCAGAGATCCAAGGGCGTGCACGTCCAGAAGGACACCTCGATGCGCGTCTTCATTCTGCGGATGAACAACAAGAAGCCGCCATTCGACAACGTCAATGCGCGAAAATGCTTTGCGCACGCCTTCAACTACGAGGGCTTCATCCAGGAGATCCTGAAGGGCTATGCGGTGCGCAATCCGGCGCCGATGCCGAACAATCTCTGGGGTTACCCGAAGGACGTCGTCGCCTACGATTACGATCTGAAGAAGGCCAAGGAGTTCTGCGACAGGGCCAAGGCCGAGGGCGCGCCGATCGGGCGGCCGATCGAGATCCACACCCAGTCGCAGCTTGAGCAGACCAACCAGGCCGCGCAGCTGCTCCAGAGCGACCTCGCCCAGATCGGCGTCAACCTCAAGATCATCAGCGATACCTGGGCGAACATCACCACCAACACGTCGAAGCCGGAGTCGACGCCCGACATGTGGGTGCACTGGGTTTCCACCTATTTCGTCGATCCCGAGAACTGGATCGGGCAGATGTACGACAGCCAGTTCAACGGCACCTGGAAGGCCTCGGCCTGGTACGAGAATTCGAAGGTCAACGAGCTTCTGCGCAAGGCGCGCGTCACCGTCAGCCAAGCCGCGCGCAAGCCGCTCTATGAGGAGGCGACCAGGCTCGTCGTCGCCGACAGCCCGGACATCTGGGTGTACAACACCGTGGAGATCCGTGGCGTCACCGACCGCGTCAAGGATTTCCGCTTCTCGCCGGTCGGCTCCGGCGGCGAGATGCGCTGGATCAAGCTAGCGAATTGACTGATTTGCCGCTCTCTCGGGCAGGGAAGCGAACCAATTGACGGTCTTGGATTTCGCGACTGACGTGCGGCACGTCATCCTTGCCGCAGCGACCGCGGGCACGGTGATCTGCCGCACGTCGGTCTGCGAGACCGAGGCGTGCACTAGAGGGCTGGAATAGGAATGCTCCGCTTCGTTCTGCGCCGCGTCCTGCTCGCAATTCCGTCGCTGTTCGGCCTCCTTGTCCTGACCTTCTTCCTGATCCGCGTAGTGCCGGCCGATCCAGCGGCGGCGCTGGCTGGCGAGAACGCGACTCCGGGTCAGGTCGCCGAGATCCGCCGGCAGTATGGGCTCGACCGGCCGCTCTACGTGCAGTTCGCCGTGTATTGCGCGCAGGTGGCGCGGTTCGACTTCGGCGAAAGCGCCTATTCGCACCGCCCGGTGGCGCTCGACATTTCCCAGCGGCTGCCGGCGACGCTGGAGCTCACCGTCACAGCGCTCTTGCTCGCGATGGCCCTTGGCATTCCGCTCGGCACTGTCGCGGCCGTTCATCACAACCGGTGGCCCGACATCCTGGTGCGGGTTCTGTCGGTCGGCGGCGTCGCGATTGCGGCGTTCTGGTTCGCGATTGAGCTCCAGCTGATCTTCGCCATGGGGCTCGATTGGCTGCCGCTGCGTGGGCGGTTGAGCACGGACCTCGCGGCGCCGTCGACGGTCACCGGGTTCTATCTGATCGACAGCCTGCTCGCCGGCAGACTCGACGCGTTCGGCGACGCCGCCTGGCACCTGGTGATGCCGGCGGTCACGCTGTCGCTCGGCGGGCTCGCGACCATCGCGCGCTTCACCCGCGCGGGCGTGCTGGAGACGTTGCAGAAGGACTTTGTCAGCTACGAGCGTGCGCAGGGATTTCCCGCTCGGGCGCTGATCTGGAAGTTCGTGCTGAAGAACTCCGTGGTGGCGTCGATCACCCAGATCGGGCTCTTGTTCGGCGGCCTGATCGCCGGCGCGGTCGTGGTGGAGACGATCTTCGACTGGCCGGGCATCGGGTTCTATACCGTGCAGGCGATCCTCACCGCCGACTACAAAGTCATGCTCGCGGTCACGCTGCTCATCGGCGTCATCTATGCGGTGGTCAACATTCTGGTCGACCTCCTGCACGGCCTGATCGACCCACGCCTGCGGGAGCACCTGTGATGCTGGTCGCCAGAAAATTCGCCGCCGACAAGCCGGCGCTGCTCGGGCTCGCCGTCGTGCTCGCTGTGGCGCTGATGGCGATCTTCGCGCCGGTGCTCGCGCCCTACCCGCAGGACGTGTCAGTCTCGCATCTGCTGCTGCGGCTCAAGCCGCCTAGCTGGGCGCACCCCTTCGGCACCGATTATCTCGGCCGCGACATACTTTCCCGCGTCATCCTCGGCGCGCGCGGCGCGCTACTGATCGCCGTGATGGTGGTCGGGCTCTCCATGCTAATCGGTGTGCCGCTGGGACTGATCGGCGGCTATTACCGGGGCGCCGGCGCCGAGGCGATCATGCGCGTCACCGACATCTTCCTCGCCGTGCCGCAGCTCATCCTGGCGCTGGCGCTGGCGCAGTTGATGTCGCCGAGCCTGACCAGCGCCATGCTGGCGCTGACCCTGACCTATTGGCCATTCTTCACCCGCATCGTCTATGCGGAGACTCGCCGGCTGAAATCCTCGCTGTTCATCGACGCGCTGCGCTGCATCGGGGCGAGCGGTCCGCGCATTCTGTTTCTGCATATCCTGCCGAACTGCGTATCCTCGATCATCGTGCGGGCGACGATCGGCATGGGGTTCACCATCCTGGTCGCCGCGGTTCTTGGTTTCCTCGGCATGGGCGCGACCCCGCCCGATCCCGATTGGGGCCTCGCCATCTCGGAGAGCCGCCAGTATCTGCCGGACGCTTGGTGGTTCTCGACCTTTCCGGGCCTGGCGATCTTCCTCACCGTCCTCGGCTTCAATCTTCTCGGCGACGGGTTGCGCGACATCGTCGATCCGCGTCTGCGGCGGTCGCGATGAACGCCGCGGCGCTCCTGGAAATCGACAACCTGCGTCTGTCGATCCGCACCGACGAGGGCGTGGCGCAGGTGCTCGATCACGTGCAGCTGCGGCTCGAACGCGGCCGCATCCTTGGCGTCGCCGGCGAGTCGGGTTGCGGCAAGTCCACGCTGGTGAAGGCGATCCTCGGCATCCTTCCTGCCGCGACCGCCATCGAGAGCGGAAGGATCGTTTTCGACGGCGAGGACCTTCTGCGTCTGTCCGAGCGTGAGCTGGCCGGCCGGATCCGCGGCAGCCGTATCGGCTTCATTCCGCAGGACCCGTATTTGGCGCTCAACCCTGTGTTCAGGATCGGAACCCAGCTGCTCGCCGTCATGCGCTGGCACGCGCCGTTGCCGGCCGACGGCCCGCGTTCCGGCGCGGCGTTGATGCGCCATCATCGAGCACGCCTCGTCGACATCCTGCGGCGCGTGCAGTTGCCTGAACCGGAGGACGTGCTCGAGCGCTATCCGCACCAGTTCTCCGGCGGCCAGCGCCAACGGCTGATGATCGCCGGCGCCATCGCCTGCTCGCCGCGCCTGGTGATCGCCGACGAGCCGACCACGGCACTCGACGTGACGACGCAGTTGCAGATCCTGAAGCTCCTGAAATCGCTTGCCCACGAGCTTGGCATCTCGATGCTGTTCGTCAGCCATGATTTCGGCGTGGTCGCCCAGCTGTGCGACGAGATCACCGTCATGTACGCGGGCCAAACCGTCGAGAGCGGCCCGGTCGATACGGTGCTCGCCGCGCCGAAGCATCCCTACACGCGGGCGCTGCTGGCCTGCCATCCCGAGCGCTCCGCGGCGCTAACCGGCATCCCGGGCCTCGTTCCCTCGCCGCTGCGACCGCCGCCCGGCTGCCGCTTCGCACCGCGTTGCGGGCACGCGATCGCCGCGTGCGCGCGCCGGGCGCCGGCCTTCATCGCCAGCGGCCCGCGCCATCTGGTCAACTGCCGGCTCGTCGAGGCTACGTCTGAGGTCGTGCCATGAGCGCGGGTGTGCCGGTCCTGGAGGCGCAAGGCCTCGTCGTTGAACTCGGCGGCCGCCAACGTTTTCTGCGTGCTCCCGTCCTACCGCTGCGCGCCGTGGCCGAGGTGTCGCTCGTGCTCCGGTCCGGCGAGACGCTCGGGCTCGTCGGCGAGTCCGGCTGCGGGAAGACGACGCTCGGCCGCACGCTCATCGGCATCCAACCGGAGAGCGGCGGAGAGATCAGGCTCGACGGCGAAGTCGTGAGCGGCGTACCGCCGGATCGGGCGCGCGCGTTGCGTCGCGCCATCCAATACGTGCACCAGGATGCCGGCGCCGCGCTCGATCCGTGGTGGAGCATCGGCCGCACCCTCGAGGAAGGCCTGGTTATTCAGGGCGAGCGCGACGCCGGAGCGCGTAGCGGCAAGATCGGCGCCTTGCTGGATGCGGTCGGGCTCGATGCGTCGTTCAAGCCGCGCTACGTGCACGAACTCTCGGGCGGTCAGCTGCGCCGGGTGGCGCTCGCCCGCATCCTGGTACTCGAACCACGCGTCATCATATTGGACGAGCCGACCTCGGGCCTCGATCTCTCGGTCCAGGCGACCGTGCTCAACCTGCTCAGCGAACTCAAGAGCAAGCTGGATCTCACCTATCTGTTCATCTCGCACGACCTATCCGTGGTCGCCCACATGAGCGATCGTGTCGCCATCATGTATCTCGGCCGGATCGTCGAGGTCGGCCTCAGCGCGGCGATCTTCAACAACCCCAGGCATCCCTATACGCGCGCCCTGCTGGCGGCTGCGCCGAGGCTCGAGCCCGGCAGCCAGCTCAGTGCCGCGACCATCGAGGGCGATCCCCCGAGCCCGCGCAATCTGCCGTCCGGCTGCGCCTTCCGCACGCGCTGTGCCCACGCGGCGCCGCAATGCGCCGAAACCGTACCGGAGCTAGCGCCGGTCAGTGCCGCTCACGCGGTCGCCTGCCTGCGCTGGGAGGAGATCACGCCGTAGAGAACTCCATCGGGCTCTGTCGGTAAATGGTATCATTCTGCTCGTCCTATTGATCGTCGCTACAGGGAGAATCCAACATGCCCTCCACCATCAACCTCTACCAGATCGGCGTCTGGTTCTGCGTAGGCTTCTTCACGGGCGCAGGCTGGGCGATCGCGGCGGTGATCGTCGGGCGAATCTTCGCTCACGTCTGAGTGCAAGCACCGACGGGTTTGCCGTCGTGTCGGTGCGCTGCGGCCGTGGCGAGGCGGGACCGAGCCGGCGACGGTCGGCCGGCAGGCGACGCGGGCCGAACGGCCGGGGCCGGGTCGCCAAGGCGGTGCTAATGTCCGCCGTACCGCCGATCATGCTGAAGACGCCAAATAATCCAGGCGGACTGCCGATCGAGG